>JAISQF010000009.1 GCA_031274365.1 Elusimicrobiota bacterium | reverse complement strand
ATTCATCCATGAATATTCCATTACTGTGTTTTCTCAAAAATCCTATCGCTTCTTTTATTTGATTACTCTGATTATCAATATTATCTCTAAAATAATTTATTAAAGTTAATCTCAATTTTACAGCTTCTATTTCCACAACCTTATTTCGCGCTATATTCCACAAAAAACTTGGCACAATCTTTTTTATGATTTTATTTGTTGAAATATTTCTAGCAATCTTAAAAAACTCCATACAATAAATCCTCTCTTTATATTTTTACTCTCTGTATTTAATTAGCAATAAAAACGCCGGCACGAGCTTCATAAATGACAAATTTAACTTTACAAAACGCAGCCCGTTATCATCGATTAAACAAATTTGCATCTTTATACATTTCTATCATTTCTTATTTTCAAAATTTTTTTAAGATTTTCAACCGCTGTATAAGAAATTTTCAATTTTCCCATTATAGCGGGAGTTTTCCCATCATAATTTCCATGACAATCCGAACCGCCTGTGGCTGTTAAATCAAGCTCTATAGCCCAATCAAAAAATGTTTTAGACATTTGAGAAGTATGTTTTATATGCCATACCTCTAATCCGGCAAGACCGTATTCTATCAATTGCTTTATAGAATCTTTATTACAGCGCGAAGAATAAGGATGAGCTAAAACGGGAATGCCTCCCGATTGAATTATTAAATTTATAGCTTCGTCTGCGGGAAGCATAACTTTTGGAACATAAGCGGACGAATTGTAACCTAAATACTTTATAAACGCTTCCTGAATACTTGATACAAATCCTTCGTTTAATAATGCTTTTGCAAAATGCAGTCTGCCGATAGAATTTCTTTTTGCAGTTTTTACAAAAGAATCGTCTTTTAATATCACGCCGTTTTCTTTGAGCTTTCTTAAAATATTTTCCGCTCTTTTTAATCTCTCTTCTCTTAATGCGTCGAGAATTTTTCTTAAGTTGGGGGATTTATAATCGATATAATAACCCAGAATATGCAGCTCGTTTTCCTGTCCTTTAAGATATGAAGACAATTCCACGCCCGGAATAATTTCAACGCCTTTTTCATTTCCAGCTTCAAGCGCTTCGTCTATCCCGTCAACATTATCGTGATCCGTTATGGCTATAGCCGAGAGATTTCTATCAAATGCAGCCTCAACGGCTTGACGCGGAGTCCATGAACCGTCGGAACAAATAGTATGTATATGCAAGTCGGCAAATTTTTCTTTTGCTTTCATAATAATTCCGACGATAAAGCCGCCAGACGACTTCTTTCGCTTCTTGAAAAAGTTATATGCCCGTAAATATCCTGACCCTTAAATCTTTCAACCAAATAAGTAAGTCCGTTTGACGAAGCGTCGAGATACGGACTGTCTATTTGATTTGGATCGCCCGTCAAAACAATTTTTGTTTCTTTGCCCGCGCGGGAAATTATCGTCTTTATTTCATGAGGAGTTAAATTCTGAGCGTCGTCTATAATCACATATTGTTTTGGCAAACTTCTGCCTCTTATATAGGTCAAAGCATCGACTTCTATTTGCCCGGACGAAAAAAGATAATCTATTTTTCCCTCAGTTTTAGAATCTATTTTATCCTTATCTATAAGAAATTCAAGATTGTCATTTATCGCCCCCATCCACGCCTCAAGTTTTTCCTCTTTTGTGCCGGGCAAAAATCCCAAATCTTTACCCATTGGAATTATGGGACGCGCGATATAGAGTTTTCTAAAACATCTTTCTTCGACCGTTCTCTGAAGACCGCAGGCGAGAGCAAGAATTGTTTTCCCGGAACCCGGCAGCCCGACAAGACTTACAAGACTTATGTCGTTACACAAAAGCAATTCCATAGCAAATCTTTGCTCAATATTGAGAGCCTGCAAACCCCACGGCGACACATTTTGATGAAATAAAGGAAACAGCGCTTTCTCTTTTTGAGAATATTTTGCAAGAGCGCTCTTTGAGCTTGCCGCTTCGTCTTTTAACCAAACGAGTTCGTTAGGATAGAGTTCGGTTTTTATTAAAAGTTTTCTATCTTTATAAAATTGATCTATTATAGATTCCGGAACTTTGAACTCCCGCCAACCCGTGTATAACTCATCGACATTCACTTTTAATTTTTCATAATCTTGCGTTTCTAAACCGAGCATTTCACACTTTATGCGCAAATTTATATCTTTGGTAATAAAAATCACTCTCTCGCGTTTTTTCTTTAACTGCAAAGCGATTGAAAGAATCGTATTGTCCGTCTTATCGGTCGAGAAATCTTTCGGCAAATCGGCATTCCCCTGAAGCATTTCAATTTTTAAAATCCCGCCGTGTTTTATTTCAACTCCCAAAGATAGTTTTCCTTTAATTCTTAAACTGTCAAGCTTTCTGCTTATAAGCCGCGCATTTCGTCCCCTCTCGTCGTTTAATTTCTTAAACAAATCCAATTCCTCAATTACCGTCATAGGAATAACGACTTTATTATCGCCGAAAGAAAACATTGCGTCGGGATCGTGCAACAAAACATTCGTATCCAAAACAAAAGTTTTCGTATTGTTTTTGTTTTTTTCATTTTGCGCGGTTTTTGTTTTTAGATTTTTTGTTTGTTTTATATTATTCATTTTTCCCCTCTGAAACAGAGTGTGCAATTTCAAACCGTCAGTCATTGCAATAGCTCTGCCGCTTATATATTTAATCTACCTTTGCAAACAATTTTTGTCTTGTATGTATAACTTTATATTTCGGATTTGCTTCCAATATTATTTTCTCCAACAGTTCCGGATCTTCTAAAAAATGATATGTGCATATCGCTAATTTAGGCGCAAACTCTCTTAAAACTTCTCGCGCTCCTCTCAACAAATCTCTCTCGGCTCCCTCTATATCTGATTTTATGAAATCTATCTTTTTTATATTGTTATCTTTTACAAATTTATCTAATGTTGTTATTTTTATTATTTCTGATGCTTTATATTCTTTAGGATACAAGCTGTTTGCCTCACTGTTTTGTTCATTTATATATATTGGTAATTCATCTTCTTTTTGGCCAAGTCCTAACTTTATGGAATAAATTTTTCCTCCATTTAATTCAGATGTCTTTTTCAATAATTCAAACAATTTATTCATAGGTTCAAATGCATAAGCAACCGCACCTTTTGATACCGCATAAGCGCTGAAATCCCCTACCCACGCTCCCGCGTCTATTACCATATCATTTTCTTTTACAGTAACATCAAAGTTTCCGTCTTTATATCCATATGGTCCTTCCATCATACATTGGTCAAACAATTCTACCGTCTCTTTATTGTAATCATCATTTAATATACATGGAAACATAAACACATCTTGAAATATTAAACGCAGGCCTTTCATCATTAGCTTATCATCACTTATATCAGGTAATTTCGCTCCATTGAAATTAAAATAGGAGATACCCCCCCCCCCCATCTTTTTTCTTCTCTAACCATATTTTTACAAATTTATCTACATACATCCCATTTCTATGTTTTCTCAAAAATTCTATCGCTTCTTTTATTTGATTGCTTTGCTTATCAATATTATCTCTAAAATAATTTATTAAAGTTAATCTTAGTTTCCTCCCTTGCGATTTTATAAACTCATCCCATAACATATTTTGAATACAATTTGGCACAATTTTCCTCATGATTTTATTTTTCGACAGTCTCCTGACAATCTTAAAAAAATTCATACAATAAGCCTCTCATCAATTTTTATTCCTTAACGCCGCTTTTATAAATCCTTCAAAAATCGGATGCGGTTTCATCGGTCTTGAACCAAATTCAGGATGAAATTGCGCGCCGATAAAAAAAGGATGATTTTTTAATTCCATTATTTCAGGCAGCATTCCTTTATGATAAGCGCTCACGCTAAAGCCCGCGTTTTCAAGCGCTTCGATAAACTCGGGATTTATTTCATATCTATGTCTATGTCTTTCCTCCGCTTTTGTTTTTCTATAGAGCTTGTGGGCAAGACTTCCTTTCTTTATATCCGCCGTATAATTGCCAAGCCTCATAGTCCCTCCGCGATATTTAACATTTTTCTGCTCGCTTAAAATTGTGACGACGGGAGATTTTGTTTTTGGATCAAATTCAGTCGAATGAGCGTTTTTTAATCCCGCAAGATTTCTTGCAATTTCTATCGCCGCGCATTGCAAGCCCAGACAAATGCCAAAAAATGCAACGTTATTTTCCCGCGCATAAGTTATGGCTTTAATCTTTCCCTCGACTCCCCTCAAGCCAAAACCGCCGGGCACTAAAATACCGTCGTAATTTTTTAATTTTTCAATTAAATCTTTATCCTCGGCGCCTAAATAATCTATATCTATTTTAGCTTTATGTTGAGTCGCCGCAATTTGCAAAGATTCGTGAATAGATTTATACGCGTCTTTTAATCCGGCATATTTTCCGACGACGGCTATGGAAACTTTTTTCTCAAGACTTTCCGATCTTTTCTTTATTTCTTTTATCCAAGACCAATCAAAAGAATGTTTCGGTTTTATTTTCAACCCTTCCATTATCAATTTATCGACATTTTGATTTTTAAGCATTTCTGGTATATAGTAAATTGAGCGGCTGTCTTTTGCCTCGATAACATTACTCTGCTTAACGTTACAAAACAAAGATATTTTCTTTTTTAGTCCCTCGTCTATACCTTTTTCGGATCTGCAAATTATCATATCGGGCATAATTCCTATTTCTCTCAATTTGTTGACGGAATGTTGAGTTGGTTTAGTTTTAAGTTCGTGAGCCGCGGCAATGTAAGGAATATAAGAAACGTGAATGCTAAAAACATCCTCTTTTTTATTCTCAATTTGAAATTGTCTCGCCGCTTCCATAAAAGGCAGCCCCTCTATGTCGCCGACCGTTCCGCCTATTTCAATTATCGTTATGTCGTATTCATTTTTTAAGGCGCAGAATCTTCTCTTAATCTCGTCGGTAATATGAGGAATTACTTGAACGGTTTGGCCGTCGTAATCCCCGCGTCTTTCTTTGTCTATAACAGTTCTATAAATATCGCCCGCAGTATTTGTATTATCCTTGCTTGTATAAATATCAAGAAATCTTTCATAAGTTCCCAAATCCAAATCCGTTTCGGCGCCGTCTATAGTTACAAAAACTTCTCCGTGCTGATAAGGATTCATAGTTCCGGGATCCACATTTATATAAGGATCAAACTTTATCATATTGACCTTAAATCCATAAAGCTGAAGTAATTTTCCTATGCTTGCGCCGGATATTCCTTTACCTAAAGAGCTTACCACTCCGCCCGTAATAAAAATAAATTTTGACATTTCTATCCTCTTTTATATTTATATTTTTTAATCGAATAGTTTCATCTCAAACGCTATAATTTTTTTCTTTTATTTTTTTCTTAAACGATTCTTTTGAAATTTTAGTCGGATATTTTCCCGTAAAACAAGCCGTGCAGAAAGTGTTTTTGCCGCAATTATTTATCGAGCAAGCCGTGATTAAATTTTTCAAACTCAAAAAAGTCAAACTTTCCACGCCGAGATATTTTCTCATTTCCTCTATGGATTTTTGAGCCGCTATAAGATTATCTCTCATCGGCGTGTCTATTCCATAATAGCAAGGCGCAATTATTGAAGGACAAGACAATGCAAAATGTATTTTCTTTGCGCCCGCCTTCCTTAAATATCCGATAATTCTTTTTGAAGTCGTGCCCCTGACGATAGAATCGTCTATAAGAACAATTTCTTTTCCCCTCACAACTTCTTTTATCGGAAAAAGTTTTAATTTTGCAGTCAATTCTCTTAGACTTTGAGACGGTTTTATAAAAGATCTGCCGACATAATGATTTCTCATAAAACCCATTTCAAAAATAATTCCCGAAGTTCTTGAAAATCCCTGAGCCGCATAAAATCCAGAATCCGGAACGGGCATCACTATATCCGCTTTTTTAATGATATCTTTCATTTGATGGGCAAGAAATTCGCCCATTTTAGTTCTCGCCTCTTTTACAGTTTTTCCAAAAGCCAAACTGTCCGGCCTTGAGAAATAAACCTGCTCAAAAATACAAGTGTTTTGTTTTTGTTTCTTTGCGTAAAAAAAAGATTTTTTTATTTTACCGTTTTCTATCTCGATAATTTCTCCGGGCTCTATATCTCTGATATATTCCCCGCCGATTACTTCGATAGCCGCGCTCTCCGACGCTATAATATAAGAATTGCCAATCTTACCGAGCCCCAAAGGTCTAAACCCGTCTTTATCTCTTGCGCCGATTAATGTTTTATCTCTAAGCACGGCTAATGAAAAAGCTCCGTCGAGCTGTCTTATTGAATCGGCTGTAATTTTTGCAATATCGCCTTTTGCCATCGCCAAGAGATGAAGCAAAATTTCCGTATCGGAAGTGTGGCTAAAAATCGCGCCTCTCTTTGAAAGCATTTTTTTTATTTGAGGAAAGTTGGTGATATTCCCGTTATGCGCGACGGAAATTCTGCCGTGCATACAGCTTATTTGAAAAGGCTGAGCGTTTACAAGAGTGCTTTTAGCCGAAGTCGTATATCTCACATGACCTATTGCCGCGCATCCTCTCATTGTTTTTAACGTTTCTTCATTAAAAATTTTTGAGACCAAGCCCATAGACCTGACGGTTCTCATTTTGTCAATTCCGCTTATGGTAATTCCCGCGGATTCTTCTCCTCTATGTTGAAGAGTCACAAGACCGGCGGCGGCTAAAACCGCGGCGTTTTTTGTATTTTCAATGCCGATAATCCCGCACATAAAAACTCCTTTTCCACTATTTACTATTTCATTTTTTTTAGAGCGCTTTAAGCATTATTGTTATTGTCTTAACTGCAATTGTCATTTATATATTTTGCGGATAATCTTTTGGATAAAAATTACAAGCTTATGCAATCATCCGCGCTTTGCAAATCATTATAAGAATCATAAGCCCTAAAATATGCTATTGCTTTTTCTAAATTAGTAAGTATCGAACATCCGCATTTTACGGCCGTTTTTCTTATTTGAGCGTTATTTTGAAATTCGTCCATTTCAAGACTTTTCTTTATATTGATTATCAAATCAACTTTCCCTTCCGTTATAATATCAACCGCTTTGGGACTTTCAAGACTTGTGGACCAATGAACAGTGTGAACTTTATATCCCCTTTCTTCCAAATATCTCGCAGTCCCGGAAGTCGCATAGATAGGAATATTTAATTTATATAAATTGTCTATCACGGACATAAATTTAACTTTATCTTTTTCGCGCCCGGTGCTTAAGAGAATTCCTTTTTGAGGTTTTTTTATTTGAGTCGCTTCCATTGCAAGAAGCAAAGCCTGATTGAAATTTTTTCCAAGACATCCGACTTCGCCGGTGGAAGCCATCTCTACTCCGCTTACCGGATCGGCTCCGTCTAATCTTTGAAAACTAAACATCGAGGCCTTTACTCCGACGAAAGGTATTTCGCTTTCATCTAAAAATATTTTTCCCGTTTTTTCATTATTCATCGCTTTGCATGAAAGCTCGGCCAGATTTATACCCGAAACTTTTGAAATAAAAGGAAAAGATCTTGAAGCGCGCGCATTGCATTCGATAACCTTAACGTCGTTATCTTTGGCTATAAACTGAATATTAAAAGGACCGTTTAGATTAAGATCTTTAACGATTTTTCTGACTATAGTTTTTATAACATTGACTGTCTGGGTATAAGTTTTTTGCGCGGGAAAAACCATAGTCGCATCGCCCGAATGAACTCCCGCGTTTTCAATATGTTCGCTTATTAAAGAAATAATCACTTCGCCGTTTTTAGCCACTCCGTCGCATTCTATTTCTTTTGCGTCTTGTATAAATTTTGAAATAACGACGGGAAAGTCGGACGAAATATCTTTAGTTAGAGAAAGAAAATAATCCAAACTCTGTTTATCATTTGCCACATTCATAAGAGTGCCGGACAAAACAAAACTCGGGCGAATTAAGACGGGAAAAGAATTTTTTTCTATAAACATATCGATTTCTTCTCTCGACGAAGCCGATGTCCAAGCGGGTTGATCTATGCCCAACTTATCAAGCGTTGCCGAAAATTTACTCCTGTCCTCGGCGGCATCGACGCTTTTATGGCTATGCCCTAAAATATTAACTTTAGCTTGGCTTAAAGGAGCGATTAAATTGTTCGGATTTTGTCCGCCCATACAAGCTATCACGCCCAAAGGATTTTCTATGTCTATAATATCCAAAACTCTCTCGAAAGAAAGCTCTTCAAAATACAATCTGTCCGACGCGCTAAAATCTGTGGAAACGGTTTCCGGATTACAATTTATTATAACGCTGTCATTTTTTTTACTCTTAAAATATGCGCTCGTCATCACCGAGCACCAATCAAATTCTATACTGCTGCCTATGCGATAACTTCCGCTGCCAAGAGTAATTATGCTGTTTTTATTTTTCTTTAGGCTAATGTCATTATGCATACCTTCATAAGTAAGGTAAAGATAATTGGACTTCGTCGGATATTCCGAAGATGTCGTGTCTATTCTTTTTACCACGGGAAGAACTTTCAAATCTTTTCTGGCTTTTCGGACGGCAAGGGAAAAATCTCTTATTTCTTTAATGCTCAACTTAAATTCCGCGCCGTAGCAAACCTCTAAAAATATTTTCGCAATTTGAAAATCTGAAAAACCGATGTGTTTTAATTTATGCAAATATTCTTTTGAGATTTTTTTTACCGCACTTTGAATATCCTGTTTTGAAACCGAAGCGTTTTTTTCATTTGCGCTAAAAAATTCCGTCAACTCTTTTTGAGATTGAGATATAAAACTAATATGAGATAAGAACCAAGGATCTATTTTTGTTTTCTCGCGGATAAAATCAAGACTCTTTCCCCTCTTAAAACATTCATAAATTGCAAAAATTCTTAAATTCGTCGGAAAAATCAATTCTTTTTCCAAATCCTCGTCGGAAGCGGCGCTAAAAACTTTAGCCGTAATCCCGTCTTCATTTTCATTTACCATTCTAACGGCTTTTTGCAAAACGCTGCAAAAATTTCTGCCGATAGCCATTACTTCGCCGACGCTTTTCATCTGCGTGCCGAGCTGTTTTGAAACGCCGCTGAATTTTGTCAAATCCCAACGCGGTATTTTTAATGTGACATAATCCAAAGAGGGTTCATAAAAAGCGCTTGTCGTGGCTGTGACCGGATTTTTTAACTCAAGCAAATCAAAACCCACAACTATTTTTGCGGCTATATAAGCTATCGGATAACCTGTGGCTTTGCTTGCCAAAGCCGACGAACGAGACAATCTTGCGTTTATTTCTATGACATAAAGTTTATACTCTTTTGGATTTAGAGCAAACTGCACATTGCATTCTCCGACGACGCCTATGCTTTTTGCTATTTTTATCGCCGTATCTCTCATCATATTATTTTCAACATTATTTATAGTTTGGCATGGAGCAATAACAATCGAGTCGCCGGTATGTATGCCCATAGGATCAAAATTTTCCATATTACAAATCGTAATCGTATTTCCGGTTTTATCGCGCATTACTTCATATTCAATTTCTTTCCAGCCATGGAGAGATTTTTCTATCAAAACTTGCGGGCTGCTCATTAAAGCGGATTGAGTAAGAGATCTAAGTTCCGAAGAATTATTGGCAAGTCCGCTGCCGAGACCTCCGAGCGCAAAAGCGGAACGCGTGATGACGGGATAACCTATTTCATCCGCTTTTTCCAAAGCTTCCTCGACATTAGAAACGGCAAAACTCGGAGCCACAGGAACGTTTATCTCTCCCATTTTTTTTGCAAACATTTCTCTATCCTCGGACATTTCCAAAGCTTCTACCGTCGTCCCTAAAACTTTTACTCCGTATTTTTCTAAAACTCCCGCTTTATGCAAAGCAATGACGCAATTTAACGAAGTTTGTCCTCCAAAACTTGAAATGATGGCGGCTGGTTTTTCTATTTTGATAATTTTTTCGACCCAAAAAGGAGTGATGGGATAGAGATAAACTTTTTTGTTTTCTCCTTTATTTGTCTGAACGGAAGCGATATTGGGATTTATAACTATCGTCTCAATTCCCTCTTCTTCCAAAGCCTTCACGGCCTGCGAACCCGAATAATCAAATTCTCCCGCTTGTCCGATAGACAAAGCTCCGGAACCCAGAAGAATTATTTTTTGCTTTTTTTTATTTTTTGGTTTTAAGAAATTTAATAATGGCATTTTTTCCTTTTTTAACTCCGGCTATAATGACGATATAAATTTATCCATAATCCAGCCTGTGTCGTTTGGACCGCTTGAAGCTTCGGGATGAAATTGAACGGACATAAAAGGTTTAGTTTTATGTATCAATCCTTCCACAGAATCATCGTTTGCATTTACAAACCATAATTTCCAACCCGCAGGAATTGTTTTTTTATCGACGGCATATCTATGATTTTGGCTCGTCATAAAAGCGGCTTTTTCAGGCAAAGAATAAACGGGTTGATTATGACTTCTATGCCCGTGATTTAATCTTTTTGTCTGCGCTCCGCTTGCCAAAGCCAGAAGCTGATGTCCTAAACAAATTCCAAGTATCGGTTTATTTTGCGGCAAAATATCTTTTTTTATTCTTTCAACTAAATCGCCTGTATTTGCTGGATCGCCCGGACCGTTTGATATAAGCCAGCCGTCGCATTGAACTTTTGAAAAATCGCTGTCCCACGGCAAGAGAATTACTCTGCATCCTCTCTCTAAAAGCATTCTTATAATATTCCATTTAACTCCGCAATCTATAAGCCCGACAGTTTTTCCGCTTTCGCCAAAATATTTAATTTCTTTCGTCGATACGGACGGCATAAGATTATATTTTGACGGATCGACATATTCATTATCCTTAAAATTTTCCAAGAATTCAAATCTATCAATCCTGCCGCCTTTATATCCCTGCGGAACAATTCTTCCAAAAAGATTTCCGCTTTCTCTTATAAGTTGAACCAAATATCTTGTGTCTATTCCCGAAATTCCGGGAACATTTTGGCTTTTCATCCAATCCTCAAGCGAAGTGTCCGAATTGTGATGATAATAACCGTCAAAAATATCGGAAACAATTATTCCCTGCGTTTTTATCGACGAGCTTTCATGACCTAAAGACATAAAAAAATCCCCGCTATTAAACGCGGGGACGCCATAATTGCCTATTAGACAAAAACTAAACGTTAGAATTTGCCCCAGATATGACGGATCAGTCATGGCTTCGCTGTATCCGAGCATACCGGTATTAAATACCATCTCTCCGCTGACGCTGGTGTCTGCTCCTATCAAAAATCCTTCAAGAGTAATTCCGTTTGAAAGTTCAAGCCGAGCTTTTTTGCGGCTCTCCTGCAGTTTTTGCGCTTCCTTTAACATTTTTCCTTTCCTGCCTTTATTTGTCTATTTTGGCAGAATTCTACATTTTTATTAACTTTATAACAATATAACAATAATGAGCGCTTAATTAAAAAATTTGATTCAGATTTACTCTTTACATTGCGCATCACGTCTCAAGTTCGGCTGACAAGTTATACAGACGGGAACGGCAAAATAATTTCATCGCCGGCTATATTGCGGATTTTGATTAAAAATTTATCCGTATCCAAAACATACTCGCCTTTAATTTTTTCTTTAACTCCAGCTTTATCCTCTAAACTCAAATTGCTCGTCCAAATATCTTTTTTTAACGTGGTGTCAAACTGAACGCTCTCTATTAACTCTAATCCGTTTTCGCTTATTTTTATCTTTTTTTCTAACTCTTTTTCTTTTCCTTCTAATACTTTTGTCACTTTTTTATCATTATACTCATCTATTTTCTTTTTCAAATAAGGGCTGAAAAATTTTTCTATTTTTACTTTATATTTTTCTCCGTCTTTTTTTACAGAGATTGAAACGTTATCGGGCATAAACAAAACGTCTTTTTTCTCAGCAAGCAAACTGTCTAAAGAGACAAGTTTTATTTTCAATTCCGATTTTTTACCCGCCTCTTTATCGATATAATTTTGATCTATTTCTTTATCTTTATGAGCGTAGATAACGGTTATTTCTTTTAGGCTGTCATTTGTATCCTCTAATCTTATGATTTCCTGTATAATAACATCTAATAATTCTTTTGATAATTTTTCATATAATCCCACAAATTTAACGGGGCTATAATAATTGCCTTTTGGTATCGCTCCTATCCAAAAATTGTCTAATTCTAAATCTTTCGCAGATCTAAAACCGTCTATTAAGCTAAATAATTTTGCCGTGGTTTGCGCCGGATTTCTAAACAATCTTAATCCGTCTCGTATTTTTAATATGTCAAAATTGGCTTTTGCTTTCACAAGTCTGTCTCTTGTAGTTTGTAACGCATTTATGCCTATATCGCAGGCTATAAACTTTCTGCCTAACTTATGAGCGACTGTTGCCGTTGTGCCGCTGCCTGAAAAGAAATCCGCTACTATCATTCCTTCGTCAGACGAAGCTTTTATTATTCGTTCAAGAAGTTTTATAGGTTTCTCTGTAGGATAATCCACTCTATTTACTCCGTCAACTTTGAATCGTTCCGAGACGGCAAATTCCCACCAAGTCTCCGGTATCTTTCCTTTTTGAGAATAACCTTTGCTAACCGGAGAATTCATTTCATTATTAAAACCGCCGCTATGCACTTCCGAAGCAACTCTTATATCAGCTTCATTAAAAATCCATTCTTCGCTTTTTGCATACCAAAATATATTATGATGCTTCCTGCTGAATTGTTTCATATTGGGAGAACCGGGACCCGTATAGCACCAAATAATCTCATTTATAAAATTCTCCTCCCCAAAAACTTCATCCATCATAACTTTTACATAATGTCCTATATGCCAATCCAAGTGAACATAAATACTGCCGGTTTCACTCATAACTTCTCTTATTGCAAGCAGTCTCTCGTAAAGCCAATTCAAATAGTCTTCTTTTTGCCAAATGTCGCCATACATAACTTCTTCGCCTATGGTATTATCGTCGGCTTCAAATTCTTTGCCGCCGTTTCTTAAATATATTTTCTTTGCATAATTTGCTCCGCTTGCAAAAGGCGGATCAATATAAACCAAATCTATTTTTATATTTTTTTCTTTGAGATATGCGCAAGCGGACAAACAATCGCCCTGCAAAAGTAAATTTATAAAATCAGCATTTAGAGTTGTTTCTTTTAACGGCAATTCATTGTTTTTGTTAAAAACTTTTTCTACAATTTCCGTCTCATATAAATCCATAGCGCTTGGCATATTTCTGCCGTCAAAGTTAAGCAATGCCTGCCCTTTTGCCGGACTTATATTGTATTTTTTTAGTTTAGTCATATTCTATCCTCTCAAAATATTTTTAATAAATCTTTGAATTTTATCAGCTGCCTGCTAAAATCGTTTTTGCCGTCCTCGTCAACAAAACAGTGGAAAGAAAAGTTTTTATTAAAGTGCAAAAAATCACCCTTTATAAACTTTTCTTTTGTCTTGAAATCCTCGTAATACGGCTTACCTTTAGTTTCTACAATCAAAACTTTTTCTATATCACCCTTTTGTCCTTTTTTATATTTTTTGTTTTCTTTTCTTTTTAGAATTAAGAAGTCGGGCGTATATATCCCTCTCGGCGTTTCTATATAGAAATTTTGTAACTCTTTATCTTTGAAACCGTTAAAATACACCTCTAATCCTGCAAGCTCGCTTAATTTGAGCATTTCAACAAGAGCACTTTTTTCAAAAATAGAATCCATCTTATAAGGAACATAATTAAAACTAATATCGTTGGGATCTATATTGTTTTCATTTATAAAATAATCCGTTTCTATATCCTGTGGATGTTTTTGATATGTTTTTATGTCGTTTTCTATCTGTGGGATTAAAACCTCTATTTCGCCGCTTGATTTCATTATGTTTATTTTAGGAGTGTTTGTAAGCCATTCTAAAAGCTCTATTTCCGTATCGACAGTTATAAAATCTTCTTTATATTTTTTACTATCGGCAAATATGCTTGCAATATCCTGTAAAATAATTTCTAAATTTAATTTAGGATTAGCTAAAAGCCAGTCGTGATTTGCATCTATGATTTTTAATATTTTTTCTAAACTTGTTTTATATTGTTTATAGAGTTCCGTTTCATCATATTTTCCATATAAATAATCGCTTATTCGATAAATAAAATCTTCTATATTTGTAATGCGCGTACTTTCAATTTCTCGTGTTTGTAAAGGTTGATTTTCTCTCTCTACAATTCCCTTTCCGCCTATCCCCGCCGTTGTTATATCCGTTTGATAAAAATATTTATATTTATAATAATCAAAATTAAAAGTTTCTATATTTTCATCCGGAGTTTCTGTTGTGCAAGATATTAATTTCCATTCTTTTTTTACCTGTTTATATTTTATTTTGCCAAGATTAGGTTTTCTCACTTGAACATCTATAAATTGTTTTTTCTCATTTTTCAGATCTCGTATAGATAGTTTATAGTTTTCTTGCAATTCTTTATCCAAAGCCTCGTAATTATCGGGACATAAATAAATGAGAGCTTTTTCTATTTTTGCATCTTTTACTTCTCTTAAACAACGGCATGTAGTTTGTAAAACAAAATTTTTAGTCGTATGTTTGCGAGGCAGCGATACTGCCGTTAAACTTTTGCAGTCCCAGCCTTCTTTGCCTATCGCCACAAGTAAAATAACTCTTTTTTTACAATACGGCTTATCCAAATTATTAAATGTTGCCAGAGCGTCTTTTGGCAATTTATATTTCTCCTCATCTTTTGACACATTTGTATAGAACTTAAAAATCTCGCTTTCTTTATTTGGTCTATGTTTGACATACCACTCTTGTATAACAGGTAGAATTTCATCGTTTAATTTAGCGATGGACGGACAATAAAAAGCTATTTTACTTTGCGTCCCGTCATAATATGTTTTGTCAAAATCTCTAAAAAAATCCGTCAGAGACTGTTTAATAAAAGTGCTCTCTTTAACATCGGCTTTTTTTATTTCAGGAATTTTTAAGAAATTGCCTATGCCCAAATTTAGCGGATAATTATAAACGATATCTTGTATTTGCTTTAATTTGAGAGTAAATTCTTCAGTTATTATTTTGCTATCGACATAAGGAGTGCCGGACAACCCTATGACATTATTTATATTTTTATGTTGATTCAAAGTATTGACCGCCTGCCTTAATTTCTTTTCATCTTTTTCTTTCGCATAAGAATGATGAACTTCGTCTAAAACAACCGTAAAATTTTTTAATTTAGATAATCTCTCGCGCAATTCATTTGTTTTTTCCAATTCCTCAATTTTTTGCGAATCATACAATATTGAATTTTTGTCAGTCATTACAATATCGCTGTCAGAATACTTTTCCATTACCACTTTTTCCGCATTAGTAATAAAAACAAGTCCCGTTTCTTTAATTTGATTTAATCTGTTGACTTTTTCTAAATTAGGATTTTTACCTTGCAGTTTATCTTTTCTATCGGAAGATAAAGCGTCTAAAATTTCAATATGAATGACATTTTTTAGCCGCGTCGCGATGTCTTTGGAAAAAAGATATTCGGGATTAAAATTTTTAATTGTTTTTAATGAAGGAAGTATTGCAGTTTTGGAAGCCTGCGGAGCAAAAATAATAAAATTTTGAGCAAATCGTTTATCATTTAATATAGTAGAAAAGTAAAGCTCAGTATAAATAAAGCATGCCATTAAATATGTTTTGCCCGCGCCCATAGGCAGACTGTATAAATAATTTGGATAATCAAAATTATGCAAAATGTCTTTTAATATTTTATCCCATTTTTCAGCTTCAGGATTTTTATTTAACTCTGTCGCAAATTTTTCCAATTTATTGTTTTTACTAAACTGATATAAGAAAGTTGCGACATATTTATTTTCAAATTGTTTTGGAATAGAATATTCAACATTTAATCTATTGTCATAAAGCAAACCGCTTTTAATAATATCGTAAAGACTTTTATTATTACCCGCAAATTTAAGCCATAAAAAAACTTCCAACGCTTCTTTTTGAGGCTGCCTTAAATAATTATTTTGTTCTATATTTTTTAAGAAAGCAGACTCTATTGATTGAGAATCTTCTTTTTTGGCATTAATCCAATTATTTACTTTATATTGCAATAATGAATTAACTACGCCATTAGAGATAGGATTATTAGTGCTGTGCTGTGCTGTGCTGTGCTGTGCTGTGCTGTGCTGTGCTGTGCTGTGCTGTGCTGTGCTGTGCTGTGCTGTGCTGTGCTGTGCTGTGCTGTGCTGTGCTGTGCTGTGCTGTG
>JAISQF010000004.1 GCA_031274365.1 Elusimicrobiota bacterium | reverse complement strand
ATTTTTATACCCATAAACTATATCGCTTACCTGCGAATCAAATATAAAAAACCTCACGCCAATCTCATTTGTATATTCCTCTTTCAATTCGCCCCGCTCGTCAATCAGCCCCGTCTCCTTAAGCGCTTTCCTAAACACCGGCGACAACTCTTTATTTCTCTCTCTCTTTAATTCTGAATAAGGTTCATCTAAATTAGTTCCCTCCGCAAATCCCTCTTTGCTTTGTATCACGTGCTGTATCTCGTGTATCAATGTCATTTCAGGATTAGGGCTTGCCGAATTTATAAATATCATATTATTATTTTCGTCATAATATCCGTCCTCTGTTTGATTAGACGGATATACTACTATTCTTACGCCGGCAAGTTCTGGATATGCCTTTAACAATTCTTCCGATGTCCTATCTAATAGAAATTCGCTTAAATCCATTTTTAGACTTGTCCGACTATTTATAGACCACTCTATCTTTACGTCGTCTATCTCATACCGCCATTTCCCTTCAGCCCCTCGCTCCCACCCCGTCGCAAGTCGTATCGCTCTTGCGTCTTTTCCCGCCTTTTCCATTTCTCGCGCAACATTCAAGTTGTCAAGCCTCGTCGTCGCTTCCTCTGCCGCGTCCAATGCCGCCGCCCCGCGTTCCCCAATTATTTGATCAAACTTCTCGCCCCCAACCTTACTCTCGCCCACCGTCCCTTTTGACTCCGTTTGTATCTGTGTCTTATAATTCTCATACCACTCCTGCGGCGTTATCCCCGCAGCGTTAAAGTTTAATGTCGCCACCGACTGCACAAGCTCGCTATAAAGTTCCACTTCCTCGGCTCCCAATCCCTCTTTTACAGCATCCTCTTTTGCCGTGTCTTTTATATCAAAAAGCCATTTTCTGTTTTCAGCCGTCATTGCTTTCTTGCTTTTTTCCACTTCCTCTTTCATTTCGGCAATAACACCCTGTGCTCCTTTTGCGCCAAAACCCACATTAGAAAGTTGAGCGTTGATTTTATATCCGGCTTATTATGCGGCGTTGAAAAATCAAACAACGGAAAAAATAAAAGAGATGTTGAACACGTTGTCCAATATTGAAAAAAATAATCCACGAAAGCACAAACTTGCAAAATTGTAAAAATGCGGTATAATAAAAACAAAAATTGTTTTTGGCGCAAAAAAAAAGGAGTTTGAAAATAAAAAGAATAAAACGCAAAACGCTGGATAATATTTTTTTCTTTGGTTTTATTGCGGCAATGATTTTAATTTTTTTTGGAGAGTGGCTTAATAGGCTGGGATATGAAACTGAAGCTTTGGTCGTTGGATGTATTGCGCTTGTGTTGGTTATTATTGCTGTTGCCATAAAAATTTATCTCCATGGGATTTGACCAAAGTTAAAATCTAAAACGGCGAAAAAATAGATTTTTTTTAGACGAGGTGAGGAAAATGAAATTTCAAAAAAACAGAAAAAAGCCCGAAGGGTCGGGCAGGAAAAAGGGAGTTGGAAATAAAAACACGCAGAATGTAAAGGCTTTTCTTAATATAAAAAATTGACCGTGTGAGCTGAAAGAGACGAAAAATTCTCTCCGCGCACACGGTCTTTTTTTATTGGACTTTTTAATAGTAAAAAGTGTAATGCACCCTTTGGGTTAAAAGAAGAAAAAAACTATATCTTACAATGAGAATAATCCGAACAACTTTCTCCGACGGAAGCCATACATTATTCCTAATAAGTTCACTATTAGGTTTTATTCCGTTTTTATCTATAATTTCCCGCGACGCCAGATACTGTTTTTTTTCCATTAACGTTTTAAGCGTTGAATATAGACATTGCTCGTCATCAATCATTTGCAGCTTTATAGTTTTTATCAATACAGAGGTTTTTATTTTTTTATTATTAAAAAACTGAATCTTTGAATATTCAATAATTTCTTTCTTTTTGAAATTTTCCTCTGAATAGACTACCGCTTTTTTCACCTTTTGTGCTGCGCCAACATCCAAAAACTCTTCGTTCGACTCTTTCCGATTTCCTGTTGTGCCAACATCCCCTGTTGTGCTAACGTCCATATACGTCGAAGCCGAAACTGAAGTTAAACCCAAAACAAAAAACATCATCGTTAAAAACACTACAAAGACCTTTCTCACATCCTCACCCCTTTATTATTCTTGACAAATTTTCGCTAATAAAACGAAACTTAATTTGTCAATCATTGTCGCCCAGAATTTTGCTTTTTTAGATTAAAAAGCATGCAGTGCTTCTAATATATTGAACTTCTGTCAAAAAACAAAAACAACAATTTATCATTGCGATTTACACCCGAAATGACAAGCGGGCGGCAACAACAAATCAATCGCGCCGCAATGCGTCTATAGGATTTAACCTTGACGCTTTCATCGCAGGCCAGACTCCAAAAATCAAACCGATTAAAACGGAAAAACAAAAAGCCAAAATCACTGAAAAAGAAGAGATAGACGTAGCCCAGCCGGCATATTTTCCTATAATCAATGAAGCCAAAAAACCAAACACAATTCCAATAATTCCCCCGCTGCAACAAATAAAAACAGACTCTATTATAAACTGAAAAAGAATGTCTGAATTATTTGCGCCGATAGCTTTTCTAAGTCCTATCTCTTTTGTTCTCTCGGTAACTGAGACAAACATTATATTCATAATTCCTATTCCCCCAACAAGCAAACTTATAAAAGCTATCGAGCCTAAAAGCAATGAAAATGCGCGGCTCATTTGAGCCATCGTTTCTTGAATTTCTGCCATATTTCTTATGCGAACGGCATCCGTCTGCGCGGGCAAAAACCTATGAATAAATAAAAGTCTTTTAACAATTGCATCTGAAACAATATTCATATCATAACCGTTTTCAACTTCAACGTCTATGCTGCTAAAATATTGATTTCCCGCAAGGCGGTACAAAGCCGTAAGCAAAGGAACAGTAACTTTATCGTCTTCATCGCGCCAGCCGCTATATCCTTTTTTAGGCAGCACTCCTATTATCTGAAAATCCACCCACCCCACTCTTATATAATCTCCGACGGGATTATAATCGGCGTCGCCGTATATTTTTTCAACCACAGTCCTGCCCAACAAAACCACTCTCTTTTTTTGATCGTCTTCTTGTTTTGTAAAAAAATGCCCGATTTGCGGAGTGGAATTTCGCATAAATTCGTAATCGGCCGAAACGCCCTCGAGACGAGTGTTATAATTTTTACCGTTTGCCACAATCTGAACTCTCCCAGCGACATTTCCCGAAGCATATTTAATCCCTTTTACATTTTCTTTTAAGTCGTAAACATCGTCGTTTGTAAAACGCAGACGCGCCCCGCTTTCAGACGATATTCCCGCTCTTTGCGGATTGCCCGGAGTAATCATTAAAAGATTTGACCCAAGATTTGCCACGCGTTCTTCCACAGAAATTTGCGCGCCTTTTCCGACGGCAAGCATTGCTATAAGACTTGCAACTCCTATCATAACTCCCAAAATAGAAAGAATTGATCGCATTCTATTTCCAACAAGAGAACGCCAAGCCTCTAAAAAATAATCCTTAAATCTTAAAAAAGAAAAACTGCTTTTCTTAAACCAATGAAAATCCGATTTTATTTCACCCCTTTGCTCAATATCCTTTGCTTTTTCATCCGAAACCACCGCGCCGTCGCGCAATGTTATAGTTCTTGTCGCATAACTTTTTAGCTCGAGTTCGTGAGTAACCATAACAATCGTAATTCCGGAATTATTCAAATCTTTTAAGAGTTTGATAATCTCTTGAGAGGATTTAGAATCTAAATTTCCCGTCGGCTCGTCGGCAAAAATAATAATCGGCTTATTGATTAGAGAACGAGCTATCGCAACTCTTTGCTGCTGTCCGCCCGATAACTCATTTGGGCGATGATGTATTCTCTGAGAAAGTCCGACTGTATCAAGAAGTTCTTTTGAATCCTCAAGATAACGTTTGTTTTTTATATTGGAATAAATGGAAGGAAGCGCGACGTTTTCGACGGCCGTCAACTTCGGTAAAAGATTAAATTGTTGAAAAATAAATCCGAGATAATGATTTCTTAAAGATGCCGTTTGATCGTCTGTAAATTTTGCAATTTCAGTCCCAACCAGCTTAAAAGATCCCGAACTCGGCTTATCCAAAAGTCCCAAAATATTAAGTAGTGTTGATTTCCCGCTCCCCGAAGCGCCCATTATCATAACAAATTCGCCCTGCTCTATTTCTAAATTTATGCCGTGCAAAACGGGAACTTCCGTCTTTTCCAAATGATAAGTTTTTTTTAGATTTTTTAACTCTATTATTTTCATTTTTTTATTTTTCCATATACCAAATTTATGCGCGCCGCGACGACATCAATTCTTACAAAATAGAATTATCTAACATTTCTCATCGGCTGTTTTTGCGCGTTTTCTTTTCTTGTGCCGATTATAACAACAGTATCGTCTCTATCTAATCCCGAAAGAATTTCAGTCCATTTACCGTCGGAGATTCCCACATCCACTTTTTTTGAAACAACATTTCCGTCCCTTGTTTTTATTTCGGAATTTATTTTTCTTTCCGGACGTTTAGCCTGTTCGTCATTATCTTTTTTTGCCTGATTATCATTTTTAGATCTTAAATTTTTATCATCAAGAACAAGAACAATGTGTTCGCCGCCTATCGTATTGATAAATTCGGACGGTATAGCCCAAACGGATTTTTTATTGTCTATTTCAACGGTTATCGTAGCCGTCATACCGGACCTAAAAAACTTCGGCGGATTTTTTGGTTTTATACGAATTGTATAAACGGTCACATTGCTTACAACTTTAGACTCATAAGCTATATGCTCGACAACTCCTCCAAATTCAATATCGGGATAAGCGTCAAGACGCATTTTTAACAGCTGTCCTATTTTCATATATTTCAAATCCGTCTCGTCCACATTTGCATCGACTATCAAATCGTCGGCCATAGCTAAAATAACGTCGCTTACGCCGACCGTTTGCCCCGGTTCTTTATCCCTTAAAATTATAAAGCCGTTCATCGGCGCTGATATTGGCGCCTCGCGATAAATTTCCTGCCACTTTTTATATTCCGCTTCGCCCATAGACCGCGCCACGTCAAGCATCGAAGCTCTTTCGCTTGAACTCATCAAAACAAGAGTCTGGCCTTTTTTTACTCTATCCCCTTCTTTAACTAAAATATTTTCAATCCTTCCTGAAATTTGAGATTTTATTTCAATTCTATTTCTTGGAATTACTTCTCCCGTGAGACGAAACTCAACCTCAATATCTTTTTGTTCAAGCTGCGCTCGTCTTTCTATCCTTACTGTATTTTTTCTAAAAATAAGAAACACCGCGGCAAATAAAATTATTAAGACGGCAAAAACAATAATCAACTTTTTTTTCATTTCATTTTCCTTTTGTAAATTCCTTTTGGCCTATAAAATTAAGCCAAGCCGCTTCCTGCAAAGCGGCGTTTCTCTTAGCTTCTAAAAGAGCGTTTTGAGCGTTTACATAATCGTTTTTTATCAAATACCAATCTTGATAAGACGACAAACCGTTCATGTATTTTCTATCCGAAATTTCCGATTGGAGTTCCGCGGCCGCAAGATATAAAATCCTTAAAGCTATCGTCTCGCAAGCGTCCGTCAAACTATTATATTCTAAAACCACCTGAGCTTTGAGCGTGTTGACCGTGTCTATAAAATTATTTTTTGCCGTCTCATAATTATTTGCCGCAATTTTAGCGGCAAGATAATCTCTGGCTCCGTTAAAAAGAGCATAGCTTATCGTAAGTCCGGCATTCCAATTATTTATGCGGTTTTCTGAAAACATTCTCTCGGGATTATTTTGATTGAAAGATCCCGACAAAGAAACGGCGGGCAGGAAAGGACTTTTTGCAGCCATAGATTGAGCGCTTGCGCTTTCAATATTATACTGCGCTTTTTTATATTCGGGAATTGTTTTTATTAAATCATTAAATTTTGGTTTTGGAGGAATTTTTTCAACATTTGAAATTCTCTCGGAAGTTTCCAATATTTCATTTTCGTCCAATCCTATCGCGGCAGACAAAGCGGCCGAAACAGTTTCAATATTTCTAAGAGATTTTCTTAAATCTAATTTAGCGGTTTCAAGATCCGCTTCAATTCTCCTCAAAGACCCCAAGTCCGCATTTCCAGAATTATACTTAAGATTTACCATATCTCTATTTTGCATTCTTGTATTTTTTATGCTTTCAAGCAATTCAGCTCTTTCATAAGCCCACATCAAATTTATATATTGATAAACCGCTTTATACATAGCGTCGGAAACAGCCCTGTCATAATCAGCTTTTGCCGCATCTAATTCAGCCGAGGCTTGCCGCGCTTTAAAATAATCCGCAAAACCATTAAACAGAGTAAACGCTCCGTTAACGCCGTAAGTATAATTTGTGTTGAGATTATTTCCAAAACCTCTTCTGCCGTCTGCAGTTATAGAATCATTATCGCTTTGAGAAGCGTTTGCAGACAATCCGACAGCCGGCATAAAAACTCCCAAAGCTCTATAGTATGAATATTTTGCATTTTCAAGATTTAGACGGGCTGAACGAATGTTTGGATTTATTTCCAAAGTAATTTTTTCAACTGTTTTCCAATCGATTGTTTTTGCTAATCCGAGAGGGCAAAATGAAAATACAAAGATAATAATTAAAAGAAAATTCTTTTTCATAAATTAAAATTAAAAACGGGTTTTCCAACGAATTATTTCAAATTAAAAACAAAAAGAGAAATAGGAGGCTGGAAAAAGCTCAAAAAGGATGCCATAACACTATTATGAAAGGGGGTGCCCTGATAGATTTACGCAGTAAGGGCAAATGAAAGTCGAGCAATAACGAATTGAGAAAAGCTAAATATGAGTATTGCCGCTTCTAAAAAACCTCAAACAGATAATAGACTTATGTTTTTGCCGTAAAGTCACGTGTAGAGACGGCACTTGCTTTTATTTTTTATGATTTCTTTTTAGTTTTTTGACTTCAGCCGCTAAGGACATTCGCTTATATTTTTTTGGCATTTGCCAAACTCGCCGCCCTCGCGCATTACGACATAAGGTAGGGCGGCTCACACAGTGTCAAATGATAATCCAAAAAAACATCTCGCTCATAGACTCGTCCTTTTAAGGCGGCCTCCGCAAAAAACTCTCTATAAATAAAGACACTACAAAATAATTAAATTATGTTGTAAATTCATTTAACCTTTCATTACAAAAAGTCTAATATGTTGAGAGATTTAACAGCTTCTTGCTTTTATAGTTATATTTTTTGTATATACATCAATAATATGGAATATTTTAGCTAACTTATTTGCGCTAAATAACATAGTCGTTTGACAAAAAGCAGTTATTCATATATAATCGCTCAGAATTTGGAAAACTATAGACTTGGAGGAATAAAATGGCAGTTCGTTTAAGATTACAAAGAAAGGGTAAACCTAAAAGACCTTATTATAGAGTCGTGGCAATAGACCAGAGAGCGAAGCGAGACGGCGAACCGATAGAGATACTTGGGCAATACGATCCTATAGCCGTGGATAATAAGTTGAATGTTAAAATTGATAGGGTGAACTATTGGTTAAATGTCGGAGCAAAAGCTTCGAATACTGTGGCTGAGTTAATAAAAAAGGCTCAAAAAACTACAGTAGAAAGCAAATAATGATTGGTGGAGGGAAGTTATGAAGGATCTAGTACTGTTTATTGCCAAGGCTTTGGTTGACAATTCGGATCAAGTGGAAGTAAAGGAAATCGTCGGAGAGAAGACAACGGTCTTAGAAATTAAAGTTGCGGACGGCGACAGAGGGAAGATTATCGGAAAGCAGGGTAGAATAATAAAATCGATAAGATGTATTGTTAATTCTGCTTCAGCAAAACTTGACAAGAGAGCCACGGTGGAAATTGTTGAGTAAAACAAAAGGTAAAAACAACTCTCAAAATTCTTGGAAAATCTCCGGGATACTCGGTTTTGAAGTGTTTAACGCTTCAGGCGATTATCTCGGAGTTCTTTCTGATGTGATAGCAACTGGAAGCAATGACGTTTGGGTTGTAAAATGCGGATATGAAGAAATTCTTATCCCCGCCTTAAAAACAGTAATAAAAGAAGTCAATGTAATAAGAAAGAAGATTTTTGTATCTTTACCAAAAGAGCATGAGATGATTTATGGAAATATTATCTCGGCAGACGGCGCGGATTATGACGGATTGATTTATGAGGATTGACGTTCTAACAATTTTTCCAAAAATGTTAGAGTCTCCTTTTTCAGAAAGTTTGATAGCGCGCGCAATAAAAAATAAGATTATTGAATTAAATATTATAGATATTCGTTCTTTCTCTAAAGATAGACACAAAAAAGTGGACGACAACCCTTTTGGCGGCGGAGCGGGCATGGTGTTAAAACTTGAACCTATAGTTTCTGCTCTAAAAAGCATAGGCGTCCGAAAAAAAAATAAGTTTTATAAAAATTCATATAAAAAACCATTAGTTATATATATGTCTCCTCAGGGAAAAACATTAAACGCTTCTATTATAAAAAACCTCTCGAAATTCAATCATTTAGCGATTGTATGCGGTCATTACGAAGGCATTGACGAGCGCATTATGAATTTTATAGATACGGAGATTTCAATAGGCGACTATGTGCTTACCGGCGGAGAAATTCCGGCTATGGTTTTAATAGATTCCGTGGCAAGAATGATCCCCGGAGTTGTTAAAGAGAGAGAATCAATTATAAACGATTCTTTTTATAACGGTTTGCTCGATTATCCTCATTATACGCGACCGGCTGTTTTGGGGAAATTAAAAACGCCGGCGGTTCTTTTATCGGGAGACCATAAAAAAATAGAGAAATGGCGCAAACAACAAAGTTTTATAAGAACAAGAAAACGCAGGCCTGATTTGATAAAAAAATATAATTTAGAGATAAAGGAGTTGACAAAATGACATTATCATTATTGCAACAAGCGCAAACATCACAAATAAGAAATTTTGAAGTTTTTTTTAATCCCGGCGACCAAATTAAAGTTCATTTTAAGGTCACCGAAGGCGGCAATGAAAGAATTCAGATTTTTGAAGGGGTTGTAATAAGAAAAAGAGGCGGCGGAATTTCTGAAAGTTTTACCGTTAGAAAAATTTCTTTTGGCATAGGGGTTGAAAGAATTTTCCCCGCGCATTCGCCAAAAATTGAAAAAATAGAAATTGTCAGACGCGGAAAAGTCCGCAGAGCGAAATTATATTATTTGAGAAATCTTTCCGGAAAAGCCGCAAGGATTATTGAAGATTCTTCGCGCAGATTAAAAGACGAAGCGGCGGCTCAAAGCGCGCAAAAAAATCAAGAACAAAAACCTTAAAATTTAAGTGGATTTGTTTTCATTTGACGGCGCTTATTTCAATAAGGGTTATAATTTCATAGCGGGTGTTGATGAGGCGGGCAGAGGCCCTTTAGCCGGTCCTGTTTCGGCGGCGGCTGTGATTTTACCAAAAGATATTACTATTGACGGATTAAACGATTCAAAAAAACTCTCGTCAAAAAAAAGAGAGATTTTGTTTGACGAGATAATAAAAAAAGCAATTTCTTTTTCCATTGCTTTTGTAGATAATGAGACAATAGACAATATCAATATTTTGCAAGCCGTATTTTTGGCAATGACAAAGGCCATACAATCTCTTAAAGTTTTGCCCGATTTATGTTTAGTGGATGGAAATCTAAAAATTCCTAATCTAAAAATATCTCAAACGACTATAGTTGGAGGAGATGCAAAGAGCGCGGCCATAGCGGCTGCGTCAATACTTGCAAAAGTTGCCAGAGATAAAATAATGATTGATTTTGCAAAAAAATTCCCCGAATACAGTTTTGAAAAACATAAGGGATACGGCTCGAAAAAACACATTGAAGCGATAAAACGTTTTGGAATATGTCAAATTCATAGAAAAACTTTCTCGCCTATAAAAGATATATTTTAATGATAAGAAGTTAATTTAATTATTGGAGGCTATTATGGCACAAGCAAGATGTATGAAGTGTAAAAAACAAGTGGAGATTAAAGATCCAAAAGACGTTATTATGAAAAATGGAATGAAAGCTCTTTCGGGAGTTTGCCCGGATTGCGGCACGAAAGTTTTTAAGATTGTAGGGAAAAAATAAGTTTTATTTTAACAGAGTTGATCTTTTATTTAATTAAAAAAGGTTAACTCTGCTTTTTTTTGCCTTGTCGTTTATTGCTAAAACTTAGGAGAGCGTATGTCGGCTGAAACTATTATCAATTGGATATCCCAAGATTTGAATCTCTCGCAAAACAGCGTCGGCAATACCGTATCCATGCTAAGCGGAGGAGATACTATTCCTTTTATATCTCGATACCGCAAAGAAAAAACTGGAAATTTATCCGAAATAAGCGTTCACGAAATTTCTGAAAAATTAAATTATTATGTCGAACTTGAACTTAGAAAAGAGACTATTCTAAAAAGCATAGACGAGCAAAAAAAACTCTCTCCCGAGTTAAAAAAACAAATCGAAAACTGCAAAGAAAAAACTAAACTTGAAGATTTGTATCTTCCTTACAAACCCAAACGCCATACAAAAGCTCAGGCGGCAAAAGAGGCCGGACTTGAACCTCTCGCATTAGAAATATTATCTCAAAAACGTTTGCTCAAAGAGGACCGCGCAGCCGTTATAAAACCTTATCTAAACCATGAAAAAGGAATAGACACTATTGAAAAAGCGATTGACGGCGCAATTGACATAGTTTCGCAGCAATTATCAGACGACGCGTCAATAAGAGGTCTAATCAGAAATTTTATATTAAACACAGGATCCATACGCTCTAAAGCGTTAAAAGCCGCGCAAGAAATAAAAACAAAATACGATATGTATTATGATTACTCTCAGTCCCTTAAAACAATTCCGGGACATAGACTTCTGGCCATCAGGCGCGGAGCAAAAGAACAAATTTTATCTTGGAAAATAATCGTTGAAGACGATAAAGCAATCTATTTAATTTTAGACGCCGCGCCGGCAAAAAATATAAAAGCTCTTTTTTATCCCGAACTGTATTCCGCCGCTAAAACGGCTTTTGAAAGACATTTATATCCATCTTTACAAGTTGAAATATTTCTTTCAAAAATGGAAGAAGCCGATAAGGACGCGATAAATGTTTTTGCGCAAAATGCAAAAAATCTTTTGCTTGCTCCTCCAGCCGGACATAAAGTTATAATGGGCGTGGACCCCGGATTTCGCACGGGATGCAAAGTCGCGGTAATAAATAAAAACGGCGATCTCAAAGAACACTGCGCAATTTTTCCCCATAATCCCGTATGCAAAATAAAAGAAGCGCAAGCAATACTTCTTGATTTAATCGACGAATACCGCGTTGAATTGATAGCAGTTGGAAATGGAACGGCTTCAAAAGAAACTCTCTCTTTTATTGAAAACGTTATAAAAAAAAACAATATCTCCGTGCAATTAGTCACAGTAAGCGAGGCTGGAGCTTCCGTTTATTCAGCCTCTCCTTTGGCAAGCGCGGAATTTCCAGATTTAGACGTCACTGTTAGAGGAGCTATAAGCATAGCGCGGCGTCTGCAAGATCCTCTTGCCGAACTTGTAAAAATAGATCCAAAATCAATAGGCGTGGGTCAATACCAGCACGATGTCAATCAAATTTGGTTAAAAAAACAGCTTGATGCAACCGTTTCATCCGCGGTGAATTTTGTAGGCGTAAATCTCAATTCGGCTTCAACCGAACTTTTATCTTATGTTGCCGGTATAGGTAAAACTACGGCCAGAAATATCGTCGATTACAGAACTAAAAACGGTTCTTTTAACGATAAAACGCAATTGTTGGAAGTTCCGACACTGGGAGAAAAAACTTTTACTCAATGCGCCGGTTTTTTAAGAATTCCGCAAGGCAAAAATCCTTTAGATAATTCGGGAGTGCATCCTGAAAGATATGAGCTTGTTGAAAAAATAGCGAATGATTTAGAGACAAGTATTTCAGACTTGATAGGTAATGAAAAACTTATAGACAAAATCGATATAAAAAAATACGCCGACAACAATATAGGGACTTTGACGCTTACCGATATTGTTTCCGAATTAAAAAAACCGGGATTTGATCCGAGAAAAAATTTTTCATCCGCGCAATTTAGCAAAGATATAAATGATATTGACGACTTAAAAGAAGGGATGGTTCTTAACGGAACGGTTACAAATGTGACGGATTTTGGAGCTTTTGTAGATATAGGAGTGCATCAAGACGGATTGATTCATATTTCAAAGCTCAGTTCAAAATTTGTAAAAAATCCCTGCGATGTGGTTTATGTAGGAGAAACATTGAAAGTCAGAGTGTTAAAAACAGACGCAGAATTAAAAAGAATTAGTCTTGAAACGGTGGAAAAGTAATTTTTATAAAAAACTATTTTTATAAAAAAAACAAAAAACTTCATTTGCAAAATCAACAAAACAAACAATTTCATTTATTATTTATTAGACCAGCTTTCCAATTTCAAATTCGGAGACATTGTTATACTATCTTTGCAAAATCCAATTTTCTTAATTTTATAATATGCGGCGCTTCCTATCATTGCGGCATTATCGGCGGAATATAAAAGATTTGGCATAAAAACTTTTATATTATTTTTTGCGGCAGTTTCTAAAAACATTTTTCTTATAAGACTGTTTGCGCATACTCCTCCTCCGAGCGCTATATTTTTTATTTTATAATCCTTAGCGGCTTTGAAAGCCTTAAAGCATAAAGTTTCGGCTATAGCCTGCCTAAAAGACGCGCAAATATTATTTAATTCTTTTTCATTTTTTAACGGATTTTTTTTTAGATAATTAAGCAAAGCGGTTTTTATTCCCGAAAATGAAAAATCATAACTATCTTTCAAATAAGGACGCGTAAAAAAAATATAATCAGCCCTGCCTTTTTGAGCTTTCTTATCTATTATCGGACCGCCGGGATAAAAAAGACCCAGCATTTTTGCCGCTTTATCAAACGCTTCGCCGGCGGCGTCGTCTCTCGTCTGGCCAAGTATTTTATACTTTCCAAAATCTTCAACCGCTATCATCTCGGTATGCCCGCCGGAAATAATCATTCCAAGAAAAGGAAATTTAATTTTTATATTTTTTTTACCGCCGTCTTGATCGTCTTGATTGATAAAAGCCGAATACAGATGTCCCTCTAAATGATTTACAGACACCGACGGTTTCTTAAAAACGCTCGCAAGACTTTTTGCGGCAACAGCTCCCACCAATAAAGCGCCGGCAAGACCCGGTCCCGCAGTCCAAGCGACAGCGTCTATTTTTTTTTCAAAATCCTTAAATGTAAAACCCGCTTTCTTTATAGTTTCTCCCAAAACCCAATTGATATTTTCCGTATGAGCCCTCGAGGCAAGCTCGGGGACAACTCCAAAAAATTCTGAATGAATTTTTATTTGAGAAGAGATAGTCAAAGACTGCACGTCAATTCCGTCTTTAACTATGGCTGCGGAAGTCTCGTCGCAAGATGTTTCAATGGCAAAAATGTTCATTTATTTTTCTTTCGGCGGGTTTTATTTTCTGCGGGGCTTTGAGATTTTTGCTCTTTCTTATCGTTAGAAACAAAAGTTATATTTGAATAAACGCCTCTGTTTTCGGAATAAAATTTATAAATCACTTTATCGGCATAATTTTTTCTCTCAAGTCCGAGTTTTGCCGCCCGCGCCGCCTGCCTAAAAAGCGGCTCCACGTGTTCAAGCTGAGATTTATCCTCTAATCGTATGGTTTTGTAATATTCTAACCATTGAATATTTTTGCTGTTTTTTTCTTTAGCGTATTGCAAAATAATATCTTCTTGCTTAAAACCGCTCTCAAAGAGAATATCGTTTATTTTCTGATCAAGATCATTATCTATTATCGCTTTTTGCCCTTCGACAGAAAGGTTAACGCTATACCAAATGCCTATTCCTAAAAGAAAAAACAAAACAATATAACCCTTTACTAAAAAACTTTCTCTATGCTCATTATTTTTTTTGGTCATATTTCCCCTTATTTTTTGGGCATGGATTTATCAATTTTATCCACTTCCAGCTTATTTGATTTTTCCTTGTTTAATTTTTCAGCTTCCTCTTTTTGTTTCTTTGCGTTTTCAGCTTCTTTGGCGCGCTCTTCTTTCTGAGCCAATTTATCGGCGTCAAGAGCTTTTGAAGAATTTATATATTCTTTGACTTTATTAGCTTTAATAATATCAACCGCTCTTTTTAACACATCGTCTTCAATTTTTATCGTTTCAACTTTATCTTTGATTTGCGTTTTTTTAACGTCTTGTTTCCCGCCCGCCGTTTCTTTTTTATTATCCTCGCTTTCTTTTTGAGCCTGATCTTTATCTATAATTTCAATCTTTGCTTTTTGCGGATCTACAAAAACTTTATTTGACTCAACATATAGACGTATTTCATCTTCAATGCTCAACTTAAATTCTATATCCGGCGTAATTCCGTTTCTATCATTAGGATTTTCTCCCCGCGTAATTGGTCTGCCTGACGGAAGATAATATTTTGCTATCGTAAGTCTTAAAGCCGTTCCGTCGGAAAGAGGAAAAATTGTCTGAACGCTTCCTTTACCAAAAGTGTTTGCTCCCAAAATCAAAGCCCGCTTAAAATCCTGTAAAGAGCCTGAAACTATTTCAGAAGCTGAAGCCGAACCTCTGTTTACCAAAATTATTAAAGGCTCGTTGGGATATTTAGCGTCCCCCGAAGTGTGATATTCTTGAATCAATTTTTTATGGCGTCCTCTCGTCGTAAGAGTGGTCGTTTTATCTTTTACAAACATACTAATTATCGCTATCGCCGAATCCACAAGTCCTCCGGGATTATTTCTCAAATCTAAAATTATTCCTTTAATTTTTACCTGTTTTGCAAAATCGTCCAAAGCTTGCTCTATGTCTCTTGCGCTTTGAGCGTTAAATTCAGACAATCTCACATAAGCTATATTATTGTCAAGAAGCGCGCTTCTGACGGTAACAATTTTTATTTTGTCTCTTTTTAACGCAAACTCTATCGGATCGGGAACTCCGTCTCTAAGCATCGTTACGGTAACTTTTGTTCCAAATTTTCCTTTCATCAAACTCACGGCTTCCTCGACAGTCATACCCACGGCCGATTTATTGTCAATTTTATATATTTTATCGCCCGGCAAAACTCCGGCTTTATAAGCGGGAGAATCCGGTATCGGAGAAATTACGGTAACATAACCGTTTTTTGCGGCTATCTGTATGCCTATGCCGCTAAAAGATCCCTCCGTTTCGCTTTTCATATCCTTATAAGCTTTTTCCTCCATATATTGAGAAAAAGGATCAAGCGTTCCGACGACCCCTCTTATCGCGCCCGCAGCCATATCTTTAGTGTTTTTATCATCGACATAATGTTCGCTTATCATCTCCATAACGTCAATCATAATTTTTAATTTATCATAAGTTTCGTCGGCGGCATAAACATTTGAAACATTCGCTATTTGAAACAACATAAAAAATAAAATAATTTTTGAAATTATATTTTTCATTTTTACTCCTCGGTTTTTGTGTTTTTTTCTATTTATTATCAATCGTTTTCATCATCGCAGCCACAACATAGGATTATCGGGAACATCGTCTTTTCTTATTTCAAAATATAAAACATTATTGTTGCCTGTTCCAAGCCTGCCTATAATGTCGCCTTTTTTAACTCTCGCTCCATTTTTTATTAAAATATCGCTTAACTGTCCATAGACGGCAAAAAAAGATCCGTGCTCAATTATAACAACTTTTCCATACGAACTAATCTGACCCGTAAAAACTACTGTCCCAGAAGCGACGCTCTTAACTTGCGCACTGCTCTGAGCTCTGATTTTTATCCCGTTATTTACTATAAAAGTATTAAGCTCGGGATGATGATTTCTTCCAAAATGTAAAATCACCGAACCGTTAACCGGCCACATCAAATCTTCGCGCGGCGTTTGTTTTTTCTTAGACGCGGGAGAAATAGTTTGCGGGCGCGGAGGCGCTATGCTCGGTTTAGTTTTTAGCTCCGCTTCTTTACGCTTTTTTTCCAACTCTTCGGATTCTTTCCTTTTTTTACTTTCAAGAATCAATTTATCGACTACACTTTGCAAAACTTTCGCGTCTTCATTTAATTTTTTAATTTCTTCTTCCGTCTGTTTTCTTTTAGAAGAAGCGCTTTTTAAGAGGCGGTTTTTCTCCTCTATCAATTTTTTCCTTTCCTCAATCACGGCGCTTTCTTTTGCCCGCAGTTTTAATAAATTATCCCTGTCTTTCTCCCATTTTGTCATTTCTTTAGAATAAACGACGGCTTTTTTATTTTCGTCGTCAAAACTTCTCTGCTTTTGCTCTATTCCTATTTGTCTTATTTTATACTCTATAGGATTTTTCTCATAAGACTGTTTAGCGCTCATTTTATTAAAAATTAAAACTTCCTCGTCTATAGTTTTATTTAGAATATCTTTCTGCTCTAAAGCGTTATCATAATCTTTAGATGCCTCGCTCATTTTTTTTTGAGCAACGCTTATATCTTGAAGTATGCTTTTTAATTTTTTTTCAGCCTCATTTATCAATTTATCCAAATCCGCAACTTCACGCTTAAAGGTTTTCTCGTCTTTTACAAACTTATCTTTCTCTTTCTCTTTTTGTTTTATAGAAGTCTCGACGGAAGCGAGCTTGCGAGACTGTTCGTCTATATCTAAACCTTGAGAGAAAGCGGAAAAATAAAATAGCAATATAAAAAAGATAATCAATATTATTTTATTTTTTTTCATCTATTCTTTCATTACAGTTCCCAAAAATGCGGTGAACGGAATTACAAGGAGCGAGGATATTTGATCGGCCGACAAAGCATAATTAAAAAAAGAACAATATCCCCACAAAGCCCAGAAACCAATTATTGAAGCTATTAAATATTGCACGAAAGAAAAGAAAAAATTCTTTCTTTTTTCTCCTCCGTAAATAAGAGCCAAAATAAAAGCGATTAAAAAAAACATCGATACCGCTCCGATAAGAGCAAACCCTACCATTCTATAATGTTTCAAATTATCGCTAATTTCCGCATAACGCAAAAAAGCGCCCCTGTCAAAAACTAATTCATCGACGCCCTCTATATTATAGAACGTATCTTCCAAGCTTTTTATGTATTTGTCCGTGGGAATTTGCGCCGGAAAAGCCGCTATATAAGACGGAAAAGCATTGTTTGCGTCGGCAACGGCAACTTGCGATAAAAATGGATTTTCTTGAATGGCTTTTTGATAAACTTCTTTAGACGGAACATATTCCGCCAGCTTTATTAAATCTAAACTTTCTATATATTCAACCGTTTGCAGCTCATCGCCGGTATTTTTTAAGAAAATATAAACTTCAAGCTCGGAGGCAATTAGTTTAGCGCTTTGGAGCATTTTATAATAATTGTCCACTATCAAAACATTTGCCGCGCATAAAAGCATTATCACAATGAACTTAAATGTTTTAGTAATTATGTTTTGAAAATTATTTTCCATTTATTTTCCTATCTATATACGATTTCATATTCTTTTTTTTCAATTAGATTTAAATACATCGTTTGATAATGCAAAACGGAATCCTCCCACGTGAACTTCGAATTAAAAGCGTTATTCATTAAAGCTTTCCATTGTTTTTTATTTCTAAAAACAACTTCGGACTTTAATATTGTCTGAACAAAATTGTCTCCGTAAGTTATATTAAAAACAAAACCGTTTCCTTCATTGCTTTCGGGCACATAATATTTTATCGTATCCGACAACCCTCCCGTGCGATTAACAATTGGAATAGTTCCATAAGTCAGGGCTATCATCTGGCTTAATCCGCAGGGTTCAAATTTTGACGGCATCATATAAGCGTCGCTTCCCGCATATATTTTATGAGCCAAAGATTCATTATAATCAAAAAATACGGCGACACTTTTTGGATATTTATTTTTTGCCTCTACTAAATATCTTTTTATAGTGGCGTCTCCGGAACCCAAAACGACAAACTGAACGTTTTTGTCGTCGAGCAAATACATAGCGTCAAGTATAATGTCAAAACCTTTTTGATTATCTAATCTCGAAACACAGCCTAAAAGATAAGCGTTTTCATCTATGTCAAAACCGCACAATTTTTGAAGTTCCATTTTGCAAAGTTTTTTTCCGCTTATATCGTCTTGAAAATAATTTGCCGCAATTTCTCTATCCGTCAAAGGATTCCAATAATCATAATCGAGACCGTTGAGTATTCCATAAATATCGTCGGGGCGGGAATTTAGAACTATTTCCATACCCTTCCCGTTGAATTCTTTTATTTCTTTAGCGTATGTCGGGCTGACCGTTGAAACCGCGTCGGAAAGACATATCGCGCATTTCATAAAATTAAAATTGTTATAAAACTCTAATTTGTCAGGCGTAAAATCCGCCCAAGAAAACCCCGCCATATCAATTGTATCGGCCGGAAATTGTCCCTGATAAGCTATATTGTGAATAGTAAAAACCGTCGAAGTATTCCAGAAAAAACCGTCGTCTCTAAAAACAGTTTTCAAATAAGACGGAATTAAAGCCGTTTGCCAATCGTGGCAATGAATAATATCCGGCCTAAACATTAGAGCTTTCAGCGATTCTAAAACCGCTCTGCAAAAGAAAATATATCTCTCTCTATTATCCGGATAATCAAGACCGTCCATTCCATAAATCCCGGGACGGTTAAAGAAACGCATATTTTCAATAAAATAATAAGTGATGTCGTCTTCGGAAACATAATATTTTACGCGAAAAAATTCAGTATCTTTTCCAACTCGGACTTGCAACCTGTAAGGAAGCGTTTGTAAATCGTATTTTTTGCCGTCTATGGATTGATATTTTGGCAAAATTACTCTCACATCATATCCCAAATTTTTCAAATATCTCGGCAAAGTTCCGACCACATCGGCAAGTCCTCCCGCTTTTACAAATGGAACGCACTCTGAAGCAACCATCAAAATATTCATTCCGCATTTCCTCCGTTAGTCTCGTCGTTTTCCGACCGGCTTATTATATTTTTTCTTAAATTACTTTCATTGTCCGAATATACCGCTCCTTGATTATATTCTTTGCCGTCTTTAGAGCCGGCAAGTTTTTGATTGTCGACATTATCCATATCATCCGACTGAGGATTTTCTTGATTTGTCGAAATATCGCCGACAGATTCGCCAATAACTTTTTCATTTTCATAAAGAGGAAGTTCCGCCTCGGCATTTGCCAACATTTTTGCTTCGGCTTTTTCTAAAGTCTCGCTGTCTATTAGAGGCAAATCGCTTAAATGAGCTAAACCGAAATGTTTTAAGAATTCCTGCGTGGTTCCATAAAGCAAAGGACGCCCGAGCGCTTCTTTTCTGCCCACTATTTTTATTAGCTTTTTTTCCAACAAACCGTCTAAAACCCATGAAGAATCCACGCCGCGTATCTCGTCAATATCTCCTCTTGTAAGAGGCTGTTTATAAGCCGCTATGGCTAAAACTTCCAAAGCCGAAGGAGAGAGCCTTATGGATTTTTTTTCATTGAGAAACTTTTTTATCCAAGGAGAAAATTCCGCTTTTGTCGCAAATATCCAGCCGCCCGCGACAAATTTTATTTCATAAGGTTTATCGGATTTTTCATATTCGTCTTTTAACTCGTTTAATAAATTTTCAATATTATCCAAGTCCGAATAATCCTCTTTTAATAAATCCTTAAACTCTTTAAGAGCCAATGATCTTTCGGAAACAAAAAGCAACGCTTCCAAAACTTTTTTTACTTCATTTATTTCCATCCGCCGCCTCGCTTTCGGAAACCAATTTAAGATCGACAGCCGTTTCCGTTTCTATTTCCTGTTTATATTCAAGTTTATATATTCTTATTTCTCCAAACAGCCGGCTTTGTTTTGCCGCAATCTGTTTGTTTTTTATCAACTCCAAAACGGCCATAAAACAAACTATCAATTCCATTTTTGTTTTTTGCAAACGCAAAATTTCCGTAAAAGAAATATAATTTTTATCCTCAAGAATTGAAATTATTTCTCTTATCTTTGTTTCAATTGGAATTGAATCTATGATTATCATCATAGATTTTTCAGGCGGCAAAGACGTTAGAGCTTCCTTAAAACCCTCGACTAAATCAAAAATCTCAACGTCTAAAACAAAGTCCGACTTATCAATCGCGGGAGCGGGGCGGTAATAAACCTGAGCGTTTTCCATTTCTTTATATAAAAGCAATTTTCCAACTTCTTTATATTTTTGATATTGGTCTAATTTGCTTTTGAGTTTTTCAAATTCGTCATCTTCCTCGTCTTGCTGAGCATGAGAGGGCAATAAAGTTCTTGCTTTAATCTGCATAAGAGCGGAAGCCATAATAAGAAATTCGCCCGCTATTTCAATGTTTAATTCTTTTATTAAATTGAGATAATCCAAATATTGCGCGGTAATATCGGCAATTTTTATTTGGCTGATCTCTAAATCATTTTTCTTTATTAAATGGAGCAGAAGATCCAAAGGACCTTCAAAAGAATCCAAATGGGTTTCGTATTTCATTTTTTTCCTTTCAAGCTCAAAATTTTAACGCCTTTCTTATTTGCCTCATTGTTTCCTGAGAAACTTCATTTGCTTTTTTATTTCCTTCATTTAATACTTTCTCCAAATAACCTTTGTCGGCCATTATCTCTTTTCTTTTTACAGACAATGGTTTCATAAATTCTATAAGATATTCAAAAACTTCTTTTTTACAAGACATACAGCCTATCGAACCGGCCTTGCATTCGGATTTTTTTTTCAGACTATCGCTGTTAAAAATTTCATAGAAAGCAAAAACAACGCACCCTTCGGGATGACCAATATCGTCTTTTTTTATTTTTTGCGGGTCCGTAAACATATCCCAAACTTTCTTTTTTAACGAATCTTCATCCTCGCCCAATAATATTGAATTACCGTAAGATTTGGACATTTTTCTTCCGTCTATTCCCGGCACTCTCGCAGTCTTTGTAAGTTTTGCCTGAGGTTCGACTAAAACATTTCCGTAAAAATTATTAAAACGTCTAACCAGCTCTCTTGTAAATTCAATGTGCGCAAGTTGATCCTCGCCGACGGGAACGGTATCGGCTTTATAAAGCAAAATATCCGCCGCCTGCAAAACGGGATAACCCAAAAAACCGTATCCGCTTAAATCTTTATTTGTTATTTCATTTTGCTGCTCTTTATAAGTCGGACATCTATAAAGCCAGCCGAGCGGCGTTATCATAGACAAAATCAAAAAAAGTTCGCTGTGAGCCGCCACTTTTGACTGCTTGAAAAGAACGGATTTTTGCGGATCAATTCCGGCTGTAATCCAATCGGCAATCATTTCAATAGAGTTTTCATCAATATGCGAAGTGTCCGCATAATCGCTTGTAAGCGCATGCCAATCGGCGGACATATAAAAACATTCATATTCGTCTTGCAGAGCGCTCCAATTTTTTAATGCGCCAAAATAGTGACCTATATGCAATCTCCCCGTTGGACGCATTCCCGATAAAATTATTTTTTTCATTTTTATGACACCTCAAAAAAGGAAATTGCAAAAATTAAAATCAAATTGCGAAAATCAAAATAAATATTTTTATTTAATATTTTTATTTGCAAAATCATATGCTTAAAAGACCTTTAATCAACACGCTGACAATAGGGAAGATAATTCTACCCAAAATCCCCGTCCATAATAAACCGATTAAAACGATAAAACATATATAAGGATTAAGACTTAAAAATTTGCTTGCCGTGCGCCAAGACATAAAAATCGTCACAACTTTTGAACCGTCTAAAGGAGGAATAGGAATAAGATTTATTATGGCAAGACATATATTTACATTAATCATTATAAATAAAAACATTACTATATCCTGAGAAATACCGATATATCCCGATGGATGCCAAATATTAAATATCTTTATTATTATCGCGCTAATAAGAGCGAGAATAAGATTTGCCGCGGGTCCGGCAAAAGCCACAAGAGGAATATCTTTTTTTGGATCTCTAAATTTTTCAGGATGAATGGGAACAGGTTTTGCCCAAGCAAAAAGAAAATGCATATTGGATATTATCATCAAAGCCGGAAGAATTATACTGCCGAAAAGATCTAAATGAGGCACGGGATTTAATGTAATTCGTCCCATTTGTTTTGCGGTATCGTCTCCTTTCCACAAAGCGGCAAGAGCATGAGCTATCTCATGGACCATTACTGAAAAAATTAAAATAACTATATAAGTTAGAATTTCTACAAAATTAACATTGCTCACGATATACCCCTTTTTGCTGTTATTATCATTTTACACACTAACTGTCAACAAATTGTCATTGTTTTTTATTTCTCAAGTTCTTTAATAAAATCAGCACTTCTCTAAACTTCTTTTTTACAATAATAAAAGCTATGATTACAGTTATACCCGCCACCGCTTTAATATATAAATGATATTGAGCATACAATTTCTCATAAAAACTTTCCCCGCAAAGATAAATGCCCGCTATCAACATCACCCATGATATACCATATATAATCAAGCCTATCGCTATATACCCGGCGCGTTGCTTTTCAACCGCAAGTTTTGTAAAAAACCCTATTCCAAGCAGCCATCCCAAAGGGATATTTAATACAATAAAAACAATCCCCACAGCTTGCAAGGGATTGTCTTTTATAAAATTTATTATTTCCATCATCTTTATTTTTTCTCCTTTATTATCTCATTTATAAGAGATAAATTTTTGGATAATTTTTCATTTAATTTTATATATGAAATTAAATTTGGATTATATTTGATTAAAACATCCAAAGCCGGAATTATAAACTTATCCTCTTTTTTATTTTTTTCTATAGGAATAATCCTTGGTATTTCATTTTCTCGGGCAAAGCTCGGACTTATTTGAAATGTGTCCAATCCTAAATCTCGGCAAATATGTTCTGCCACCATTTCCTCGTCTTCCATATCTTGACGATCTCTTATCGCCTGAACTAAAGCGTCTATGCCAAAAAACAAAACGGGCTTATAATTTATCTTATGTTCTTTTTCTAAAAATTTTTTTGCTTCGCCAAATTCTTTAAGCATTTTTTCCCTATACTTTTGATATTCGCTTTTGCAAATTAAAGGATAAACAAAAGCTATAAATTCATCTTTGCTGTCATGATATAAAATAAAACGATCTTCATAAAAAACTTCCGAACATTTTGGACATTGTGCTAAATTTATCATACCGTTTAAGAGATGATCTTTTAGCTCGGGATTATCGGCTATACTTATAGCCGAAATAAGTTCGGCCTCAAAAACTTCTCCGCAAACGCATTTAACTTCCTCTATATTAAATATAGACATAATAAAATTACTTTTTACCTCCGTTTTTATAAAAAATTTCCACTATCATATCGGCGGCTTTTTCAGGTTTTATATCTGTGGAATCTATAGAAAAATCGCAATTTAAGTAAGCGTCTTTGCGCAAATATAAAAGTTCTTTTATTTTCTCAATTGAAATATTTTTGCTTCCTAAAACCGGACGATTAGCTTTATTTTTAACTCTTTTATAAATAGTTTCTGGATCGGTTTGCAAATTGATAATTATCGCGTTTGTTCTTAAATTCTCAATATTTTTTTTATCCAAAACCGCGCCACCTCCGCACGATATGACTAATTCGTTTTTCTTTGACGCTTCCTCTATGACCTCAGCCTCTATGTGCCTAAAAAACTTCTCTCCGTATTCTATAAAAATATCGCTTATGGATTTTTTTTCATTTAGCTCTATTATGGAATCTATATCATAAAAACTAAAACCTATTTTTTTTGAAACTATTTTACCGATTGTAGTCTTTCCCGTCCCCATAAAACCGATAAGAGCTATATTCATTATATGGATCCCAATCTCTCTTTATATTCCATAACGGCCTTTTTCATATCGTCAATCGAATCACCGCCGAATTTTTCTTTTATGGCTCTGGCAATTTCAAAAGCCGCCGCCGCTTCGGCAACCACTCCCGCCGCCGGAACAGCGCAGACATCGCTTCTTATACTCTCTGCCGCAACTTGTTTTTTTGTAATTATATCGGTTGTTTTTAGCGGCTTAGTAAGCGACGGTATCGCTTTCATCGTGCATGTAATTTCTATGGATTGGCCGTTGCTCATTCCGCCCTCTATTCCTCCCGCCATATTTGTCTTTCTATAAAAACCTCTTTCTTTAGAATAAAAAATTTCGTCGCATGAATTAGAGCCAAATTCCGAAGCAAATTTCGTCCCTTGTCCAAATTCCACCGCTTTTATGGCTTGTATAGACATCAAGCTCTGAGAAAGTCTACCGTCAAGTTTTAGATCCCATTGAGTGTGGCTTCCTAATCCCGGCATAACTCCTTTTACTCTAACGACAAATTTTCCTCCCAATGTGTCGCCTTTTGCAGCGGCTTTTTTTATCAGCGCCATCATTTTTTTTGTCGCATTTTTATCGGGACATCTCACATAAGACATTTCCGTATTATGCCATACTTTATCGCGCGGAACGGATTTCATATCGGCTTTCACATTTCCTATTTGAATAATATAAGAAGAAACGTCTATGCCAAAAACTTTTAATAATTCTTTACACACGGCCCCCGCGGCGACTTTTGCAGCCGTCTCTCTTGCCGAAGCTCTCTCTAAAATATCTCTAAAATCCGCAACTCCAAATTTCATAAGCCCAGCTAAATCCGCATGTCCCGGACGCGGTTTGGTGAGAATTTTTCCGTCCAAATCAACCGAAGTCGGCGACATTATGCTTTTCCAATTATCCCAATCTTTATTTTCTATAAGCATAGAAATTGGCGAACCAAGCGAGCGCACATGTCTTAAGCCCGAAATAATTTGCACAAAGTCAGTCTCTATGCGCATGCGCAATCCTCTGCCGTAACCTTTTTGTCTCCTCGCAAGCTCAACGTCTATATCCTCGGCATTGATAGTGAGTCCCGCCGGTATGCCTTCCAATATCACAACAAGTCCTCTCCCGTGGGATTCGCCGGCAGTTACATACCTGATAGTCATTTTTAATTCTCCTTCTTTTATTTATTTTTATTTTTTAGAGTATTAACGGCTTCGTCTATTGTTTGAACGGCTATAATTTCAATATCACCTTTATAAGATAAATTTCTCATATTGCCTTTTGGAATTATAGCTTTCTTAAATCCTAATTTCTGAGCTTCCGTAAGTCTTTCCGCCGGAAATGTCACCGAACGAATTTCGCCTGAAAGTCCCATCTCTCCAAAAACAATTAAATCTTTTTGGCAAACAAGACCGCTGTCGGCCGAAACTATGGCGTAAGCCGCGGCTAAATCCGCAGCCGTCTCTTTAATTTTTACTCCCCCCGCTATATTTACAAAAATGTCCTGCATTTCAAGAGGAAGTCCGAGCATTTTTTCCAAAACCGCCACTAAAATAATCACTCTATTAGAATCATATCCCGAAACCATTCTGCGCGCAATGGGAAAACTCGTCCTTGCCGTGAGCGCCTGAACTTCTAAAAGCAAAGGTCTAGTCCCTTCCATAGCGACGGTAACGACATTGCCGGGCGCGCTAATAGCTCTTTGCCCTATAAAAATCAGAGAGGGATTTGCCACTTCTGATAAGCCCGAAGAATTCATTTCAAAAATTCCTATCTCATTTGTCGGACCAAAACGATTTTTATAAGCCCTCAAAATTCTATAGATCTGTTGTTTCTCATTTTCAAAATATAAAACGGCGTCAACAATATGTTCTAAAACGCGCGGGCCGGCCACATCTCCTTCTTTTGTAATATGACCCAAAAGAAAAATCGTAATATTTTTAGATTTAGCTATTCTCAAAAGCTCCGCCGCTATTTCTTTTATCTGGCCGACAGAGCCGGGCGCTGACGTCAATTGAGGATGATATGTCGTTTGAATTGAATCCACTATAAGAATTGCCGGCTCAATTTTATTTACAGCTTCCAATATCTTTTCTAAATTAGTTTCTGTAGCGATAAAAATTCCGTCTTTTTTTATTTTCAATCTATCGGCTCTCGCTTTTACTTGAGAAACGGATTCCTCGCCGGAGATGTATAGAACTTTTCCCTTATCGCTTAATTTATCCGCGACATGAAGCATCAAAGTGGACTTTCCTATTCCCGGCGCTCCGCCTAATAAAATCAAAGATCCCGCGACAACTCCTCCTCCCGTTATATTGTCAAACTCTTTTATTCCCGTGGAATATCTATGAAAATCTTTTAACGCAACATCGTTAAGTTTTTGAGCTTGGGTGGAAAAAGAAGTCAAATGCCCCAAATTCTGCGAAGATTCTTGAGAAGAAAATTTTTCCTCTACAAAAGTATTCCATCCTCCGCAACTCGGACATTTGCCAAGCCATTGCGGATTTTCATAACCGCATTCGCGGCATACAAAAGATATTTTCGCTTTTTTATTTTTCATCACGGATAGAAATGTCCTTTATATTTAACTCAAAATTTAACTCAAAACAACTGCGTCTATTTTGCAGCCTGAGCCGCTATGCCGACAATTCCAAGCATTCTTGCTATATCTCTATCGTCAAGTTTTATTCTAATATAAGTGGTTATTCCCGCTTTATACGCGGCATCCTCAATCATCACGCCGGTATAAAGCCAGCTCAACAATCCGACTCTTAAATCCGTGTCAACTATCGGACGAGACGTTTGTTCATTTTCAACTTTTCTGCCCATATCATATACGGCTACGTGAAACTGAAGCAATTTATACGGCGCATACATCGGTTCAAAGACAGAATACCCTATGCCTATTCCGCCCTCTCCGCGCATAATGCCTCCGTAAATTTCAACTTTATTAAATCTAAAACCAAGCATAGCTTCCAATCTGTTTATAGCGTATGTCGGATCATCGTCGTCGCCTGAAGACGAATTGGCAAGATTTGCCACTCCCACGTAATAAAATTTATCCGGCGTCGGAGATATTGTTATGCCGACGTCGTTTTTAAATATTGCTTGTCTTGTATTATAACGTCCCAAATAATCCCATTCAAAACGCAATTGCCCCGTTGTCCCGATAGTATCGCGCAATCCCGACACAGTTTGTTTTGCATCGGCTATTGTTTCTTTCAAATCCTCAGCCATTTTCTCATCGTTTAACAAAACGGAAATTGTTCCGCTTCCCTGATCTATTTTATCAATTATAATGTCTAACTTTGCCGTAAGAGTTACAAGGTTTTTTGAAAATTTATCAAAGTTGTCTATGATGTCCGTTATTTTTGCATTTTGATTTGCAACATTATTCATCACCATATTTAAATCTTTAACGGAAGCCGCAAGATTATCAAACATATTTCCGTATTCGTTAGAATTAAACGAAGCGCTCATTTTTTCAATAATCGCTTCCAATGACATTTCCGGCATGCCTTGCAATTCGTCCCCGTCTTTTAACCGCGGAAAAGAATCGTCGCCCGGATCAATGTCTAAATATTTTGTTCCTATGATGCCGGTTGAAACTATTTTTACCACGGCGTTTTGATAAAGAATCACATCTTTATTTATTTTAAGCTGCAAACGAGCCTGCTTATTTTTTAGAGTAATATTTTCAAGCATACCTATATCAACGCCGGCTATTTTCACTTTGGCTTTCATAGATAAACCCGCCGCATTATCAAACACAACATAAACGTCATAGCCTCTTGAAAATGTCCAATTGCCCACTGCGACTATCGAACCAAGAATAGCCGCCAAACCAAAGGCTGTAAATAAACCGACTTTTGCTAAATTGCTCATATTTTTGTAAATACCCTCTCCGTTTCTATCGGACCTATGCCCGAGCCCTCGACAAATTGACGGACATAAGCGTTATCCGTATCTTTTGTTTCTTGAGAAGTCCCCTCAAAAATTATTTTCCCTTTATATAACATTATTATTCTATCGGCCGTTTTGAAAGCGGATTTCATATCATGAGTAACAACTATGGACGTAACATTTACTTTTTCTCTCAGCCCTATAATCAAATCGCTTATGACGTCTGTCATTATAGGATCTAATCCCGTAGTCGGCTCGTCGTAAAAAAGAATGCTCGGCTGATAAGCTATCGCGCGCGCTATGCCCACTCTTTTTTTCATTCCTCCCGAAATACTGGAAGGTTTTAACCGCGTGTCAATTCCTTTTAATCCCACCATATCAAGACAATTATGAACTCTTGCGTCTATCTCGCTTTCAGAAAGAGAAGTGAGATTGTGAAGTCCAAAAGCCACATTCTCGGCAATTGTTAAAGAATCAAAAAGAGCTGCTTCCTGAAAAACATAACCCATTTTTTTTTGCGCATTATGCAATTGAGATTTAGAGCATCTTGTAATATCCGTTCCCTCTATAATCACAGAGCCCGAAGTGGGTTTAATAAGCCCCACGATATTTTTTAACAAAACGCTTTTGCCCGTTCCCGAAGAGCCTATTATCACAAGCGTTTCGCCCGCGGTAACGTCAAAACTGACATTATCCAAAACCACTCTTGAATCAAAACTTTTACAGAGATTTCTTATCTTTATCATAATAATAATATTTTCCTAAAAAAAATTTAAGAACTCTAAAAAACAAATTATTTTATTTTTAGAGCGACAAGCAGTAAGGTTAAAAAATAATCGGAAATCAAAACTAATACCAAAGAATACATCACCGAACTTGTCGTCGCTTTTCCCACTCCTTCGGCTCCGCCCGAAGTTGTAAATCCTTTATGACAAGCCACAATAACTATTATAAGAGCAAAGAAAACGGACTTTATCAATCCATGCGCCAAAGAACGCCAAGTCATATTGTCAAGAATATCGCTCATAAATTTATAAGTAGTTATATCCCAAGAACTTATTGAAACCAAAAGCCCGCCGCAAATGCCGCAAATATTTGCAAAAGCGACAAGCAGAGGAAGCATCAGAACAATGGCGATAAAACGCGGAACGGCAAGATATTGCACGGGACTTGTCCCAAGAGTATAGAGAGCGTCAAGCTGTTCCGTAACTTTCATCGTTCCAAGCTCAGCCGTTATGGCCGCGCCGACTCTGCCCGATACGACAATAGCCGTAATAAGCGGACCTAATTCTAAAACTAAAGAATATCCCGTAAGCATACCGACATAAACCGGCTCGTTAAATAAATTTGTCAAAGCCGTGCCTGATTGCAGCGCCAAAACCATACCCGTTGAAAAAGAAGTCAAAGCTATTATCGGAAAAGATCTATAACCCATTTCAACCATTTGCGCTATTGTGTTTTTTACATTTATTTTCCCGCTAAAAATCCACTTAAAAGTGTCGAAAGTCATTTGCACGGCTTCGCCCAGATCTTCAAGCGACAAATAAACGGACTTTATTCTATTTTCTTGTCTGCCTTTTAAGATAATTAAAAAGTTTTTAATCATAAATTAAACGATAATTCTTGCAATATTGGGAGAAATAGAACACACCGTCTCATAAACTATCGTCCCTTCTATTTTTGCAAGTTCTTGAGCTTTTATTTTTTTATTTTTCTGGCTTCCTATAATCACAACTTCATCGCCCTCTTTTATATTTTTTATTTCCGAAACGTCTATCATCGTAAAATTCATCGTCACTCTCCCGAGGATGGGACAAAATTTTCCGCCCGTAATAACCTTTGCTTTATTAGACAATAATACGCCGTATCCGTCGGCATAACCTATCGGCAAAACGGCTATTTTTGAATTTTTCTTTGTAATAAAATGCGAGCCGTAACTTATTCCGTAATTTTTACAAACTTCTTTTATAAAAACGATTCTCGTTTTCCAAGACAAAACGGGCTTTAACAAAACTTTTTTTTCATAGCCCTTAAACGGCTCTAAACCATAAACGCATATCCCCGGCCTAACCATATCAAAATGAGCTTCTTTATTATTAAAAATAGCGGCTGAGTTTGCGCTATGCGACAAAAACTCCAAACCTTTTGACCGCGCATATTTAGCAACTTCGTTAAATCTGGCAATCTGTTTTTTAGTAAAAGCCAAATCCGTATCGGCGGCTGCAAAATGCGTATAAAGACCGGTCATTTTTATATTTTTTGATTTTACAATTTTATCTATAAGCGGTTTTGTTTTATCAAAACACAATCCCAATCTGCCCATTCCGGTATCAACGGCAAGATGAAATTTAAGATTTTTTTTCATCTTTGCGGCAAGTTTTTCAAGAGCGTCTATATCTCTATCGTTTGAAAGAGAAGCTATTAAATCATTTTTATAAGCGATTTCTAAACTCTCATATGGAAATGCCGCTCCCAAAATTAAAATATTTCCCTCTATCCGCGCTTTTCTTAATTCTATGCCTTCCTCCGCGCAAGAAACTGCAAAATCTTTTATCCCTAATTTTTGCGCTATTTTTGAAAGTTCGACAGCTCCATGCCCGTATCCGTTTGATTTTACAACGAGCATTATTTTTACATTTCTATCCAAAAATTTTTTAATATTTTTTATATTATAAACAAACGCTTTTCTATCGATTTCAACCCAAGTCCGCAGCGATTTTGTTTTTTTCATTTTTCATCCTCGCAGAAACGCTTTCTTTTAGCTTTTATTATCCGTCCATTATTTGCCGACTTAATGCGCGCTCGCCCTCTATTTCTCACTTTATTACCGCCATTAGCGCAAATATACTAATCAGCTTTTGCAAACAATTTTTTTCTCGTATGCACAACTTTATATTTCGGATTTGCTTCCAATATTATTTTCTCCAACAACTCGGCATCCTCTAAAAAATGATATGTGCATATTGCTAACTTTGGCGCAAACTCTCTTAAAACTTCTCTCGCTCCTCTCAACAAATCTCTCTCGGCTCCCTCTATATCCGCTTTTATAAAATCAACTTTTTTTATATTGTTATCTTTTACAAATTTATCTAATGTTATTATTTTTATCTTTTCCGTAATGTCTGATACTTTATTCCCAACAAAATTAAGACCTACCCTGCTTTCACCGCCGCCGTTTTTTTCATCTATGTATATTGGCAATTCGTTTTCTTTTTCGCCAAGTCCTAACTTTATAGGGTAAATCTTTCCTTCATTTAATTCGGCTGTCTTTTTTAATAATTCAAATGATTTATGGACAGGCTCAAATGCATAAGCAATAGCTCCTTTTGATACTGCATAAGCGCTGAAATCCCCTATCCACGCTCCCGCATCTATCACTACATCATTCCTTTTTACAGTAACGTCAAAATCCCCATCTTTGTATCCATACGGTCCTTCAGTCATGTATCGGTCAAACAATTCCACCGTCGCTTTATTATAATCATCGTTTAATATACACGGAAACATAAACACATCTTGAAATATCGCAATCAACATTTTCATCATTTTACTATCATTACTTATATCAGGTAATTTTGCTCCATTAAAATTAAAATAGGAGATACCCCCCCCCCCCCCCATCTTTTCTCTAACCATATCTTCGCAAATTCATCCATGAATATTCCATTACTGTGTTTTCTCAAAAATCCTATCGCTTCTTTTATTTGATTACTCTGATTATCA
>JAISQF010000019.1 GCA_031274365.1 Elusimicrobiota bacterium | reverse complement strand
AGCGGACGATATGGTCGGACATAAGTTATGCGCAAAACAAGGGGCTTGAAGTAAAAGGATTTGCAGGGATAAACGGCGGAGTAAGCCAGAATGACGAGATAAGAGAGACAGGAGATTTGGTAATGAAAATAGAAGCGGGATATTATGCGAAGTTGAGCGGACTTTTTGGATTGAGAGCCGACTGGGTATCGGATAAGCTTGATTGGTTTGGAAAGATTTATTTGGGCGGAATAGAGTATGGAAAGGATGTTGAATACGATATGAGTTTAGAGGGGCAGAAGATGTCTAAAATAGAAGGTTCAATACATCATTCCGCATATGCCGGTTTTGGCGGGGGAATAGAATACAAGTTGACGACAAAGACGGCATTGACATTGAACACAAGTATAAAAGCAGGGGCGGACATATTTGAATATTTCGGAGGAGCAGGAGTGAGAGTAGGTTTTTAATTGAGGGCGGTTTGCCAAAAAACTTTGATGAATAAAGACACAATAAAAACACAATAAAAACGAAAACCCTTCCATTAAGAACTGCATTGCAAAGACAAAGATAAAATCAATTTTTCATACCTTTTATTTTTTTGCTAAAATATCCTCAACAATGATTTTTAGGAGAATAAAATAATAATTAAAAGTGATAAAAATATTATTGCAAGTTATTTTGAGGATAATTCGGGATTAAGGGGCGCCAATGCCGATTTTGTCGCCATAGCTGAAAGCGAAAGCGATGTTAAAGACTTTATTGTTAAAGCGGTTAAAGAAAAAATGCCCGTTACCGTTTGCGGGGCTTTGACTGCAAATACCGGCGCAGGGCTGGCTTTTGGCGGTGCTGTTTTGTCACTTGAAAAGTTAAACAAAATCGACAAAATAAATAAAATAAATAATGAAAGTTTTTCTTTGAAAAATGGAAAATATAAGGGCGAAACGGCGCAAATCAAAGTAGGGGCGGGCGCAAGAGTCGGCGATATAAAAAAAAGCGTTTTGCAAGCCGGTTTTTTTTACCCTCCTGATCCTACGGAGCAGACGTCTATGATAGGCGGAAACATTTCTACAAATGCAAGCGGAGCGAGAGGTTTTAAGTTTGGTCCCACAAGAGATTATATCAAGTCGCTAAAAATCATTTTTACAGACGGTTCGGAAGCTAAAATCACTCGCGGTATAAATTTTGCCGACGATAAAGGCGTCATTGTTTTTGATACTGATAAAGGGAAAAAACAGATAGTTTTGCCAAAATATAATTTGCCTAAAATCAAAAATGCCGCGGGATATTTTAATTATCCAAACGCCGATTTGATAGACATTTTTATAGGCAGCGAGGGGACTTTGGGGATAATTATTGAAGCCGAGCTTTTGCTTTTAAGAAATTTTAAGAATATTTTTGGTGCGATAGTTTTTTTTGATAATGATAAGAAACTTTTTGATTTTGTAGAAAGTGCAAAGAAAAATTTGAATGCTATGTCTTTGGAATATTTTGACAAAAACACGCTTGATTTTGTCAGAGAATTTTATCCTCAAATTCCGCATTGGGCCGAGGGTGCAATAATGTTTGAGCAGGACGTTTATGACGGCGATGATGAGGAAAAATTGATAAATAACTGGATTGAAAATATCGCAAACGCGGGCGCCGACGATGCGAGCGCTTGGTTTGCCCAAAATACGGCGGAGATGGAAAGGTTTAGAGTTTTTAGACATAAAATTCCTGAAAAAGCTAATGAAATAGTTCATAGAAACGGCATTCCAAAAGCGGGGACGGATTTTGCCGTGCCGGAAGGCAAGATAAAGGAAATCCTTGATTTTTGCCGGCGGGAATTTGACGAAAGTAAAATAATGAATTTGATTTTTGGGCATATAGGGGAAAATCATATTCATGCAAATATTTTTCCAAAAAATCAAGAAGAATTTGATAAAACAAGAAAAATTTATGAAAAAATCGTTCAAAAAGTAATAGATTTGGACGGGACGGCGTCGGCGGAGCACGGTATAGGGAAAGTTAGACATATTTTTCTTGAAAAAATGGTCGGTAGAAATGGTTTTTATGAGATGTCAAAACTGAAAAAAAGTCTCGACGAAGCTGAAATTTTGGGATTAGACAACATTTTTCCAAAACTTTAGACAGGTGTTTGACATATCAAGATATATGTTGTAGTATTGCCGTCCATACAACCTGTAGGGGTATTTGTTTGTAGTTTTAATCTTATGTTTGGAGTGAAAATGAAGTGTCCATTTTGCGGAAGTTTTAACGATCAAGTTTTAGACTCGCGCCCTATAGAGCAGACTTCGGCCGTTAGGAGACGCAGGGAATGTTTGGAATGCAAAAAGAGATATACCACATTCGAGAGATTAGAAGATTTTTCAATAATGGTCGTAAAATCCGATCAAAAAAGAGAAGTTTTTGATATAAAAAAGTTAAGGGAAGGAATTGCGCGGGCGCTCGAAAAAAGGCCGGTAGCTGTGGAAACTCTGGACATCATAGTTGATGAAATTGAAAGCGATCTTGCCAAAGAATATATTATGGAAATCCCTTCGAATGTAATTGGCGAAAAAATACTTGAAAAACTTTATGACATAGATTTGGTGGCTTATATACGATTTGCTTCCGTTTATAAAAAATTTGCGGATATTGACACTTTTATGGAAGAGTTGAAAAAACTTAAGAGAGAACATTTGAGAAGAGAAAAATTAAAAGAAAAGGCTTTTATAAAAGAAAAGTATTAAATTGTGCCGGCGCCGGCAAATAAAAATTAAAATAAGGATAAAAATAAAAAAAGAGGGAATTTTATGAGAGAAATTAAAGGTAAAAAGAAAAAAAACAGCGCAAGCGCCAAGGCAAATATTATTTCTGACAGCGATATTGCTTTAGACAAAAACGCTTTAACCGTTTTGCAAAAGCGGTATCTCAAAAAAAACGTTGACGGGGAGATTTTGGAAACTCCTCAGGAAATGTTTTATAGAGTTGCGCATAATATCGCTCAAGCGGATAAAATTTATGATAAGCAAGCCAATACGGATAAATTGGCTGAAGAATTTTATAGGCTTATAGTTTCTTTAGATTTTTTACCTAATTCGCCGACTTTGATGAATGCCGGCAGACATCTTCAGCAGCTTTCGGCTTGTTTTGTTTTGCCAGTTGAGGATTCTATGGATTCAATTTTTGAAACTCTAAAAAATACGGCCCTCATACATAAATCGGGCGGGGGGACGGGATTTTCTTTTTCAAGACTTCGTCCAAATAAAGACAGCGTGTGCTCTACAAGCGGAGTCTCGTCGGGACCCGTTTCTTTTATGCATGTTTTTAATTCCGCTACGGAAGCAATAAAGCAAGGCGGGACGCGGCGCGGCGCAAATATGGGAATGTTGCGCATAGATCATCCGGACATTTTGGATTTTATCTCATGTAAAAATGAAAACGCTGCGTTAAACAATTTCAATATTTCTGTGGCGGTTACGGACGAATTTATGAAAGCGTTAAAAGAGGACGCTTTTTATGATTTGTATAATCCTCGGACGGGACAAAGCGTCGGCAAACTTAAAGCCAAAGAGGTCTTTGATAAGATAGTCGATCAGTCGTGGAAAAACGGCGAGCCGGGAATAGTTTTTATCGACAGAATGAATGATAAAAATCCCACTCCTAAAATAGGAAAGATAGAGGCGACAAATCCTTGCGGCGAGCAGCCTTTGCTGCCATACGAATCTTGTAATTTGGGCTCGATAAATTTAGGTAAATTTGTAAAAAATAAAAAAGTTGATTGGGATAGACTTGGCGAAGTTGTTGTAAAAGCCGTTCATTTTCTTGATAATGTAATTGATATGAATAAATATCCGATGTCGCAAATAGCAAAAACTACGCGTGCAAATAGAAAAATAGGTCTTGGAATTATGGGCTGGGCGGATATGCTTTTGTTTATGGAAATACCTTACGGCAGCCAGGAATCTTTTGATTTGGCGCAAAAAGTTATGAAATTTATTGAGATTAAATCTCATGAGGCTTCGCAGAATTTGGCTTTGGAAAGAGGAGCGTTTCCAAATTTCAAAGACAGCGTATATGCCGACGGTAAGCCAATGAGAAATGCGACGATTACGACTATAGCGCCGACGGGAACTATAGGGTTGATAGCGGGAGCGTCGGGAGGAATAGAGCCGATTTTTGCTCTTGTTTATAAAAGAGAACAATGTTTAGATAAAGATGAAATGTATATAATAAATCCGTATTTTGAAAAAGTCGCTAAAGAAAACGGATTTTATTCGCCTGAGATTATGGATAAAATTTCAAGGAGCGGAAGCGTAAGTCATATAGAAGAAGTGCCGGAGCATTTTAGAAAAGTTTTTGCGACAGCTCATGACATCACGCCCGAGCAACATGTAAAAATGCAGGCGGCTTTTCAGCAATGGACGGATAATGCTGTCTCAAAAACCGTCAATTTTCCAAATTCCGCTTCAAAAGAAGATGTGGAAAAAGTTTATATTCTTTCTTATGAAATGGGCTGCAAAGGTATAACGGTCTATCGCGACGGCAGCCGCGACATGCAAGTTTTAAATTTAGCCAAAAAAAGCGAAACTAAAGTTGATAAAGATGATGAAAAGAAAAAGCCGAGAATAAGACCGAATAAAACCATAGGTTATACTTATTTAGTCAATACCGGCTGTCAAAGAATGTATGTGACTATAAATGAAGATGATAAAGGCGCGTGCGAAATGTTTATGCGTTTGGGAAAATCGGGCGGCTGTCCTAATTCTCAAACGGAGGCTATCGGGCGACTGGTTTCTTTGGCTTTGCGCTCGAATGTGGATTTGGATTCAATAATAGAACAGTTGAAAGGAATAAGATGTCCTAATCCTATAATGTCTGAAGGCGGGGCCGTTCTTTCTTGCGCCGACGCGGTGGCGAGGGTTTTAGAAAATTATAAAAGCGAGAAATCAAGTCCGGAATTGTTTGCTATTTCTAAAATTGCAAATGGAAATACCTATGAGCATGAACCGAAATATCTCGAACCCGAAACTGAATATAAAAGAAATGACAATTTTAGCGGCGCATGCCCTCAATGCCCCGATTGCGGAGAGATGCTTTCTTTTTCCGAAGGGTGCGTTAAATGCAACGCTTGCGGATATTCAAGGTGTTCTTGATCGGGTTTTATTAAATACTTGAAAGATGTGCAGAATGTTGTGGGCAATGATAATTTGTTGTCTGTTTTTTTGATAAAAATCTTATAGATAAATTCCTTTCTCTCTCGGATCTGATAAAATTGGGATTAACAGACGAACAAACAAAACTCAGTTATAGTTTCCTTTCTCTCTCGGATCTGATAAAATTTATAATAAACACTTATAACTTGCGTTTCTGTTATAGTTTCCTTTCTCTCTCGGATCTGATAAAATGGCGACATTAAACGAGTATATATTAACAGAGTTATAGTTTCCTTTCTCTCTCGGATCTGATAAAATCAACTTCCCGAACAACCGTTGCAACTGATTGTTATAGTTTCCTTTCTCTCTCGGATCTGATAAAATGGCATTACAAAACGCCTCTGTATTTTGTTTGTTATAGTTTCCTTTCTCTCTCGGATCTGATAAAATTATAATGTCAATGTGTTTAGCTCGTCGAGTGTTATAGTTTCCTTTCTCTCTCGGATCTGATAAAATCTCAACAGCCCATCCCTGCCGCTAAAATAGGTTATAGTTTCCTTTCTCTCTCGGATCTGATAAAATGGGGGATCATAACGTGATCGCTGATAACTTGTTATAGTTTCCTTTCTCTCTCGGATCTGATAAAATCTAAAAATCACTTATGTTGAGCCGTCAGTGGTTATAGTTTCCTTTCTCTCTCGGATCTGATAAAATAACCAACCGACGACAAACCATAAAAACATCGTTATAGTTTCCTTTCTCTCTCGGATCTGATAAAATTCAAGACTTTCTCAATTATGATTTGCGAAGGTTATAGTTTCCTTTCTCTCTCGGATCTGATAAAATTTATGATGTTCGTTGCACGGGCGTTTTTTGGTTATAGTTTCCTTTCTCTCTCGGATCTGATAAAATAGGACTATATTAACATAGGTCATTGGATAGGTTATAGTTTCCTTTCTCTCTCGGATCTGATAAAATAGGACTATATTAGCATAGGTCATTGGATAAGTTATAGTTTCCTTTCTCTCTCGGATCTGATAAAATCTGGCGGGCAGGCGGCAAACCCCGACGACCGTTATAGTTTCCTTTCTCTCTCGGATCTGATAAAATCTCCAAATTTCGTATTATCAGTTTTTTCCGTTATAGTTTCCTTTCTCTCTCGGATCTGATAAAATTTCGTCTGTCCTTAATATTAAAGAGGCATAGTTATAGTTTCCTTTCTCTCTCGGATCTGATAAAATGGAGGCATAAGACTATGAAGTTTTTTAACAGTTATAGTTTCCTTTCTCTCTCGGATCTGATAAAATAACATCTCTAAATATATTTCGTTTTTGTCTGTTATAGTTTCCTTTCTCTCTCGGATCTGATAAAATCGGAGGTTTCTTAAATTACGCGACAGGAGCGTTATAGTTTCCTTTCTCTCTCGGATCTGATAAAATAAAAAAGAATTAGAGGAGCAAAACAAAAATGTTATAGTTTCCTTTCTCTCTCGGATCTGATAAAATCCGACGATTACGCGCCCGCTTGGAAATATGAGTTATAGTTTCCTTTCTCTCTCGGATCTGATAAAATATTTGATTGACGGGGGAGAAAAAGATAATGGTTATAGTTTCCTTTCTCTCTCGGATCTGATAAAATTTTAGTGGAATACATATAGAACCAATTCAAGTTATAGTTTCCTTTCTCTCTCGGATCTGATAAAATTTGTCTCCTGCGCTGCTTGCCCGACCTTTAGTTATAGTTTCCTTTCTCTCTCGGATCTGATAAAATCTTTCATACAGTGCGCTTATCGGCTCTGCTGTTATAGTTTCCTTTCTCTCTCGGATCTGATAAAATTCAATGTCTTTATAAGTCGGACGATTTAATGTTATAGTTTCCTTTCTCTCTCGGATCTGATAAAATAATGTAATTTTTATTGTCGCCGCGATAAGCGTTATAGTTTCCTTTCTCTCTCGGATCTGATAAAATAAAAGGGAACGGGATATAAACAAAGTCTCGGTTATAGTTTCCTTTCTCTCTCGGATCTGATAAAATGAATTTATTATAACGGGAATTGACTTTATAGTTATAGTTTCCTTTCTCTCTCGGATCTGATAAAATAACACACTTTGGAGTGACATCGCCAGACGCGTTATAGTTTCCTTTCTCTCTCGGATCTGATAAAATAAATTCTTTGTTCATATTTATTCCTTGTTCGTTATAGTTTCCTTTCTCTCTCGGATCTGATAAAATCTGAAGAGGCCGTAAGAGTGCGAGCGTGATGTTATAGTTTCCTTTCTCTCTCGGATCTGATAAAATTTGTCGCCATCCTCGTCTATCAATGAATACGGTTATAGTTTCCTTTCTCTCTCGGATCTGATAAAATTATTGAGGGCGGGAGTTATAGAAAACCTGAGTTATAGTTTCCTTTCTCTCTCGGATCTGATAAAATAAAAGGATTGTGAATTTGCTCTGGGGTCGCGTTATAGTTTCCTTTCTCTCTCGGATCTGATAAAATCCGTATGAGCTGCCGGAAGAGGCAGAGAAAGTTATAGTTTCCTTTCTCTCTCGGATCTGATAAAATTAAATTCAATGCTATAAACATTAAAAAACTGTTATAGTTTCCTTTCTCTCTCGGATCTGATAAAATATCCAATCACAAAATATGCCTTTTGAATAAGTTATAGTTTCCTTTCTCTCTCGGATCTGATAAAATCCGCCGAGCAGTGCTGTAATCATTTTTTCAGTTATAGTTTCCTTTCTCTCTCGGATCTGATAAAATGCGGACGCACTAAAGGCAGAAAGGAGTGATGTTATAGTTTCCTTTCTCTCTCGGATCTGATAAAATATCTGATAACTCAAAGTCGCAAAATCAGGAGTTATAGTTTCCTTTCTCTCTCGGATCTGATAAAATGGTAAAAATAGAAAGCGTTGACATTTTGGAGTTATAGTTTCCTTTCTCTCTCGGATCTGATAAAATAATTTATCACTGTAAGTATTGCAAAGACACGTTATAGTTTCCTTTCTCTCTCGGATCTGATAAAATTGAGGCGCAAAAGGAACTTATTGACGAGATGTTATAGTTTCCTTTCTCTCTCGGATCTGATAAAATAGATACTGAAGAAATATCAGAGATTTTTACGTTATAGTTTCCTTTCTCTCTCGGATCTGATAAAATAAAGAGATATTAGTTCGACTATCTGGTGCTGTTATAGTTTCCTTTCTCTCTCGGATCTGATAAAATAGATAAACACAAAATCATTGATAATTCAATGCATTTTGTGTTTTCTATTTTTATAGTATGAGGAAATATTTACTAAAACAACCGTCCATATCGGATTTTGCTCATCAATATAATTTTTATAGTATTCGAAAATATCTACTAAAACAACCCTTAATCCGCAAACTTTTAATTCCTTTTATTTTTATAGTATTAATAAATGTTTATTAAAATACTAATCGATGTGGGCTGGAATCGGGTTTTAGGATTTTTATAGTATTTGAAAATATTTACTAAAATAGCAGTAATTGTCTATCATCTATTTCTTCGACAATTTGCTTTTTGCCTAAGATAATTTTCATTCTCCCATATTGTTTTTCCGTCACCTCAAGAGCCCTTACATTTCCTTCCGGCGGAACGCGCGACATAAGTCTCCTTATATGTTTATCCAAGCTGTCCAGTCCTCTGCATATTCGACAATAAACTGAATATTGCAGCATATAATAACCGTCTTTTATCAAATCATTTCTAAATCTTGCCGCATCGCGTCTGTTTTCGGCGGTTTCCGTAGGTAAATCAAAAAATACAATAATTCTCATAAATCTCGCATCCATTTTTATTGTTCTCTAAACTCCGGGAGTAAAAGTTTATCCGGATTTAATTCTCGAGAAGCATTCATAAAAGATTCTACCGTATTGTTAATTGATGTAAGTAAATTACTGTTTTTAGAATTTAATATGCAATCACAAGACAATACGGATACAAGCAGCTGCTTGTGGTTTTTTGAAAGTTCTTTTTCCAAATCATTGTCCTTAAAAATATTTATAACAATATTATCTACAAAAGGTCTAAAAACTTCCATAATATCATCGGATAAATTAAAAGCGTTTAAGTCGTTTGAATGATGAACTCCAAAGCACATCATAAAACCGCTTGCGGCTAAACTCCGAGAAACTGCCCCTCTAATAATTGCATATCCATAATTTAGAGCGGAATTTCTAATGTCAGAATCTTCGTTTCTTTGAAATTCATTAAATATACTTTCCCAATAAACTTTTGCGGCAAAAGCCTCACAATTGGTTTTGTCCCCAGACTGAACTCTCCCTTGCGCGCCTTTTAAAATTTCATAATTATCAAAAGAATATTTTTTTATTAGAGCCGCTTGATTGTGTATTTTCTGCTTTACAATTTTTTGCCAAATCCTATTCTTAAACGCAATGTCCCATTTGCTTTGCGAATTTGCAATCTGACTAAACCTGCTGTGCTGATTAAAAGGCATATAAATTCCGCAAGGCATATGCGAAGCGTCGCAAGCAAATATTACTATATTTTTTTGAGCGCATTCCGATATTAAAGCGGATGTTAAATTTATTTGATTTGATTCTAAAACAATAACCGAAATATCTTCTAAAGGAATATCGCGAACCGTCATATCTTGAAATTTGCAATGCAACTGTGAATTTTTAAGAGTTAGCGCACAAGGGTTTTGAAAAAATATTGTTCGCCAGCTCACTGTTTTTTGTCCTTTTTAGATTTTTTGTCCTTTTTGGATTTTTTAGTATTTATATATGCGGGCATTCTTTTTTCATGTTTTACTTCCGTGCGATTACCAAGAACGTCCACTTGATATTTTCTAAAATCTAATAATGTTTTACTTCCTTTTGTCCATTCATTTTGTTTTTTGGGGATTTCTTGGTGATCCACTCCAGTAATTGCTGCAGTTCCTCTATGGAGTCCTTTAAAATACACAAACTTTTCTTCTCCCTCTTTATCCTTCACATATATCAAATCATTTTTAAACAAACTAAACTTAAATTTATAGTTTTCATCTATAATTACCCACTCGCTTTCATCCTTACCCGCGACTACAGCTTTATTTGGCAATTCATCCTTTTTATTTTCAGGTTTTCTAAAATCCGACACATATATCGGAACAAGATAATATTTATTATCTTTTGTAAAAACATCAACTCTTACCATTTCACCTCTTTCCGCCAATCCTTGACGAATTTCAATGCCGGTCTTTCCATAATCTTTAATTGTTACAGAGCGTATTATTATCCGATCTCTTTTCTTTGGATCATTTGTCGGCATATAAATGGGCTTGGCAAAAGCTAATTTTGTATCATTATTAAATTCATTCATTCTGTCTCTCAAAACTTTAATTAGTCCGCAATTTTTGTCGCAAGAAATATTGTCTATATCATTTTTCCCAAGATCTGTTAAAGGTTTTTTTACTGTAACAAAATTCAATTTCTTTTTTTCATCCTCTAACTCTCTTTTTAATCTATCTATTTCCTTTTTGTCTGAAGTTTTTTGAATCATAGCTTCTATTTCTTTTTGTTTTTGATTTAACTTCTCAAGAGCTTTTTTACTATAAATAGTTTCTTTGTGAGCCGCTCCCGTAACATTATGTCTTGGCGCAAAAGATACAAAAATATCTTTAGTCGCTTCTTTCACATCCTCGACAAAATGTTCCCATGGTTTAGGAATACGTTCTTTTGTTTCTTCTCTAATCATCCCCATCCTATATCTATTATTTTCATATTTTTGACTAACTTCTGAAATGCATTGCACCATTCCTTGTGTGGAGCAAGCTATAACGATCGCATCTTTAGCATGATGCAAATGCGTATCTTCTCTCTTTTTTTCCACTCCCCAATGATGTCTCAAAAGAGAAATAAAACCTCCGCTTCTTGCTTGAACTTTTACTCCTATAGAATCATTTTTTGTGAATTCAAGATTGTTATCTAAAAAATTTTTTATATATCTTGTGGCGTATCTTGTGTCATTTATATTTCTTTTGATAAAACCCTCTAAGTCAAAAGTTTGAGCAAGTAATCTTTTCTTTTTTGCAAATTTCATATTGGCCATACTATTGACGATAGCTGTGAATTCATCCCAACTCGTGCCGTCGCTTTTATTTTTATAATAATCAAATGGAATATTATTTCCTTTATCTTGGTTTTCCTTTGCAAAGCATACGACTTTATTATTATAGCTGTCATCCATTGACTTACTTAGAGGAATAATGTGATCAACTTCAAGCGTACCTGTATTTTTAATATCTTCAATCGTTATTTTCCTGCCTGAATAAACGCTTCTCTCGTCTTGCTCTTTCCATAAACGATATTTTTCTTGTGTTTTTTTATCCGGATTATATTTCAAAATTTCTTTTAATTCATTAAATATTTTTTCTTTTTGTGCCTGAAATTCTTTTTGTCCTTTTTCTATTTCTACCCTGGCAAACTTGCCATTTTTTAATTCATTTGCAGTTTCTATAATGATTTGATCAAATTGTCCAAATTCTCTTATCAACGCATTTATAACTTTTCTCGTCTGAGCTAAAGCTCTCGCAACTGTCGGCACAGAAATTTTTTCCTCATCTGTGGGATTGCGCAAAAACTTTCCTTTTTCCCCTTCTTGCTTTAACGAATATCCCGCACTTTGGCAAGCCGTTGTGTAATTTTGCCCTTCAAGTTGAAATGGTCTTATTTTTCTTAAAGCCTTGAAAGATAAATTATTAAATTTACTAAATGCAAACTCCAACAATATTTCTATAATTTCTTGCTCTATTCCAATTTTTTTAAGTGCTATCTCTATTTTTTCATCCTCTTTAAGATTTGCAATTATATCTACTATAGAATCTAAAAGATCAGTGTTATTTTCTAAATTATCCCATTTTTCTTGCGATAAATTTTTTATAGCGGATTTTATAGCATGATAAGTTTTCATAGAAACAAAAACTTTCTTTTCACCTTTTGATTTAGCGTCCTTTGTATAATCAACACCGCTGAACTTTACAGAATCTTTTAGATTTAATTCTTTTTTTATTTTGGCATAAGTAACTTCTCTACTGTTTTTAGCAATTTCCACAATCTTTAATACTTCCGGTTGTGTAAAATTCTTTATCTCACCCGTGTCCTCAATAAAAGTTGTTTTATTTATCATATCTAAAACCTTAAAAAGTTCAGCGCTATAACTGTCGCGAGGCGCTCTTTTCTCACCTTTTTCTAAAGCGCAAAAACCCACCATTTTATCAACGCTTCCCGCCGGTCTTTGTCCAAACGCTATTTGTAAATATTCTTTCTCAATTTCTGCACTTGCAAAATTATTACCCTCCTGTCTTTGCTTGTCAAAAATTTTCTTTGCCTCTTCTTCAATCAATTCTCGAGAAGCCGTATTGATATATTCGCCGCCTTTATTGCGTTTATGAGCTTTATATTTTTCATCCTTGCAAAACATCTCGCCTATCGTCCTGTAATTACTTTCCGTCAACTTTGTTTTATTTTTAATTATCTCTTGCAACATCTTGCCGGTTTTTTTATCTTTCGCTTCAGACTTTCTTAATGATTTATATCCTCTATGTTTTGCCAAATGCGTTAAAACAACTGCGAATTCCTCATTGCTCAATTTTCTATCCAAACCCTCCATTCTAATCTGCCAAACTTTTGCGGGATTTTCTTTGTCTTTATCTTGCCCGTTTGTTCTGTTTAGTTTTGTGTATATATTGTCTTGATTTGATATATCTATTGCTTCTTTAGAAACTAATTTATGTTTTATAAAAAGCTCCCTGACTGCTTTTAATCTCTCAACTCTTCTTTCTATTCGTCTTCTTTGTCCTCTGGCCTCCCTTCTGGGCTTGGCAAGCGACTCTCTGTCTTTTGGCGTTTCCGCTCTTGTAAAAATTCTGACCCCGGCTTTTACGATTTTGCCGCTTTTATCATTCTCTTTATTCTCATCGTCTTTATTAAATTTATCATCAAAATCAACAATTGCCCAGCCGATTGAGGCAATTCCGATATCAAGCCCTAAAACTCTTTTTTCCATTGTTTTCTCCTATGTAAAATTTGAAATAAATAAATAAATGATTTAATATCATTAAAATGCAATTCTATTGACAACATCTGATTATAAAACTATAATATTATAAATATAGCATATTTTACTTAAGAGAGAGAAAGGTTGCTATAATAATTTTTCCGAGGTTGAACTTCCCCTGTTGCCTTAGCGGCGGCAGGGGAATCCTCTTTTATAGGGCATCCGTTGCAAATCCGCAAAATTTTTAAGACATCTCTGTTAATCCATTATACAATTTAGAAGTCATCATAAATTTCTTGTCCAAACCAAACCAAGATTTTGTAAATTTTTGAATAAAACATCAAAATTATTTATTAATTTATTATTGCTTATGTTTTTGATAATAGTTCAATATTTTATGGAATACTATTGCCAATTTTATAATGCTTTTATACAGTAAATGGATTTCAATATATAGATTAGAAGATAAGGAAGTCATAGTTATTTTAATTGAAAGTATCGCGCTAATAAAAAGTTATCATTGAAATAAGAAATAATTGATATTTAATTTGTTAGAAATTAGAAAGTTTAAGGATGTGATAAATGCAAAAATATCAGGGAGTTGTTGTTTTATCTATATTCTCTTATCAGATGAATTAACTTCCCAAGAATTTTACATTTGTCGGGATCGGTGTATAACGGGGGGTAATCAGGATTGGTGGAAGACAAGCAGATTTTATCATTAAGCAGTTTTGTATATATTTTTATAGCGGCCTCTTCATTGACTAAAGCCACGACAATATCTCCGTTTGACACGACGCTGTCTTTGGATATTATGACTGTATCGCCCTCCACTATGCCAGAAGGCTGCATACTATCTCCTTTAACTTTTAGAGCAAAGCACTCTCTGCCGCGCGTGATGTCCGCATCGACAAAAACTTGATTTTGTATATCTTCAATAGGCTCTAAAAAAGTTCCCGCGTGAACGCTCCCGACAACGTTAACAGGGATTAACTTTTTTATATTTGTCAGCTCAATTCCTCTTGAAACGCCGATTTTTTTATTCAAAGCGCCTTTTCTTTCCAAAATTTTAAGATATTTTTGAACTGGAGCTATTGAAATATTGAAATGCTGCGCAATTTCTCTAATTGTGGGCATATTTGAATATTGCGCAAAATAATTTTCAATAAAATTCATAACATCTTGTTGTTTTTTAGTTAATTTCGTCATTTTTGTTCCGGTTTTATCCTTATTTATTAAATTTAGCGGAAAGAATTATTCATAGGATATTGTTTCTAATCGCCAAGAATTGAAAGGAAAGTTAATCTATCAAAAAGTCTATGTATAGTCAATAAGACAAGGCTTTATAAAAAAGATATGCTTGACAAAAGATTTTGAAAATGCAATAGCAGAGGTGCGTGACATTATTTTGGCATAATATTTTAATATTACGGCTGCGGATTATAAGCCGCAATGAGAAAATTTATTCAAAGTTTTTGCAAGGAGTTGGGCGTTTTAGTATAATCAAAATCATTACGCTATTTGTTATTGCAGTAGTAAGTCATCCAAGCTTGATTACTGTAATTATCATTGCCGGATTCAATACTAATTGGAGAGGTGGCCGAGTTGGTTTAAGGCGGCAGTCTCGAAAACTGCTATGCGGGAAACCGTATCGGGGGTTCGAATCCCCCCTTCTCCGAAAAAAAATCCTCCATTTGATTTAGAAATGGAGGATTTTTTATTGTCAGCGTTTAATTACCACTTAATGAAAACAACGGGTTTAATAAGATCGGCAGGTTTTTTTGCCATAACGTCAAATGCCTCGGGGATTTTATCAAAACCTTCATAGCGGTGAGTAATAAGTTTTGTCGTGTCCACTTTTCCAAATTTAATAAGGTTCATAAGTTTTTCTATTCTCAAAGCGCCGCCCGGGCAGAAACCTCCGCGGATTGTAATGTTGCCCATTCCAAGTCCCCAATACGGAGCGGGAATTGTGAAAACATCTTTTCCGTCAAAAAAGTTCACATTTGAAACATTACCGGTCGGCTTTGCCAAACGAAGAGCTTGAGGCAGTGTTTCTTGCCCGCCGCCGGCTATAATAACGCTGTCAACGGTTCCATTTCCGCCGACAAGATTTTGTATTTGCTCCACAATGTCGCCTTTTTTATAATTGATAATATCGGTGGCGCCGTATTCTTTTGCGACGGCAATACAATTAGGTCTTGTTCCCGTGACGATAATGCGGGCCGCGCCTTTGAGTTTTGCGCCGGCAACGCACATAAGTCCGACCGGTCCTATACCCATAACGACAACAGTGTCGCCAAATTGAATGTCTGCATTTTCAACGCCGTGAAATCCGGTTGACATCATATCGACTGTCATCAATGCGGCTTCCGGTTTTACTCCTTCAGGAAGTAAAGCTAAATTTGCATCGGCTAAATTTACATGAAAAAATTCTCCCCAAACGCCGTCTTTCTTTTCTAAAAATTTGAACCCGCCAAAAAAACGTTTCCCGTCGTCGTGAGCATTAGCCCAGCCTGTGCCTTGCGTGTGTTTGTCTATAAAGTTTGGATTGCAACATGGGACTACGACAATGTCGCCGGGTTTAAAATTCTTTACGAGCGCTCCCACTTCGACAACTTCGCCCACAGCCTCGTGGCCAAGTATAAGATTTTTAACATCAGGGCCAAATCCTCCGTGAAAAACATGTGTGTCTGACGAACAAGGCGCTATTACCGTCGGACGCACAATAGCGTCTAATGGTCCCGCCACCGGGCGATCTTTTTCCATCCATCCCGCTTCTCCTGCTTTTATCATACCATAACCTTTCATAAAACCCTCCTTCTTTGATTTAACTGCAGAATTATATTTATATATTATATTGTATAAATTTTTTCACATTATAGCTATAAAAAATTATTATTATAGATTTGATTTGCGATATCTTAAAAATGATAAATATAATAATGTAAACTGCGCGGGGAATTATGAGTTGATTTTCTGACGATAATGCGGGAATTAAAATGCAATATCTTTTTAATAATCTGTGTTTAATCAGATGGGTGAAATTGTCAGATTTATCGCGCTTTGACAAAAGTTTGTATAATGCTGATGTGATAAAATTATCTTAAAATAGGAGAGCAAATTATGACGATTAAAAATGTTATTTTTGATGTTGGAGGAGTTTTTGTTAAATGGGATCCGAAAGCTATCTTCAAAAAATATTTTAACAGCGACAAAGAAGTAGATGATTTTATGAAAGAGATAGACTTTGAGGGAATGAATGAAAAAGGAGATTTGGGAAGCGAAAGCGTGACTGATATGATGCGGAATTTGGCTGAAAAATTTCCGCAATATAAAGAGCCTATTTTGGAATATGATAGAAATTGGCTTGACACTATCGTTTTTGAATATAAAGGGACGCGCAATTTGGCGATTGTATTAAAAAAAAGCGGATACAAAATTTATATTCTTTCAAATTGGGAATCGGACAAATTCAAATTGTTTGATTCTAAATATAAAATATTGGAGATTTTTGACGGTTATGTTTTATCGGGCGACGTTCACGAGGTAAAACCCTATCATCCGATTTATAAAATTTTATTAGAAAAGTATGGATTAAAAGCCGAGGAATGCGCTTTCCTTGACGATAGACCTGAAAATGTCGCCGGGGCTAATGCTTTGGGAATGAAAGGTTTTGTCTTTGTGTCGGCTAATCAGGCTAAAATTGATCTTGAAAGCGCAGGGGTAAAGATAAAATAAAAATTAAATTTTTATTAGTAAAATATGACAATACGGCAAATCCATAATGACGGTATTTTCTTGCAAGAGATAATTAAATATGTTATCATAATATTGTTTTGTTTAGGGCGGATGGCGGAACTGGCAGACGCACAGGACTTAAAATCCTGAGATTCGCAAGAGTCGTGAGGGTTCAATTCCCTCTCCGCCCATAATGATTAAAAACAATTGTATTGTATCCGTTCTGACAATGAAACCGTATTGCTTTTATCAATTGCAAAGCGCCGGCAAGCTCCGCAATAAAAAACCTTTCTTAATCAAAAATTCTAAATTACAATTCGCGTAATTTCAACTTCCCAAACAAATTATTCCATAATGACGGATATGAAATATATAAATAAATTTCAGATATTCAAATCTGATAGTCTGATAGAAAGCAAAATATTTTACGATAGAAATCAGCAAAGACTATCGTTAAACGAGCGCTGTTTTTGATTTTTGACGTTTAATATATTAAAATGCAAAATAAGTGTATTCTGTAAGATTATGCTTATCAGAGCAAGCGCTGCTAGCTCAATTGGTAGAGCAAACGACTCTTAATCGTTAGGTTATAGGTTCAATTCCTATGCAGCGCAAATCCAAATAGGGAATTCCCTATTATTTTTATGCGGGCGTGGCGGAATGGCAGACGCGTATGGCTTAGGACCATATATCGCAAGGTGTGGGGGTTCAAGTCCCTCCGCCCGCATTATTTTTTGGAATAAATCGTTTTATTATAAATAAAAGTATAAAGAGGATATCAACATGGTTCAGACAGACGACAAGATTCAATTCAGTTCATCAGTAAAAGATAAAACTCCGGTGTCAATTTCTATGGAAGTAAAAGTTCCCTGCGCGGCGGTTGACGATGAAATAAAAAAAACTTTAGTCAAAATACAAAGCGAGGCAAAAGTTGACGGATTTAGAGCGGGCAAAGCTCCGATTGGAATTATTGAGGAAAAATATTTTAATCAAGCAAAAAACGAAGCGGTTGAAAATATTGTAAAGAAAACAATTTTTAGCGCTATGGAAAAAGAAAATTTTATCCCGATGAATATTCCAATTGTAGATGAATTTGATTATGAATCGGGCAAGGATTTGAATTATTTTTTCACAGCCGAATGCCATCCTATTTACGAGGTCAACGACTATAAAAATATTCCCATAGAAAAAGAAGTGTTTAGAATTACGGACGCAAGTCTTGCCGAAAGTTTAGAGGCTTTAAGAAAATCAAATCCGAAACTCATTCCTTTGTCCGAAGGGGACATATCAAATGAAAATAGTTTTGTGGCCGTTGATTACGACGGTTTTTACGACGGCGGCGAGCCGATAAAAGAAATTTCCGCTAAAAATCAGCTCTTGGATTTAAGCGCGGAAAATACTCTTAAAGAATTTAAGGAAGGATTAAAAGGCGTCAAAATTGGAGATGAAAAAGATATAAAAATAAATTACCCCGAGGATTATCCAAATAAATTGATCGCGGGAAAAACAGTTGTTTTTAAGACAAAGGTTGTCGGCATTAAGGGAAGAGAATTTCCAAAACTTGACGATGATTTTGCAAAGGATATGGGTTTGGTAAATTTAGACGAATTAAAAAATAAAGTTAAAGAGACCATAGAAGCGCAGGAGAAAAAACGCCAAGACGCCAAAGTTGAGGAAAATATTATGGATTATCTTTTAGAGAAAAACATTTTTGAAGTTCCCAAATCATTTTTGAAAAATAAAGAGGAGCAGTTGACTAATAGAATGAGGGATTATCTTCAAAAACATAATGAATCAAAAGAATATATCAATAAAGAAATTGAAAAATCAAAAGACAAACTCAGTAGAGAAGCGGAAAAAAGCATACGTTTGTCTTATATTTTGAATTTTATCTGCGATAGAGAAAATCTCGACGTAAATGAAAATGATTTTGAGGAAGATAAAAGAAAAATGAAAGAAATGAACCCCAATAGAGATAAGGAAGTGGACGAATATTTTCAAAAAAACAAAGAAAATATAATGACTTCTCTTAAAGAAGCAAAGATTCTAAAATTATTGGTCGATAATGCGTCGATAAAAGAAATTGTTAAGGATATGCCGCTTGCAAAGGAGAAAAAATAATGCCTTCGTTTATTCCCGCAATAATAGAAAAAGAAACTCATGGCAGCGTTTATGATATTTATTCAAGACTATTAAAAGAAAGAATAATTTTTGTCGGAGGGTATGAGGGAGCGGTCACCACCGATTCGGCAAACGCTTTAATAGCGCAGCTGTTATATTTAGACTCTGAAGAACCCGGAAAAGATATAAATCTATACATCAATTCGCCCGGCGGTTTGGTAAGCGCGGGGCTTGCGGTTTATGATACTATGCAATTTATTAAAAGCCCCATTACGACAATCTGTATGGGGATGGCGATGTCTTTTGGTGCGGTTTTGCTTGCCGCGGGGGAAAAAGGAAAAAGATATGCTCTGACGCATTCGCGGATTATGATTCACCAGCCTTTAATTTCCGGCGGTTTGTCGGGGCAGGCGACGGATATAGACATAGAGGCAAAAGAAATGCTTTTGCTAAAAAATCAATTGGCGGCAATTTTATCAAAACACACGGGCAAAACATTAAAACAAGTTATGCAGGATTTTGAGAGAAACTATTATATGTCGGCTGAAGAAGCTAAAGAATACGGTATTATTGATAAAGTCATACTTTCATTAAAATAATAAAAAATAAAGGACAGAGATTATGGATAACGATAAAAATGGACAAAGATGTATATTTTGCGGCAAAACTTCTTCGCGTCTTGTCGGCGGACACGGCATTTATATTTGCCAAGACTGCGCTAAAAATTCGACGGAATTATTTGCGGCTTTTAACGAATACGAGGGTTTGCCTTCTAAACCCGAACCGGAAATACGCAAATTGGTCCCTAAACCTTATGAAATAAAAGCATTTTTAGATTCCTATGTTATCGGTCAAGATTATGCCAAAAAAACTTTGTCGGTGGCAGTTTATAATCATTATAAAAGAATTGAAGCCGCTGTGGGAGTATTTGGCGTAACAAAAGACGATATTGAACTTCAAAAATCTAATATTCTTCTCATAGGTCCCACGGGAACGGGAAAAACTTTACTTGCCCAGACTTTGGCGCGTTTCTTAAACGTTCCTTTTGCGATAGCGGACGCCACCACTCTTACGGAAGCCGGATATGTGGGCGAGGATGTTGAAAATATTCTTTTAAGACTTATACAGGCGGCAGATTTTGATATAAAGAAAGCCCAAAAAGGTATAGTGTATATAGACGAGATAGATAAAATATCAAGGAAAACGGATTCTCCTTCTTTGACAAGAGACGTTTCGGGCGAAGGTGTTCAGCAGGCGCTGCTAAAAATTTTAGAAAGCACGACTGCAAATGTTCCTCCTCAGGGCGGCAGAAAACATCCAAATCAAGAATACATAAAGATAGACACCACAAATATTTTATTTATATGCGGGGGAGCGTTTGGAGGTTTGGATAAAATAGTGGAAAAAAGACTGCTAAAAAAGACGCTTGGATTTATAAGAGATAAAAACAATGACAGCAGTGAAAATAAGATAAAAAACAGAGATGAAATTTTGTCAAAAGTCGAGCCCGACGATTTAATTAAATACGGTCTTATTCCGGAATTTGTCGGCAGACTTCCCGTCATCTCGACGCTCAATCATCTCACTGTGGAGGATATGGTTCATATTCTTGTGGAGCCCAAAAATTCATTGATTAAACAGTATAAAAAAATGTTTGGTTTTGAAAACATTGAGCTTGAATTTGAAAAATCCGCTCTTGAAGATATAGCCAGAAAAGCGCTAAATAGGAGTTCGGGAGCAAGAGGATTAAAGTCTATGATTGAAAATATTTTAATGGATGTGATGTATGAGCTTCCGGGAAATAAGAAAGTTGAAAAATGTATAATTACAAAAGCAAGCGTTAATGGAGAAAGCGCGCCGGAACTTATATTGCGAAAAGATCCGAAGGAGACGGCACTGTGAACATATTGGGATCAAATAACGATAGAGATAATACAAAAATACCAAGCACTCTTCCTCTTTTGCCCGTAAGGGATATGATTTTATATCCCGCTATGGTTATTCCATTGGCCGTGGGCAGAGAAAAATCAATAAAGGCTTTGGAAGAAGCTATGACGACAAACAGACTTATTCTTGTCGTTGCTCAAAAAAATGTTCGCGTAGAGGATCCTTCTCCCGACGATATTTTCAGCACGGGGACTGTATGCGAAGTTCTGCAAATTTTGAAAATGCCCGACGGAACTCTTAAAACTTTAGTCGAGGGCGTTTGCAGAGCGCAGTGGACGGATTTTAAGTTAAGCGATAAAGGTTATGTTGAAGTCGGAGTGCAAGTAGTCAACGATAAAGTTGAAAAAACTCCCGAGACTGAAGCTATTATGCGAAACGCCATTTCTCTTTTTGAGCAATATGTAAAGCTTAATCCGAGAATTCCGATAGAGGTTTCCATAGCTACGGGAAATATAAATGATCCCGCGAGATTGTCCGACACAATAGCGTCGCATATCGGCATAAAAAATGAGGATAAACAAGAAATTTTGGAATTGGTGGATCCCATAGAGCGTCTTGAAAAAATAATTAGAATTTTAAGTTCTGAGATAGAAATTCTAAATATCGAGCAGCGTATTCAAAAACGCGTGAGAAATCAGATGGAGAAATCTCAAAAAGAATATTACTTAAACGAGCAGATGAAAGCTATTCAAAAAGAGTTGCAGCAAAAAGACGATAATCAAAAAGATATAGACGAGCTGAGAAATAAAATAGAAAATACTCCTATGCCGGATCAGGCGCGGGAAGCCGCCCAGAAAGAGCTTGCAAGATTAGAAAAAATGATGCCGATGTCTCCGGAGGCTTCTGTTATAAGAACTTATCTTGAATGGATAATAGATTTGCCTTGGGAAAAATCCACGACGGATAATCTTGATCTAAAAAGAGCGAGAGAAATTCTTGACAAAGATCATTACGGACTTGAAAAAGTAAAAGAAAGAGTTCTTGAATATCTTGCGGTTTTGTCGAGAGTAAAAAAAATCAAAGGCCCGATTTTATGTTTTATAGGACCTCCGGGAGTCGGAAAAACGTCGATAGCCAAATCCATATCTAAAAGTCTTGGCAGAAATTTTGTCAGAATATCTATGGGAGGGGTGAGAGACGAGGCTGAAATAAGAGGACACAGGCGCACATATATAGGATCTCTGCCCGGAAAAATTATTCAATCGATGAAAAAAGCTGGATCAAACAATCCGGTTTTTATTCTTGATGAAATAGATAAAATGGGAGCCGATTGGCGCGGCGATCCGTCGGCGGCGCTTTTAGAAGTTTTAGATCCCGAACAAAATTATGCTTTCGGAGATCATTATCTTGACGTTGATTTTGATTTGTCAAAGGTGATGTTTATAACTACGGCAAATACTATGCATAATATTCCAAACACATTATTAGACAGGCTTGAAATTATAAGATTTACAGGTTATACCAATGAGGAAAAACAAAAAATAGCGTCTATGTTTATAATCCCAAAACAAACGCAGCAGCACGGGCTTTCCGAGAAAGATTTGATTATCAAACCCGAGGCGCTTAAAGATGTGATTAAAAATTATACGCATGAGGCGGGCGTTAGAAATCTCACGAGAGAAATAGCCAATCTTTGCAGAAAAACCGCTAAAGAATTGGAAATGGATAAAAATCTAAAGCAGGTGATAATTACGTCGAATAATTTGGATAAATATCTCGGCATACCGCATTTTGGGAGAGAAAAAATTGCCGAAAACGGAATAGGCGTAGTCACCGGTCTTGCTTGGACTGAAGTCGGCGGGGAAACTTTGACTATTGAAGTAAATAAAATGAAAGGTAAAGGCGGTCTTATATTGACGGGACAGCTCGGCAATGTTATGAAAGAATCGGCGCAGGCGGCTTTGACTTATATTCGTTCGTCGGCCGCAAAGCTTGGCATAGACGAGGATGTGTTTAAAGAAAAAGATTTTCACGTGCATGTTCCCGAGGGAGCAGTTCCAAAAGACGGTCCCAGCGCGGGCATAGCTTTAGCCGCGGCGCTTGCGTCTTTGTGTATGGAAAAGCCTATAAAAAAAGGTTTGGCAATGACGGGAGAAGTTACTTTGAGGGGCAGAGTTTTAGCTATCGGCGGATTAAAAGAAAAAGTTTTAGCGGCATATAGAGAAGGCATCAACACCGTTTTATTTCCGGAAAGCAATAAAAAAGATTTGGCCGATATTCCAAACGATATTCAGAAAAAAATAAAAATGATTCCCGTATCTCATATGGATGACGTTATATCTTTAGCAATAGATCATGAGAAAAATAAAAGACTCAAAAAAAATGGAGGTAATAAAAAATGAAAAAACACTATCTTTTAACACCGGGGCCGACGCCTATTCCGCCAAATGTGGCTCTAAAAGAGGCCCTTCCGATATTACATCATAGAACGAGCGAATTTGCAGAAGTTTATAAAGACGTAGCCGAAGGATTGAAATATGTTTTTCAAACAAAACAGGAAGTCTATACTATCGCCGGTTCCGGGACGGCTGCAATGGAGACGGCCATTGTAAGTTTTTTAAGCGCGGGCGACGAGATTATCGTAGCCGACTGCGGAGTTTTTGGAGATAGGTGGAAAAAAATAGCCGAAAGTTACGGAGTAAAAGTTATATCCGTTTCGGCGCAATGGGGCAAAGCCGTTAAACCTAATGAAATTGAAAAAGCGCTTAACGCTAATCCCAATGTCAAAGCCGTTTATACGACTTTTACGGAAACTTCCACCGGCGTTGAAAACGATATAAAAAAGATTGGAGAAATAGTTGAAAAATCAAAAGCGATTTTGGTTGTGGACGCTGTTTCGGGATTAGGCGGCCAAGAGTTTAGGACTGACGATTGGAAAGTCGATGTTGCCGTTTCAGGTTCTCAAAAAGGATTTATGCTTGCGCCCGGACTTAGTTTTATAACCGTAAGTCCAAAAGCTTGGAAGCTTGCTGAAAGCTCAAAACTTCCAAAGTTTTATTTTGACATAAAAAAATATAAAAAATCCTATCTCACAAACGAGACTCCTTTTACTCCTCCGGTTACTTTGATAGTTTCTTTGCAGGAAGCGATAAAGGATATTAAAAATAAGGGATTGGAAAATATGTGGGACGAATATAAACTTTTAGCGGGAGCGGCAAGAGCGGCAATGAAAGCTTTGGATCTTGAGCTTTTTGCGGAAGTCCCCTGCCAAGTTGTCACAAGCGCCAAAGTTCCGGAAAATATCGGCGGGAAAATAGTGAAAACTTTAAGAGAAAAATACGGCGTGTCGATTGCCGGCGGACAGGGCGATTTGAAAGGAAAAATAATAAGAATTGCCCATATGGGTTATATAGGAAAAGCCGATCTATTAGTCGGTCTTTCTTGTCTTGAAATGGTTTTATGCGAATTGGGATTAAAAGTTAAACTTGGAGCGTCCGTCGCCGCGGCGCAGGAAATTTTATTAAAGGCGCAAAGAGGATAAAATGTATAAAATATTGATGACATATGACAGCAAAGAGGGACTTGAGAAATTATTTGAAAATAAAGATTTCGTTATTGATATTCGCCCAAAACCTTCTCCGGAAGAATTTAAGAAAATCATAAAAAATTACGACGGGCTTTTAATTCGTTCCGAAGTCAAAGTCACAGCCGATATAATTGAAGCCGCGGATAAATTAAAATTTATCGGAAGAGCGGGAACGGGCGTGGATAACGTCGATAAAAATACGGCGACTCAAAAAGGAATAGTGGTTGCAAATGTCCCCGGCGGAAATACAATTTCAGCAGCCGAGCATACGATAGGTTTAATACTTTCTATGGCGAGAAATATTCCCGAGGCTTATCAATCCTTAAAATCTAAAAAATGGGATAGAAAAAATTTTATGGGAACCGAACTTTGCGGAAAATATCTCGGCTTAATAGGACTTGGCAGAATAGGCATAGAAGTCGCAAAAAGAATGATAGCGTTTGGAATGAAAGTTGTAGCTTATGACCCCTTTGCAAACGACACGCTTGCCGGAAGTTACAATATAGATTTAATTCCTTTAGACGACGTGTTGATAAATGCGGATTATATTTCCATTCATTGCCCGTTAAACGACGCGACAAAAGGAATGATAAACGCTCAAGCGATAAGCAAAATGAAAGACGGAGTAAGAATTGTAAATTGCGCAAGAGGTCCTATAATAAATGAAAAAGATTTGGCGCAAGCCGTGAGCTCGGGAAAAGTTAAGGGCGCGGCGCTTGACGTTTTTGTAAAAGAACCGCCTGAGGACTGGACTATTATAGAAACTGATAATGTCATAGCCACTCCGCATTTGGCCGCTTCCACTGAAGAAGCGCAAATAAAAATAGCTAAAGAGATGAGCGATGTGATAATAGATTTTTTCACAAAAGGTCTTATAAGAAATGCCGTCAATGTTCCCACTGTGGATTGGGAAACTTATAAGAAAATGAAACCTTATATAGATTTAGCTTCTAAAATCGGTTTATTTCAAGGACAAGTAATCGAGGGCGGAATAAAAGGAATAGAAATAAAATATTGCGGAAATTTATCTTCTTTTAACACGGGACCTCTGACGATAGCTTTTTTGCAGGGATTATTGCTGCCAATGCTTAATATAAAAGTAAATTTTGTCAACGCTCTTACCATAGCTAAAGAAAGAGGCATTAAAATAAAAGAATCAAAAGAGATAGACAGCGAGGATTATGCGGGACTTATTGTCGCGGCGATAGAAACCGATAAAGGCGAGTGTAAAGTTTTGGCGACAATGTTTAGCGATACAAATCCGCGTATTGTAAATATAAACGGTTTAGGCGTCGATATTACGCCTTGCGGCGGAATGATTTTGATTACCAATGAAGATAAGCCCGGCGTCGTCGGAAATGTCGGTAAAGTTTTGGGCGACAGCGGAGTAAATATTGCTGGAATGAATTTGGGCAGAAAAGATGTCGGCGGAGAAGCGTTGACAATTATAGAAGTTGACGACAGCGTGTCGTCTGAAGTTATTGAAAAAATCCTAAAAATCGGCGGAATAAAAAAAGTAAAATATGTGGATTTAGAAATAGAAAGAGACTGATTATGCGAAAAAGTTTATTCAAATTTTACCCCGCTTTTGTCTTTCTTGCTTTTGCTTTTGTTTTGACGGCGGTTTTTTTGCCTTTTGTTTTAGGGATTTGTTTGTCATTTTTAGAATTTACGTCCATAGAGAATATAAATTTTGCCGGAATTAATAATTACAGAGCTATATTTTCCGACGAAAAATTTATTGATTCGTTTTTGTTTGGCGTTAAAATTTCAGCGATTAGCGTAATATCCGTAAACGTTATTTCTTTTGTATTTGCTTTCTTTTTCATAAAAATAATAAAGAACGCGGCTTTTTGTAAGCTTGCGTTTTTTATTCCCGGTCTAATCGGCTCTATTGCGGCGGGATGTATTTTGCAAATATTTATAAACGCTTTTATTCCTATATTGCAAATTTCCGAATTTTTAGCGCAGTATAATGATTTCTTAGGATTTTTTGCATTGATAAATTGGCAGCTTATAGGTTTTATAACTCTTATTTACGTTTTTGCTTTCGCTAATTTGCGCAAAGATAAAAATATAATAAACGCCGCAAAACTCGACGGTGCTTCTTTTTGGCAAATTTTATTAAAGCTGAGATTACATTCATTAATCCGCCCCGTGATAATTTGCGCGCTTCTAACTTTTATAGGCGCTTTTAGAATTGTAAAACGCGATATTGTTTTTTTTGGCGGCTCGCACGCGGCAACTTTTAATGCCGGCGATAAATTTAACTTTCCATTTTTATATTCGGGTATAGCCCAGGCGGAAACAATTGTGTTTTTTGTAATTCTATCGGTATTTATTTTTGTTTTGATTAAAATTATTCCTAAGCTTAATAAAGGCGCCAACTTATGAAAGAAAACGGTTTTTTGGTAAAAATAATATCGTCGATTGTAATGGTGTTTTCCGCAATTTTATTTATCATTCCCATAGTCTTTCTTTTTATAAACTCATTCAAAGGACAATCTTTTATTGAAAAATCTTTTTTTTCCGTTCCAGATTTGGAATCTTTTGTAGGTTTTGGAAATTATTTCGAGGCTTTAATAGAAACTGATTTTCTTTTTTCGCTGATAATTTCTATTTTTATTACGGCAATTTCCGTATGGTTTATAATGTTTGTCTCGTCTATGGCCGCTTGGATGATAAGCGCGGCAAAAAATATTTTCAGCAAGATATTGTTTTTCTTTTTTCTTTTTTGTCTCGCCGTTCCTTTTGAAACTATGATGTTTATATTTCCTCAAATGCTTAGATATTTAGATCTAAATAATCCTCTGGGAATAATATTTATAAATATAGGATTTGCAATACCGTTTAATATTTTTGTCTATAGTCTTTTTGCCGGATTAATACCCGCAAATATAGAAAAAGCCGCTTTTCTTGAAGGATGCTCTCCCATAAGAATTTTTTTTGAAATTATCAGTCCAATTTTAAGACCTGTGACTTTGGCCTTGGCTTTGATAAACACAGTATGGCTGTGGAATGATTTTTTAATTTCCGGTTCAGTTTTAGGGACGGCGTCTTATAAAACGCTTCCTCTTTTTATTGCGGATTTAGGATTATATCAATCGTCAAAACCGGGTGTTTTTATAGCAGTTTTAGTCTTGTCTTTAATTCCAATTTTTGTTTTTTATAAACGTTTTAATTCGCGCATTGTTAGAAAAATAGAAGATACGATAAAAACAGGAGAATAAAATGACGTATAAAATTACATTGATACCGGGCGACGGCACAGGTCCGGAAATTACGGAAACGGTTGTAAATGTTCTTGAAAACACGGGCGTTAAATTTGATTGGGAAATTGTTAATGCCGGAATTGACATTATGCAAAAGGAAGGAACGCCTCTTCCCGACAATGTTTTACAATCTATAAAAAAAAATAAAATCGCGTTAAAAGGACCTATCACAACTCCTATCGGCACGGGGTTTCGCTCGGTAAATGTCGCAATAAGAAAAGAGTTGGATTTATACGCTTGTTTGAGGCCTTGTAAAATTTATAAAGGCGTTAAGTCAAAATTTGATGCTGTTGATTTAATAATTGTCCGCGAAAACACCGAGGATTTGTACGCGGGCGTTGAGTTTGCGCAAGATTCACATGAGGCGGACACTATCATCGCCCATGCGCAAAACAAAATCAGGCCTCATTCGGCCATTTCAATAAAACCTATTTCGGCATTTGGGACGGAAAGAATAGTTAGATACGCTTTTGAATATGCTTTGAAAAATAATAGAAAAAAAGTTACAGCCGTGGCTAAAGCAAATATTATGAAATATACAGACGGGCTTTTTTATGAGACGGCAAGAAAAGTTGCAAAGGATTATGAAAATAAAATTAGTTATGAAGAAAGATTAGTTGACAATATGTGTATGCAATTAGTCCAAAAGCCGCAAGATTACGACGTCTTGGTTCTTCCAAATCTTTACGGCGATATTCTTTCGGATTTGTGCGCGGGACTTGTCGGGGGTTTGGGCGTTGCTCCGGGGGCAAATATCGGAGACAATTACGCTGTGTTTGAAGCCAGCCACGGCTCCGCTCCTAAATATAAAGGATTAAATAAAGTAAATCCCGTCGCTATGATTCTTTCAGCAAAATTAATGCTTGAACATATTGGAGAAAAAGAAGCCGCGCAAAGATTGGAAAAAGCCGTCGCCGAAGTTATAGCCCAGCAAAAACATACCACTTATGATCTGGGCGGAAATGCGGGAACAAAAGAAATTGGGCAGGCGATAATTGATAAATTAAAATAAATGAAATTTTAAGATTTAAGGAGAAAATTTTTATGTCGATAGATTTTGGCAAGACTTTGATAGTTTATTATTCGCATAGCGGCAATACTCGTTTTGTAGCGGAGAAGTTAAAAAATTTAATAAACGCCGATATTTGTGAAATTAAAATAAAAGGAAATCATTCCATTTTTGAGCTCGCGGTCAAAACAATTTTTAGAAAATATTTGAAATTAAAGTTATTGCAATTTGATACAAACTTTCCAGATTTTTCGCAATACGACACAATCTTTATCGGCTCGCCCGTTTATGCTTGGACAATTCCTTTTCAACTGTATTCTTTTCTAAAACAGACGGATTTCAAAGGCAAAAGAGTTGTGCCTTTTGCGACTTCCGGCGGCAATGAGGGCGCATTTTTTAAGGATTTTGAAAAGTTTGCAAATAATGCCGTTTTGGCAAATGCCAAGGGATTTGTAAAAATTGACAAAAATGATATTGACGAGAAAATAAAGAATTGGGTTGAGAATATAAAATAGTTTTATAAATTCTTTGCTTACAATGACGCGAAAATATTTGAAAAAAAATTTGCGCCGAGAATGTAAAATTAAAATTTATTAAAAAAGCGACTACGAACAATTGATTTAGAGCTAATGCGATTATTGAATTGCCGCTAAAAAAATAAACCGTAAAAGGTTTTAGACATATAGTCAAAAATTAGGAGAAGAAAATGAAAGCATTAGTTGTCAATTGCGGGTCGTCGTCGGTTAAGTATTCTTTGTTTGATATGCAAGGCGAACAAAAAATTGCGTGGGGTCTTATAGAGTGCATAGGGTTAAAGGAATCTTTTTACACCAGACAGACAATTTCGTCTGAAAAAAAGAAAGATGTTTTGAAGATTGAAAATCATACTCAAGGCGTCGATATTATAATGAAAGAGCTGTTGGATAAAAAAACCGGCGTCATTTCTAATGTCAATGAAATTGGAGTTGTCGGGCACAGAATGGTTCACGGAAGAGATATGTTTTCAAAACCCGTTCTTGTCAATGAAGATGTAAAAAAGAAAATTAGAGAATGTTTTGACATAGCTCCGCTGCATAATCCGGCAAATTACGAAGGGCTTTGCGCCGTCGAAAAAATGCTTCCCGGCATTCCTTCGGTTTTGGTTTTTGACACGGCTTTTCATCAGACAATGCCGCCGCGCGCTTATATGTATGGACTTCCCTATGAATATTATGAAAAAAATTATGTCCGCAGATACGGTTTTCACGGAACTTCTCATCAATATGTTTCTCATAGAGCCGCGATTATGTTAAATAAATCTATAGAGGAATTAAAAATTATCACTTGCCATTTGGGAAATGGAAGCAGCATTACGGCTATAAATAAAGGAAAAGTTATCGATACGAGTATGGGCTTTACTCCTTTGCCCGGAGTAATTATGGGGACAAGATCCGGAGATATAGATCCCGCGATAATTTCTTTTTTAATGGAAAAATATCCCGAATTTAAGGATCCTGAAAAGTTGAGTTCTATGTTAAATAAAAAAAGCGGTTTGCTCGGCATTTGCGGCAAGTCCGATATGAGAGCTATTATTGAAGAATCCGCTAATGGAAATAAAAAAGCGAGACTCGCTTTTGAAATGCTTTGTTATGGAATAAAAAAATATATCGGCGCGTATTTTGCAGCATTAAACGGTTTGGACGCTTTGGTTTTTACCGCCGGTATAGGAGAAAATTCAGTTCCCGTCAGAGAGGAAGTAAGCGGGGGATTGGAGTCGCTGGGTATTGAAATTGATTTGGAAGAAAATAAGAAATTTTCCGATAAAGAAAGATTTATTTCAAAACCGCAGTCAAAAGTAAAAGTTATGGTAATTCCGACAAATGAAGAATTGATGATAGCAAGAGAAGCCGTAAAAGAGGTTGTGTAAATAAAGAAATATCAAGAGATATTTCGGCGCAATATAAAGGATAATTTTTATGAAAATATCAGTTGCCGTTCCATGTTTTAACGAAGAAAAAAGCGTGGAAATTTTATATCAAACTATAAAAAATTTATTTGAAATTGAACTTAAAAATTATTCATGGGAAATTGTTTTTTGCGACGATTACAGCGTTGACGATACGAGAGATATTATCCAAGGACTTTGTGCAAAAGATCATAGAGTTAAAGCTGTCTTTAATGCAAGTAATTTTGGCGTTTCAAGAAATTTGTTTTCATCTTTGCTGTCTTGCTCACAAGATACAGACGCCGTTTTTTTAGTTCTCGGAGATTTGCAGGATCCTCCCGAACTTTTAACTGAATTTGTCAAATATTGGCGCCAAGGATATAAAGTTATTTTAGGCCAAAAAGTTTCAAGCCGTGAAAATCTTGTCAATTATTTTTTAAGATCCGTATTTTATAAAATTATGGACAAGCTCTCCGATATAAAACAATTAAAACATTGCACAGGTTATGGTCTTTATGATAAAGATTTCTTAAATGTTTTGCGTCAAGTGGAAGACCCAAGTCCTTATTTGAAAGGAATTTTAGCTGAATACCCTCTAAAACAAAAGTTAATCCCCTACACTCAGAACAAAAGTTATAGAGGGCGGTCTAATATGAATTTGTATAAAAATTATGATTTTGTTATGCAGGCTGTTACTTCATATACAAAGATTACAATGCGCATAGCCAGCTTTATCGGTATGATTTTAATTTTTGCTTCAATTTTAATTGGATTTTATACTCTTATTTTGAAAATTATTCATTGGGATAGATATGAAATAGGTCTTGCCGCCGTTATGGTAGGCCTCTTTTTTATTGGAGCGGTTCAATTATTTTTTATAGGAATTGTAGGTGAATATATTTTAAGCTTAAATTCCCGTATAGTAAAAAAACCTTTGACCGTTGTGGAAAAGCGGATAAATTTTGACGAGATGAAAAAAGAGGATGGGTTATGATTTTTAATAGAATAGAGAAGTGGATTGCGGATTTGATGAGGCGTTCGTATATTATGCATAGAATTATTTTTACATCGTCTTTTTGGTGGAATAGGACGAGAATGAAATTTTGGTATTTGCTTTTTAATAAAATTCATTTGTTTTATACAGAGGTTGTTGTCACCACTAATTGCAGTCTTAAATGTAAAGAATGTTATGAATATGTGCCTTATCTTGATAAAGTTCATCAGAGATTTATGAGTTTTGAAAATTATAAAATATATATTGATAATTTACTTTCAAATATAGACAGCTTAAAATATTTAAGATTTCTTGGCGGAGAAGCTTTGCTTAGTAAAGATTTAGATAAATTTTTGCAATATGCTTTAGAGCAAAAAAAGATAAAAAAAGTGTCTTTGGTTACAAACGGGACAATAGAACTTTCCGACGAGATAATAAATGTTTTAAGCAAATATCCCAAAAAAGCGATGGTTGATATTTCAAATTACAGTTCTAATGAAAAATTGCGTCCGAGACTTAAAGAGAAAGCGATAATTAAAAAATGTAATGAAAACAATATAAATGTCATTTACTTGGACACTTTGGAATGGATAGATATTTCTAAAGTCAAATATCATAATCGTTCTATAAAAAATAATGAAAAGTATTACCTTTCCTGCGCAAGCGTTTGTGTGGGAATTCACGAATGGAATAAGGAAGCCGGCGAAATATGCGCTGGAGTTTTTCCTTGTATTAAAGCCGGAATTTTTAAGTTATGCGATATTGGAAATCAAAAAGAAAGTATTGATTATATAAGTTTATCTAAACCTGTCTCAAAAAAAGATTTTATTAAATTTTATTTCAACAATAATTTTGACGCTTGTCAATATTGCAGTTATTTGGAAGATAGAAAAAAGAGGATTAGCCCAGCTGAGCAAATTGAAGACGGGATGAATGTGGAAAACAAGTTGTATATGGAAAAAAACAATAAATAGAAATACTTTAGAATATAGTTACAGAAAAGTTTTATTTAGAATTACATTGAAAAAAGGGGATTATTCTTATGCAAAAAAAGATTTTTCTTTGTCTTAATATCATCGCTCTGGCGGTATTTTTGATTTTAGTTTGTTCTATTCTTGCCGCGGAGTATATTAGACATGACAGCCCTGCGCTTGGTGATTTTAGTTTGCCTGTATATTATGGTTATGCTTTTTATCAAGGAGATGATGTCATAACTTCGCCGATGGGATTTATCTATAGTTTAATAAATGGAGTTGCTTTTATTTTTCTTGATAAATTCCATTTGGGACTAAACAAAATAGTTTTTACAGCTTCTCTTTTTTTCTCTGTCGGTATCGTTGCAATTTGGGCATTGATAAGACGTTTTACACAGTATAAAATTCCCTTTATTGTGTTAATGGTGACAATTTTTCTGGCTTGCAGACCCAATGCCAATGCTCTTTTATACGATCTTTTAACAACATGGAATGCTCAATATAATTTCAATCAATGGGGTCTTGTTTTTCTTGAAATGGTTTTATCGGCGTTGATTTTTAGTCGAAAAGATATTTTGCTTAAACAAAAAGACAAAGATGTTTATATATTATCCGCGATTTATGCGTTATTTTTATATATCACTTTCAACTATAAAATGAATTATTTTGTCGGCGCAACTCTTGTTGCATTAATTCCCGCTTTGGTTTTTCCTGTAAAAAAATCAATAAAATTTTTCCTTGCAATTTTTATTTTCTTTGTTTTGGCCAATATCATAACCGGTATTGTGTCGGGATTTGATTATTTTACTTATCTTGAAGATTTGTATAATTCTTTTCAAGCTAGAATAGTGCATGATGACAGAATACGAAGGACGGTTAAATCAAAGATTTTTGGAGTAATAGAATTTGCTCTTATAATGGGAATAATTGTTTTCAACAAATTCATTTCATTTATGCGCGGGGGAGGGCTGGATTCACTTACTCGCTCTGTAAATAAAAAGAGCAGTGTTTTTATAAAATTTTTGTCTAATTTTAATTTTAAAATCGCGGTTAAATATTGTCTGTTTACTCTTATTCTTGTTTTGTCCGTCCATATCATATCGACACAAAACGGCGGAGAGGGAGCGCGGTATTATCTTATCCCTTTGGCGATATCTTTTTTTGTTTTTTGTGATGCGAGCTGTAAAAAAGCAATTTTATTTATGACTTGCTTTATATATATTTTTTATAACGGCGTTTTATATGCGAGGGTGTTTGTTAAATATGACAAATCTGATTATCAAGAGGTGGTTTATAATAATATAAATCCGAATCATAAATTAAAATTTTTTCATGAACCCAAGAGATTTGAAATTATAAATGAAAATACTAGACGCAGATATAATTGGTTAAATATGGACGTACCGGACGGTTCAATTCTTTTTGACGAGGTGATAGATTTTTATAAAAAGTTTGGATTAAATGGTGACGATAAACTTTTTATCGAAGCCGGTGAGGGATATAATAACGCTCCCTTTATTGTCAACTCTAAGTATCCGCAAAATGCAAAAATTCAAAACTGGTATGATTCAATTTCACCTTTGTCAAAAGATCTTCCGGATGTGTATAAAAAAGAATTGGAAAAATATGATATTTTTATTATTCAAAAAATAAAAGCTGATACCGGGGGCGGCCAGGAAACCGTTGTGAAAAAATATATTATGCAAAATAAAGATTATGAGAAAATCTATCAAACGCAGAATTTACTTTTTTATGCAAAAAAGAGCTGGATAAAAGATAGAGGAATTGCAAAATGAAAATATTGCTCACGGATGCCGCGGGTAATTGCTCGTCATTACAAAGATTTTTGATTGTTTCATTATAAGAATTACATCAGAGGAAAAGGGATTGTTATGAAAAAAAAGATTTTTCTTTGTCTTAATATTATCGCTTTAGCGGTATTTTTGATTTTAGTTTGCTTTATTCTCTCTGCGGAATATATTAGATTTGATTTTGATACGCTTGGCGATTTTGGCGCGCCGATACAATATGGTTATGCTTTCTATCAGGGCGGAGATATTATAAGCTCGCCAATGGGATTTATTTATAGTTTGATAAATGGACTTGCTTTTATTTTTCTTGATAAATTCCATTTGGGGATAAATAAAATAGTTTTTACCGCTTCCCTTTTTTTCTCTGTCGGCATCACGGCAATTTGGATTTTGATAAGACGTTTTACTCAGTATAAAATTCCTTTCATTGTTTTATTGTTGATTGTTTTGTTGACTTGCAATCCTACTTCAGTTGGAATTGTTTTAGAGTTTTGGATACGTTGGAACGGCCAGTATAATGTAAACCTATATATGCTTATTTTTCTTGAAATGATTTTGTCCGCGCTAATTTTTAGTCGAAAAGATCTTTTGCTTGAACAAAAAGACAAAGATATTTATATATTATCCGCAATTTACGCATTGTTTTTATACATTCCTTTCAATTATAAAATAAGCTATTTTGCCGCCGCAAGTTTTATTGCGGTAATTCCCGCTTTAGTTTTTTCTGTAAAGAAATCAATAAAATATTTTATTTCAATTTTTATTTTCTTTGTTTTGGCTAATGTCTTAACTGCTCTTATATCAGGCTATGATTATTTTGTTTATTTTGAAGGGCTGTATTATAGTGCGCAGACAAGATTAAAGAGCAATCAAACACCGCTTAAATATATGATTTTGGCTTTGATAGATTTTACTCTTATAATGGGAATAATTGTTTTTAATAAATTCATTTCGTTTATACATTGCACCGAGGGTGGGGTATCCTCACTTCTTCACTCTGCAAATAAAAAAAACAATGTTTTTGTCCAATTTTTGTCTAATTTTAATTTCAAAAACGCGGTTAGATGCTGTCTATTTGCTTTTATTTTTGTTTTGTCTATTTATACCGCGGTGTCTGTCAATGGCGGTAATGGCACGGAAGGAGGGCGGGTTCTCATTATTCCTTTGGTCATATCGTTTTTTGTTTTTTGGAAATTTAAGTATAAAAAAATAGTTTTATTTGCAGTTTGTCTGCTCTATATTTTTTATATTGATATTTTATATGCAAAATTATTTGTTAAACCCGATATGTCTGATTATAAGGAAATTGTTTATAATAATATAAACTCTGATCATAAATTAAGGTTTTTTCTTGAGCCGCAAAAAGCTGAGAATAAAATGATGAAAATTAAACAAAAGTATAATATCCCCGACTTAACGGAATTATATCTCCCTAAAATTTTTGACGATATAATAAATTTTTATAAAAAGTTTGGGCTGACTGCTGATGATACGATTTTTGCGGAAATTGGTAGTGTAACAAAAAACATTGCTCCTTTTATTGTAAATGGAAAATATCCTAAAAATGCAATGATTTGGGATTGGGCTGATGTAGTAGCGGTCTATTCTTTGCCAAAAGATCTTCCTGATATATATAAAGAAGATCTGGGAAAATACGATATTTTTGTTATTCAAAAAATAAGAGCCGATGCTGCGGGCGGCCAGGAAAACGTTATAAAAAAATATATTCTTCAAAATAAAAATTATGAAGAAATTTATCAGACGCAAGATTTAATTTTTTATGCAAAAAAGAGCTGGATAAAAGATAGGGGAATTATAAATTAACTAAAAAATAAAGCGCCGTTTTCTCTTAAAGTTTATTTGACGGGCAAAAGAAATTTGACAAAGAAACTATCAATGTTTATAATCAAATGATAATAAAATTCTATGAATAATTTAATATTAAAAATTTCTGATTTTTCGGAGAGCAAAGAAGTCTGCAGGCAGGAGAATAAATTTCATTTTGACATAGGCTGCGGCTATAATATAAATGTAAATATAAAAGCATTGAAAGTGTCTGAGGACAAAATATATGTCAGCGGGATAATCAAGGGTTTTTTAAGTTTAGAATGTTCCCGCTGTCTTTTTATTTACAAGCATCCCGTAAAAATTGACATAAGCTGCGACATGCCTTTTTTAGACGGCGCAGTTGATATGCGGGAAGAAGTTCGGCAATTATTGATTCTTGATATGCCGATGAAACCTTTGTGCGATAAAGATTGTATAGGCATATGTCCCGTTTGCGCAAAAAGAAATAATAAAAACGATCATTGTTTATGCGCCGGCAAAGCGCGGACCGAATACGATGATTACGTAAAAGAAAGCTGGGAAAATTTATTTAGAAATAATCGGAGGAAATAAAATGCCAAATCCAAAAAGAAAACACACGCCGTGTCGCAGGGATACTCGGAGATCGGCTAACTCAAAATTAACGGCTCCAAATCCGGGCAAATGTTCAAATTGCGGTTTAATGAAAATGCCCCATAGAATTTGTCCCGAATGCGGCTTTTATGACGGCCAGCTTATAATTCCTAAAAAAGTTAAAAAGAAAGACGAACAAAAAGAGGAAAGTAAGTAATGATAATTGCCCTTGACGCAATGGGCGGAGATAACGCTCCGCAAATAACTGTTGAAGGCGCGGTTTTAGCCGCTAAAGAATTTAACGGTAAAATTTTGCTTGTTGGAAAAGAAGAGTTATTGATAGAGGAATTGTTCAAATATCATAAAAGATATGATTTGACGAGATTAAATATTGAAATAGTCAACGCCGGCGAAGTTGTGACTATGGACGATCATCCCGCTAAATCCGTTCGCAGTAAAAAAGATTCTTCTTTAACCGTTTGCGCAAAACTTGTCGCGGACGGCAAGGCCGACGCTTTTGTTTCAATGGGAAATTCCGGTGCGGTGATGGCGGCCGCTCTTTTTTATCTAAAAAGAATAGAGGGAGTTTTAAGGCCCACTCTTGTCACTCCGTTTCCGTCGATAAACGGCGCCGTTTTGATAGCCGATATGGGAGCAAATGTCGATTGCAAACCAGAACATCTTGTTCAATTTGCCGTTATGTCGGATATTTTTTGTAAAAATGTTATGGGCATAGAAAATCCTAAAATCGGTTTGGTGTCGATTGGTGAAGAATCCACTAAAGGAAATGAATTGTCTCTTTCGGCATATAAACTTTTAGAAAAAACTGATTTGAATTTTATAGGAAATATAGAAGGGCGCAATATTCCTCTCGGACAAGCCGATATAGTTATATGCGACGGTTTTGTGGGAAACGCTTTGTTGAAATTTGGAGAGGGGCTTGCCGAATTTATGTTTAAGCTTATAGCAAGGGGAATGAAAAAGCATCCTATAGCTTGGGCGGCTGTTCCGTTTTTATGGACTACGCTCAAAGATTTGAGGAAGAAACTTGATTATAGCGAATTTGGAGCCGTTCCTCTTTTAGGCGTCAACGGAGTTTGTATGATAGGTCATGGCAGATCTAATGGAAAAGCCGTAAAAAATGCGATAAATGCAGCTGCAAAAAGCGCTCAATATAATTTAACAAGCGCCATATCAGAGGCTTTATCTAAAGGATAGCGTAATTATAATGGATAAAAAAATTGGAGTAAAAATACTTGGAACGGGTTCATATTTTCCCGAAAGGATTCTCACAAACGCCGACCTTGAAAAAATAGTTGATACTAGCGACGAATGGATAGTCACAAGAACGGGAATACATGAAAGACATATTGCCGCTGATAATGAAGCCACTTCGGATTTGGCTTTAGAGGCGTCAAAAAAAGCTCTTAAAGCCGCAAATATTCCGGGTGAAAAAATAGATTTAATTATAGTCGCCACAATTACTCCGGATATGTTTTTCCCGTCCACAGCTTGTTGTCTTGAAAAAAAATTGGGCCTGGTAAATATCCCCGCTTTTGATTTGCTTGCGGCTTGCAGCGGATTTATTTATGGAATTGCCACGGCAAAAGCTTTTATTGAATCCGGTTTATATAAAACTATTTTGCTTGTGGGCTCGGATATGCTTTCAAGAATTACGGATTGGACGGATAGAAGCACATGCATTCTCTTTGGAGACGGAGCGGGCGCTATGATTTTATCAGCTTCTGAAGAAGACGATAATGTTTTATCGGTTTCTTTAGGCGCGGACGGTTCTTTTGGAGATCTTTTATATATGCGCGGAGGCGGTTCTGTTTGTCCCGCGACGGCTGAAAGCATTGCCGCAAAATATCACACTATTACTATGAAAGGGGCGGATGTTTTTAAGAGCGCCGTGCCGAAAATGGTCAAAGCGGCCGAGGATGCGATAATAAAAGCCGGAGTAAAGTTACAAGATGTAAAATTATTTATTCCTCATCAGGCTAATATGAGAATTATTCAAGCGGTGGCAAAAAGACTTAATATTTCAATGGACAGCGTTTTTGTTAATATTCATAAGACTGGAAATATTTCTTCAGCCACTACTATTACCGCTTTAGATGAGGCAATAAAAACTGGAAAACTTCAAAAAGGCGATTTAGTAGTTTTGGTGGCTTTTGGCGGAGGATTTACTTGGGGTGGAGCTGTCGTTAGAATATAAAGCGAGACCTATATTTATCTGCGGCTCTGTTGCCGCGTTGAGATTAGAGGGATGTCGTTAGAATATAAAATAAGGCGGTATATAATAAATGAAAAAAGTTTGTTTGATGTTTCCCGGGCAGGGTTCTCAAAGCGTTGGAATGGGTAAGGATTTATACGATAAATATCCTAATAGCAGAGAAATATTTGATTTAGCCGGCGATGAACTTAAAAAAATTATTTTTCAAGGACCTGAGGAAATATTAAAACTTACGCAATGGACGCAGCCTGCGATTTTTACTGTAAGTTTAGCGGCTTTTAAAGCGTTTGAGGATAATATTGATATTTCTAATTTTGAATTTGTTTCCGCCGGTCATTCGCTTGGAGAATATTCGGCTTTGTGCGCGGCAGGTTTTTTTGATTTTGCCGACGGTATAAAAATGGTAAAAGCCAGAGGGTCTTTTCTTCAAAAAGCGTCGGAACAAAATAAAGGAATAATGGCCGCCGTTTTGGGATTGGCAAGCGATAAAGTCGAGGAAGTTTGCAAGCAAGCGTCTTGCGACGGGATTTGCGAGCCGGTAAATTTTAATTGTCCGGGTCAAATTGTGATAGCGGGGACGGTTGACGGCGTAAATAAAGCCATAGAGCTTGCAAAAAATGCCGGAGCGTTAAAGTGCGTAATATTAAACGTATCGGGTCCTTTTCATTCGTCTTTGATGAAGCCGGCTTCGGAGGCTATGGCTAGGGAATTGGAGAAATATTCTTTTTCTAAACCAAAATTTCCCGTTTATACAAATTGCGACGCCGCTTTAACTTCCGATATTTCGGATATTAAAAATAAACTTGTTAAGCAAATAAACAATGCGGTTAAATGGAATGAAAGTATAAATAATATAATAAATTCTAATTTTGATATTTTTATTGAGATCGGCCCCGGTAAAATTTTATCCGGACTTTTAAGAAAAATAGACAGAAGTAAAAAAGCGTTCAATATTGAAGACAGCGCAAGTTTAGACAAAACTTTATCCGAGCTTAATAAATAACGAAAGCGGCGAGATTGCGTTACAATTTCAGATAATAAGAAGCTGTTTTTTTAATAAACATCGTATTGCTGATGTGAAATAGGAGATAAAAATGAGATTAAAAGAAAAAGCGGCATTGATTACCGGTTCTGCGCAAGGCATAGGAAAATCTATTGCCGAAACTTTTGCGCAAGAGGGTGCAAAGGTGGTTATTTCGGATATAAATCAAGATTTAGCTCAAAAAACTGCCGACGAAATTAAGTCAAAATACGGTGTGGAGACATTGGCTGTCGAAGCAAATGTGGTTAAACTTAGCGATTGCGAAAATCTCGTAAAAAGTGCGCTTGACAAATTCGGCAAAATAGATATACTTGTCAACAATGCCGGAATTACTAAAGATAATCTTGTTTTGAGAATGTCCGAGGCTGATTGGGACGCCGTGATAGCGGTAAATTTGAAGGGAGTTTTTAATTGTATAAAAGCTATTAGCAAGCCGATGCTTAAACAAAGAGAAGGGAGAATTATCAATATAGCTTCGGTAGTTGGTCAAATGGGAAATGCGGGGCAGATCAATTATTCGGCTACAAAAGGCGGGGTGATAGCGATGACAAAAACCTGTGCGAGAGAATTTGCCTCAAGAAATATTTTAGTAAATGCCATAGCGCCCGGATTTATCCGCACCGCTATGACGGATGCATTGAGTCAAGAAGCAAGACAGGCAATGCAGTCAATGATACCGCTTTCTCGGCTCGGAGAAGCCTCCGACGTCGCAAAAGCGGCTTTATTTTTGGCAAGCGACGATTCTTCATATATAACAGGACATGTGATTTCAGTCAACGGCGGAATGTATATGTAAAATAAAATTCCGTTTGTTGTTATAAATGGAATATAAGAAAAGAAGTTAAATAAAAACAAAAACAGGAGGAAGAAAATGGCAGATACAGAGGCGAGAGTAAAAGAAATTATCGTAGAACAATTAGGAGTTGATCCGGCTGAGGTGGTTCCAGGAGCGTCTTTTGTTAATGATTTGGGCGCGGATTCATTGGATACGGTTGAATTGGTTATGGCTTTTGAAGAGGAATTTGGACTTGAAATTCCTGATGAAGAGGCTGAGAAAATTCAAACAGTTGGAAATGCTATAGAGTATATAAACGTGCATGCGGCAAAAGCCGAAAAATAAAACTGTGAGGAAAATTTTCCATCTATGAAAAAAAGAATTGTTATCACCGGAATGGGAGTTATATCTCCTATCGGTATCGGAAAAGATGAATTTACAGATTCTCTAAAAAATGGGAAATCGGGCGTGTCTTTGATTGAGCATTTTGACACGACTGATTATCCCACTAAAATTGCGGGATCGGTAAAGAATTTTGATCTCGATAAATATGAGAAATATATTGATAAGAAAAAAGCCAGGAGGATGGCGAGGTTTGCCCAAATAGGATTTGTGGCCGCCTGTCAAGCCGTCGAAGATTCGAAATTAGATCTTTCAAAGGAGGATTTATCAAGAATCGGCGTCGTTACGGGAACTGGTATGGGAGGTTTGAGAGTTATGGAAGAAGAAGTTGAAACTCTTTTAACCAAAGGGCCAAAACGCGTAAGTCCTTTTCTTATTCCGATGATAATATCTAATATTCTTCCGGGAGAAATAGCTATAAAATTTGGTTTCACGGGACCTAATTACACCACTACAAGCGCATGCTCGTCTTCAAATCACGCTTTGGGCGACGCAATGAAAATTCTGCAGGCCGGCGAAGCGGATATTATGATTAGCGGCGGCTCGGAGAGCGTAATTAGTCCTTTGGGTTTGGCTGGGTTTTGCTCAATGAAAGCTTTGTCTCAAAGAAATGACGATCCGCAAAGAGCCTCAAGACCATTTGATAAAGACAGGGACGGTTTTGTAATGGGCGAAGGCGCGGGGATAGTTGTTCTTGAAACTCTTGAGCATGCTAAAAATAGAGGCGCAAAAATTTATGGCGAGCTTATAGGTTTTGGCGCTTCCGACGACGCTTATCATATTACGGCGCCGGATCCCGAGGGTAAAGCCGCGGTATTAGCTATGGAAGCCGCCATTAAGAGCGCCGGAATTTCAAAAGATGAAATCGATTATATAAACGCTCACGGAACTTCCACCGGATTAAACGATAAAACGGAGACTTCCGCAATAAAAAAAGTTTTTGGGGACAGAGCTTATAAAATTCCAATATCCTCGACAAAGTCGATGACCGGACATATTTTAGGCGGGGCCGCGGGAGTGGAGCTTATAGCCATACTTGTTTCAATTGCCGGCGGTTTTATTCATCCCACTATAAATTATGAAACTCCGGATCCCGATTGTGATTTGGATTATGTCCCAAACAAAGCCCGCGCGGAGCAGATAAATACCGCTCTTTCAAATTCGCTTGGTTTTGGCGGACATAATACTACCGTAGTAGTAAAAAGATATGTTGACTAAAAATATTGACGAGTTTCAAAAAGTCATTTCTTATAAATTTAACGATATAGAAATTCTAAGAACGGCTCTGACGCATAGTTCTTATGCGTCGGAATTTGCTCTAAAGAGCAATAATGAAAGAATGGAGTTTTTGGGCGACAGTATTTTAGGTTTCATTGTCGTGGAAAATTTGTATAAAAAATTTCCCGAATATAAAGAAGGCGAACTTTCCCAATTAAAATCAAAAATCGTTTCAGCTCATAGTCTCAGCGCTTGGGCAAAAGAAATATCGCTTGGAGATTTTGTTTATCTGGGAAAAGGGCAGGACACAAAAAAAGCAAGAGGCCGCGAGAATCTTTTATGCGATTCTTTTGAAGCGCTTATAGGCGCCATTTATTTAGACGGCGGAGTTGAGGAAGCTAAAAATTTTATTTTGAAATTTTTACACAAGCCGCCGAGTTTTGAAACAACTGATTTTAAAAGTAAATTACAAGAAATTATCCAATCGCAATATGCCGTTTTGCCGGAATATAAAGTGTTAAAAGAAACCGGTCCCGATCACAATAAATATTTTGAGATGGCTGTTTATCTGAGAAAAAGATTATTAGGCGTCGGCAAAGGACATTCTAAAAAAGAAGCCGAACAATTCGCCGCGCAAAAAGCCATAGACAATATAAAAGAGTTGGAGTTGAAAGGCAAATAATCTATTCTTAAAAAAGGCAAAAAAAAGGAGTATGAAATGGAATATTTTTTAACAGAAGAAGAAAAAATGATGGTTGAAACGGCGAGAAATATCGCAATTGAAAAAATGAAACCCGTCAGAGAGCATTATGATGAGAAAGAGGAATTTCCTTGGGAAATAGTAAAAGAATTTGCTCAGGCTGATTTATGCGGCGTTTATATTCCGGAAAAATACGGCGGTTTTGGCCAGGGAATAATGGGATTGGTTTTAGTGGTTGAGGAATTATGCAAAGTTGACGGAGCTATTTCTTTATCGCTTGCCGCCACCGCGTTGGGAACTCTTCCCATACTTATAGCCGGCAGTGAAGAACAGAAAACAAAATATTTGCCGGATATAGCTTCGGGTAAAAAACTTGCGGCTTTTGGTTTAACGGAAGCCGGCGCCGGATCGGATGCGACGGGTATGGCTACTATGGCGGTAAAAGACGGCGATTATTATATTCTAAACGGAACAAAATGTTTTATAACAAACGGAGGGGAAGCCGAAACTTATACTATTTTTGCAAAGACAAATCCCGCAAGAGGCGCGAGAGGCATCTCTTGTTTTATTTTAGAAAAAGGCATGGCGGGTTTTGAATTTGGAAAAAAAGAAAAGAAAATGGGAATCAGAGCTTCGTCAACAAGAGAGTTAATATTTAATAATTGCAAAGTGCATAAAGATCAGCTTTTAGGTAAAGAAGGACACGGCTTGATGATAGCGCAGGCCACATTAGATAATTCGAGACCGGGTGTTGCCGCTCAGGCATTAGGCATTGCAGCCGGCGCTCTCGACGAAGCGGTTATTTATGCGCGCAAAAGAGTTCAGTTTGGCCAGCCGATAGCTTCTTTTCAAGGGATACAACATATGCTTGCGGATATGGCCACAGAAGTTGAAGCGGCGAGAGCTTTGCTTTATGCGACGGCGAGAATGATTGACGCTAATGTTGGAAAGCCTGAAAAAGAGCAAAAAAGGACGAGCAAAGAATCGGCTATGGCGAAATTGCTTTGTTCCGAAACGGCTATGAAAGTTACCACAAATGCGGTTCAGATTTTGGGCGGATACGGTTATTGCAGAGATTATCCCGTCGAGAAAATGATGAGAGATGCAAAAATCACGACTCTCTATGAAGGGACGAGCCAGATTCAAAAAAATGAAATCGCTCTAAATTTAATTAAAGAATCCGCGGCAAAAAATAAATAAAAATCGGCATAGGAGTAAAAATGAATATAATAGCTTGTATAAAACAAGTTCCCAATACTACCGATGTAAAAATAGATTCTCAGACCGGCAGATTAAAAAGAGAAGGAGTTGAATCTATTATCAATCCTTTCGACGAATACGCTATTGAGGAAGCGGTTAGACTTAAAGAAAAAAATCCCGGAAGCAAAGTTACCGTAATTACTATGGGTCCTCCTCAAGCTGAAAGCGCTTTGAGAGAAGCTATTTCAAGAGGAGCGGACGAGGGAGTTTTGGTGTGCGACAGACCTTTTGGCGGAGCGGATACTTTGGCAACGGCTTATGCTTTGTCGTCGGCGATTAAGCATCTTGGAAATTTTGATATTATATTTTGCGGAAAACAGGCTACCGACGGAGACACGGCTCAAGTTGGTCCCGGTCTTGCCGAGATGCTTGGCATTACGCATATCGCTTATGTGAAAAAAATTGAAAATATAGACGGAAAAACGATTAGAGTCGAGAGGCTTATGGAAGACGGATATGATGTGATAGAATGCGGTTTTCCTATTCTTATGACTGTGGTTAAAGAAATAAATGTTCCGAGAATACCGTCTCTAAAAGGTAAAATGAACGCCAAAAAAGCCGTGATAAAAACGCTTACTGCGGCTGATGTGAACGCCGATTTGAAAAGAGTCGGACTCGACGGCTCGCCCACTCAAGTGATGAAAATTTTCACGCCTCCGCAAAGAACGGGAGGAGAAAAATTTAGCGGCGAACCTCAAGATATTGCTCTGTCAATAGTCGGAAAATTCAAAGAGTTGGGAATAGTATAATTTCTAAAAGGAGTTTATAAAAATGTCGAGCATAAATATATTAAACGATAAATGCGTCGGTTGCGGGCAATGTTTAAGCCTATGTCCTTTTGGCGCTATTTCTATGGAAGAAAGACCCGGTCATCCTAAAAAATTTGGACTTGCAAAAATAGATTTGGACAAATGCGTTTATTGCGGAACTTGCGTAAGCGCTTGTAAATTTAACGCTATTAATTTACAAAAAGACGCTCCGGCTCAGGGAAGCGATAAAGATAAATATAGAGGGATTTGGGTTTATGCCGAGCAAAGACACGGAGAAATATCGTCTGTGGTTTTTGAACTTTTAAACGAGGGGAAAAAACTTGCGTCGGAACTTTCAGTTCCTTTGAGCGCCGTTTTGATAGGCTCGAATATAAAATCAAAAGCTAAAGATTTAATTGATCGCGGCGTCGATAAAGTTTATATTTTTGACAATCCTATTTTGGCCGAATTTCAAGACGATCCTTATACCGACGTTTTGACTCGGCTTATACAAAAAGAAAAACCCGAAATAGTTTTGATGGGCGCTACAAATATCGGGAGATCTTTTGCTTCGAGAGTTGCCGCAAGAATAGGAACGGGACTTACCGCAGACTGCACGGCTCTTGCAATTGACGCTCAGACAAGAAACTTGCATCAGACGCGTCCGGCTTTTGGCGGAAATATTATGGCGACAATTTTAACTCCTCAACATCGTCCTCAAATGGCTACCGTTCGTCATAAAGTTTTTAAGCAAGCTAAAATTATAGAAGGTCACAAAGGCGAAATAATCGAAGTTGAAACAGATTATTCAACATTGCTTAACAGAACAAAATTTGTTCAATTTATAAAAGATACAAGCGCTAAAATAAATGTCTCAGACGCCGACATAATAGTTTCCGGCGGAAGAGGCGTGGGTGGAGCGGAAGGATTTAAGCTGTTGAAAGAACTTGCAGATCTTTTAGGAGGAGCCGTCGGCGCTTCGAGAGCGGCTGTGGATTCGGATTGGATACCTTATTCTCATCAAATTGGACAGACGGGCACGACTGTGGATCCTAAAGTTTATATAGCTTGCGGGATTTCAGGACAGATTCAGCATTTGATTGGAATGAATTCGGCCGATACTATCATAGCGATAAACAGAGACGCTTCATGTCCGATGATGCAAATAGCGACATATGCTTTAGAGGGCGATATTTTTGAGATAATTCCAAATATCATAAAAGAAATTAAGTCAAAAAAATAAATTAAAAGCGGGCGCACGGATAAGCGGAAACTTGTTTTTCTATACAAAAATTTCGTTTCAAAACAATTCAAATTTATTGTTAATGCCTATATTTTCTAAAAAAGTAAAATCATGAGAAATTATCATCATTGCGCCCGGATATTTGCTTAAAACGTCTTGACAATGTTTTTTTGTCTGTAGATCTATATTATTTGTAATTTCGTCTATCAATAAAAGTTTTGGCGTTTTTGCGGCAATTTTTGCAAGACTAATTCTCGCCCTTTCTCCGCCGGATAAAAATCCTATCGGTTTATTTACTTCCTCGTTTTTTCTAAACAGAAAATCATTCAAAAAATTTCTTATCTCGTCGTAATTTGTAGTGTCTATAATTTCGCTTATAGTTTCAAACGGCGTTTTGGAATCGTCTAAATCCGAATAATTTTGATCCAAATATCCAATGTCCTGCGCTTTAGGGATGTCCCAAAGTCCGCTTTTTTTTATTTGAGGATAATTCAAAATAGCTTTAAACAAAGTAGTTTTTCCTTTGCCGTTATCGCCTATGATAGACAGCCGTTCTCCGCTTTGTAGAGAGAGATTAATATTTTCTAAGATCATTTCATCCGTATATCCGGCAAATCCCGAACTTATTGAGACTATGGTTTTATTCCCGCAATCCCCGGCTTTAAGAGAGAATTTAGGTTTTATAATTTCTCTAAAACCGATATTGGAAAGTCTGTCGTTTATTTCATTTCTTCTCTCGGCAATGCCGGTGTTTTTTTTGCCCGCACTTTTTGAAGCGTAACTTTTTTTCAAATCGCCTAATGCCGGCAGCCAGCGTTTTTGAGAAACAAGTTTTTCGCCGCGTTCTTTAGAGTGTTTGGCTCTTTTCTGTTCTTTCATTAAAGATTTATGAACTTCTTTTTTATCTTTTTTAAGAATTCTCAATTCCTCTTCGACGGAATGTCTTCTGTTTTCAATGTCGTTTATATAATCGTTATATTCTCCTCTAAATATTTTTATCCCGCCGTTATCAATATGCCAAATAATATTTATGCAATTTCTCAACAATTCCTCGTCGTGAGAAACTATAATTTCCGCGCCCTTAAAATTTTTAATCATATTCATTAGGGATTTTTTATTTCTTTGGTCTAAATGATTTGTCGGTTCGTCTAAAAGCAAAATGTCGGGATGCAGGCTTAAGGCGGCGCTTAAACTTTTGTTGAATTTTTCTCCTCCGCTTAAATCGGCGTATTCTTTAATAAGCTGCGGAACATATCCAAATGTTATAGATTCTCCTCCTTTAACTTCGCCTTGCAAAGGAGAAATCTCGCCTTTTATTATTTTTAACAGCGAAGATTTTCCAGAACCGTTTTGTCCTATTAGCGCTATGCGGTCATTTGGATAAATTGCGGCTGAAAAATTGCTAAGATAAATTTTGTTTGAAAAAGACAAACTGATATTGTCTATAAAAATAGGTTTATTCATATATCCTCCTATTCCTATCCTATATTTACTAATTTTAATTTCTTTGAAAAATTTTTAAGTATGAGTTTTTTTAACTCTAAGTTTTCAGAATTGTTTAACGAGGGATCTTCGTCAATGAGTTTTCTTGCAAAATCTTTTGCAAAATCTATAATGTCTGCGTCTTTTATAAGATTTCCCGCCTTAAAATCTAAAAAACCGTGCTGAAGAGTTCCTAATAATTCCCCGGGACCTCTGATTTTTAGATCTTCTTCGGCAATTTCAAAACCGTTATTAGTTTTAGTCATTATGTTAATTCTACGCTGGGCATTCTCATTAGTTATTTGTCCAAGCAGAAAACAAAAAGACTGTCTGTTTCCTCTGCCGACTCGTCCGCGCAATTGATGTAAGTTTGATAGTCCGAAACTTGCGGCGTTTTCTATTATCATTATCGAGGCGTTTGGAACGTCTATGCCGACTTCAATGACGGTTGTTGAGATTAAAATATCAAAATCTTTGTTTTTGAATTTGCGCATTATTTCATTTTTTTCATCTTGTTTCATTCGTCCGTGCAAAAGTCCCGTTTTGAAATTTTTGAAATAAGTTTTTGAAAGAATTTCCGCGGCGTTAGTTGCGGATTTAAGCTGAGATTTATCCGACTCGTCTATAATGGGATAAACTATATAAGCCTGTCCGCCTTTTTTTAATTCTTCAATTGTAAAATTATAAGCCGCTTCTTCCGTCGTATATTGCGTTTTTATCGGAATGCGCCCGGGCGGAAGTTCTGAAATTACCGACATATCCATTTCTCCATAAGCCGTCATTGCAAGAGTGCGCGGTATGGGCGTGGCGGTCATCATCAGAATGTCGGGATTTTCGGCTTTATCCAAAGCCGACATTTTTTGCATAACGCCAAATCTGTGCTGCTCGTCAATTACAATTAAAGCTATGTCTTTGAATTTTATTCTGTCCTCTATCAGCGAATGTGTTCCGATTGCTATGTCTATTAAACCGTTTTCTATTTCTGAAAGAATTGTTTCGCGGTTTTTCTTTTTAGATAGAGTAGATGAAGTCAAAAGCGCAATTTTAATATTTAATCCCTCAAGAATAGACGAGAGGACTGTAAAATGTTGTTCGGCAAGAATTTCAGTCGGAGCAATAATCATAGTTTGATAGGAATTTTCGACGGCAAGCAAAATGGCGCTCAAAGCCACGATCGTTTTTCCCGAACCCACGTCGCCCATAAGCATTCTGTTCATCGGAGAAGGGTTTTGCATATCGGCAAAAATTTCATTTATACATTTCTTTTGAGATTTTGTGAAATCAAATTTTAACTTTTCTCTAAACGGAGTTAGGAGAGTTTTTTCTATTTTATATTTTTGTTTCTTTTGTAAAATTTTATTTGCGCTTCTTGAAAGCGCAAGCGCAGTTTCAAGGATTATAAATTCCTGCATTGCAAAAGCTCGTCTTGCGTTTTCGGCTTGCTCTAAACTCGGCGGATAATGGATTTGTTGGACGGCTTGATAAGATTTAATGTTTTGCACGGCGTTAAATTGAGGAATTATATTTGATATGTCGGGATAATGTTTGCCAAATTCGTCCAAAGCAAATTTTACAGTTTCTCTTATGTTTTTTTGAGAAAGACTTTCAGTGCCGGGATAGACGGGTATGAGTTTGTTAAACGCTTGAGGGGAAATATTTGGATTTTCAACTATTTCATAATCGTTAACGGAGATGTATCTTGCTCCCAATTCCGATTTTGCGTCCCCGAAAATGTAAGCAAATTTTCCAAATTCAAAAGCTCTCTTTATACCGGCAAAAGCGTCAAATTGAGAATAAGGATTCTTCTTTCTAAAAAATCTCGCATAAGTTTTTCCAGTATTGTCAAAAATTTCAATATCCGCAATGAAAAGATTCATTGAAAGTTTCCTCTCAAAAAAGCCTCCCACTCTTCCAAAAATACATACCGGCAAATCAAAAACAATGTCTGAAATAGGCTGTATTTTAGCTCTGTCTTGATATTGAATTGGGAAAAAAAGCAATAGGTCGGCAATTGTTTTTATGCCGAGTTTTTCAAAGCCCAATGCTTTTTTTGGACCTATTCCCTTAAGATATTGAACGCCGCTTTCTAAATCCATTTTCAAATCCTCTCAATAAAGTAAATGCCTCTTGCCGCATATTGCGCCCTTGTATTGATTAGTTTTTCATCTTGCGCCGTTTAGTATAAAAAAAGGCAGCCTCTTATTTGTATAAAAGGCTGTCTTTTTAAAAATTAGACAAATAGGATTTTTTATAATGCTTTCTGAATTTTGTTGGATCTTATACAGGAAGTGCAGACATAACCGCGGGTTTTCTTTCCGTTAAGTATAATTCTCAAATTTTGCAAGTTTGGTCTAAACAATCTTTTTGACGCCTTGTGAGAATGACTTATCGTATTTCCCGAACTAGATCCTTTTTGACATACTATACATTTATAAGACATTTTATCCTCCATAAATTTAATTCTATTTTGAGTATATAAAAAATAGACGATAAACGGCAAATTTTATACCGCTATTTTATTATTCTATTTCCTTTAATATTTTTTTAGCTTCGTTCAAAGCCTTTCCGCGATGGCTTATTTTATTTTTTTCCTCACAAGAAAGTTCGGCAAAAGTTTTATTATATTGAGGAATAAAAAAAATCGGATCATAACCAAAACCTCCGTTTCCCGATTTTTGCGCGGCAATAAATCCTTCTATTTCTCCCTGCGCTATTTTAATATCGCCTGCGGGATTTGCAATCGCTATCACGCATCTAAATTTTGCTTTTCTTTCATCTTTCTTGACGCTTTCCAACTCTTTTAAGAGTTTATTGTTATTGTCGTCGTAAGAACAGTTTTTGCCGGCATATCTTGCCGAATAAACGCCCGGCGCTCCGTTTAAGTGATCAACTTCAAGCCCAGTATCGTCGGCTATAGCCCATTTGTTAAAAAAAATTGCCGCCTCTTTTGCTTTTTTTACGGCGTTATACTCTAAAGTTAATCCGTCCTCTATAGTTTTTGGAAAGTTCTTAAAATCTGATAAAGGAATAATTTTTATGTTTAAATCTTTTAATGCGGATTTTATTTCTTTAATTTTATCTTTGTTTCCCGTAGCCAAAATAAATTCTTTCATAAATCCTCATTGTAAGAAATCTAAATTTTCTTTTATTTTTTCAATTTTAAGGCGCGCTTCTTCCGATCTATCCCGTATTTTTTTTATTTCCTCTTTTGGAGCGCGTTCTAAAAAACTCGTGTTTTCTAATTTTTTTGTCGTTCTTTCTATTTCTCCCTTGGCGTTTGATATCTCTTTTTGGAGACGATTTTTCTCTTTGCTTATATCAATTAATCCCTCAAGCGGAAGAAAAATTTCAAAACCGCTTACGACAGTCATCGCGGAATTTTTCGGTCTCTTTATATCTTTTGTAAATTCTATCGCATTAAGCTTTGCGAGAGTTTTTATATATCCTTGATTGTTTTTAGCGCCAAGCGATTTAGCGTCGTCTAAAATATTAAATATGGCTTTGATTTCAAGTCCGGGAGCAATATTTGTCTGGCTGCGCAAAGTTCTTATTTTTACGATAATATCCTGAACAATTTTCATCTCTTGCTGAGATATAGAAATTACTTCTTTTTTGTTTTTCACCAAAGGAAAAATCGTCTCGCTTATTATTTTTGTTTCTTTAGAATTCTCGTTGAGTATCTCCCAAATTTCTGAAGTGATAAATGGCATAATAGGCGATAAAAGCTGCAATGTTCCTTTTAAGACATAAATTAAAATTGAAAGAACTTGTTTTTTCTCGTCGATATTAGTCGAAGCGATTCTAATTTTAGAAAGCTCTATATACCAATCGCAAAATTTTGTCCATAAAAAATCGTATAATTCTCTTGCCGCTTTGTCTATATCGTAATTTGTAAAGTTAAGCTGAACTTTTGCGGATAAATCCTCAAATTCGTCCAAAATCCATCTATCCGCAAGCTCTTTTGGTTTTATATTTTTATCAAGCTCTCCGGCTTCCGAGGAATTCATTATGATAAATCTTGACGCATTCCAAATTTTATTTGCAAAATTTCTTGCGGATAAAAAATTCTCGTCTGAAATTTGCATATCTCTTCCCGGCACAGCCGCTTGCGATAAAGCAAATCTTAAAGCGTCCGTTCCGAATTTATCCATTATTAAAATTGGATCGACGACATTTCCTAAAGTTTTAGACATTTTTTTTCCGTGTTTGTCTCTGACTATTCCGTTTAAGAAAATGTCGCTAAAAGGAATATCGTCAATAAACTCCAAACCGAATTGAACCATTCTTGCCACCCAGAGATAAAGAATTTCATGGCCTGTTACCAAAGTTGAAGTGGGATAAAAATAATTTAAGTCCTCATTTGTATTCGTATCGTTTTGACCCCAATTAAAAACGCTAAACGGCCATAAAGCGGAAGAAAACCAAGTGTCCAAAACATCGTTATCTTGTAAGAAAAATTCGCCCGAGCATTCGGGACATTTTTTTGGTTTTTCATAAGCCGCTATGGGTTTGCAGGAATTTTTTTCGCCTTTTTCATTTACGCAATAATATACGGGAATTCTATGTCCCCACCAAATCTGGCGGCTAATACACCAATCTCTCAAATTTTCAAGCCACAAGGTATAAGGCTTTTCCCAGCTTTGAGGATAAAATTTTGTCTCTTTGTTTTTTGCGGCTTTGACGGCTCTCTTTGACATATCGTCAACATTTAAAAACCATTGCCAAGACATCAGAGGTTCTATAGTAGTCATACAACGATAACATCTGCCGACGGAATGAGAATAATCCTCAATCTTTTCTATAAATCCCTGCTCTTGCAAATCCGCCACGATAGCTTTTCTCGCGTCAGAAACCGATAATCCTTTATATTTATCGGGAACATTTATCATCTTGCCTTGCGCGTCTATAATTTCAATGTATTCAAGATTATGCCGTTTTGCTATGGCGTCGTCATTTGCATCGTGAGCCGGCGTTACTTTTACAGCCCCCGTTCCAAACTCTTTTTCAATTGTGAAATCTTTAACGATTTTGATTTCTCTGTCGATAAGAGGAAGTTTTATAGTTTTTTGACTGACTTTTAAGTATCTTGTATCGTCGGGATTAACGGCGACGGCAGTATCTCCAAGCATTGTTTCCGGTCTTGTCGTGGCGACCGTTATATAACCGCTTCCGTCGGAAAAAGGATATTTTATATACCATAAATTGCTTTTTTCATTTTCGTATTCAACTTCAATATCGGATAAGGCCGTGCCGCAATGAGGACACCAATTGACAAGCCTTTTCCCGCGGTAAATCAATCCTTTGTCAAATAATTTTATGAAAGCTTTTTGAACCGCTTTTGAGCGGCTCTCGTCCATAGTAAAAGCCGTCCTATCCCAATCAAGTCCGCAGCCGAGTTTTTTTAATTGTTCTAAAATAGAATCGCCTGTTTCTTTACGCCAAGCCCGCATCTTTTCTAAAAACTTTTCTCTGCCCAAATCAAATTTAGTTTTACCTTCTTTTTTTAGAATTTTCTCAACTACGCTTTGCGTGGCTATGCCGCCGTGATCGGTTCCCGGCACCCACAAAGCGTTAAATCCGCTCATTTTCTTAAACCTTATTATTATGTCTTGCAGAGTATTGTTTAAGGCATGTCCCATATGCAAAACGCCCGTTATATTTGGAGGAGGAATTACTATTGTAAAAGGTTTTTTGTTTTTATCCGGTTTTGCCGAGAAAGTTTTATTGTCAATCCAATATTTGCTCCACTTTGCCTCAACTTCTTTTGCGCTATAAACTTTTTCCATTTTCGTTTTAATTTTCCTCTCTTAGAATGAGATTTGCCGGCTTTTTATATCTGACGATTATATCATAAAAATCGTATGCCGTTGTCGGAATGTTAAATCTCTTAACATAATAGACTTTTTATAATGATAGGTTAAATGAACTTACAGCATAATTTAATTATTTTGTCGTGTCTTTATTTATATAAAGTTTTTTGCGCAAGCCGCCTTAAAAGGACATGTCTATGAGCGAAATATTTTTTTGGATTATCATTTGACACTGTGTGAGCCGCCCTTCCTTATGTCGTTATGCGCAGGGGCGGCGAGTTTGGCAAATGCCAAAAAAATATAAGCGATTGTCCTTAGCGGCTGAAGTCAAAAAACTAAAAAAGAAAACATAAAAAATAAAAGCAAGTGCCGTCATTACTGCCGGAATTATAAATTTGTTTTTGATATTTATGCGCTTTCAATATCTTTTAATATCTCATTGAATTCTTTTATCGTGGAAATTTTATTAAATCTGTCTTTTATGCTTGAGGCGTTTGGCAGACCTTTGACATAATATGGAAATATTTTTCTCATAACCGTCAATCCTTTTTGATTTGGATAATATTTCATAGAACTTTCCGCATGCGTTTTTAACCAAAGCATTCTTGTTTTCAAATTTTCTTTTTTAGGTTTTTTGTTTTCATTAAAGTATGCCGCCAAATTATTAAAAATATTATAATTAGCTATGGCTCCTCTTCCAATCATCAAGCCCGCGCAATTTGGAATCTCTAAAAATTTTTTAGCGTTTATCTCGTCAACAATTCCGCCGTTTGCAAAAACGGGAATTTTTGCATTTTCACAAGCTCTTCTAAAAGCCTCTATATCAGGTTCGCCCAAATGGCCAAAACAAGCGTATCTTGCATGCACGGCAGCCATCGCTATTCCGCACTTTTGAGCTATTTGTATAATTTCCCCCGCCGCATCTTGACCTTGTATAAGTCCGATTCTTGTTTTAATTGTCACCGGAATTTTTACGCTTTTTACGACTCTTTCTAAAATTTCCGCAATCAGTTTTTCATTTGTTAAAAGTTTTGCTCCCGCGCCAGACTTTATTATTTTTCTAACGGGACAGCCTAAATTTATATCCACTATGTCGGCTCCCAAATCCTCAACAATTTTTGCCGCTATTTCCATATCTTTTGCGTCGGCGCCAAAAATTTGCGCGGCAACAGGTCTTTCTTTATCGGATATTCTCAATAATCTTTTGCTTTTCTCGTCGGTATAAAAAAGAGCTTTTGCCGAGACCATTTCCGAATATACAAGACCGGCGCCCCCTTCTTTTGCAAGTAGTCTTAAAGGCATATCCGTAATCCCGGCCATAGGCGCTAAAGCTAAATTGTTTTTAATAACGACATTTCCTATTTGTATTTCTTTAATCAAAAAATTCTCCTTTTGTGTGTTATAATCACATAATAAATCCGCAGTCTCAATTATAAAGACTATACAAAATTAAAAAATATTGATGAATTTTATTTATATAAAACCTTATGATACAATTTATTAAATTAGTTCATCTTATTTGTCTCTTAATTTAAGTCAATGTCTATGCTGATAATTATATGAAGTTGCCGGGCAAAAAATAAAATAAAATAAAGGTGATGAAATGTTTAACTTTTTAATTGATGCGCGGATTTTAGAATTATCATTTCATACGGGAGAAAAAACAAATGAAAAAGATAAATGAAGTTATTAAAAAAGTCTATGGAAAATATTCCGAGAAAGTTTTACAAATCGGCGACGGAAATTTTCTCAGAGCGTTTGCGGATTGGATGATAGACGAAGCCAATGAAAAAGGATTATATAAAGGAAGCATAGTTGTCTGCGCTCCGTTTACGGGCGCAAAAGTAAAAGCGCTAAACGATCAGGACTGCGTTTATACTCTTATAATGAGAGGACTCAAAAACGAAAAGCCCGTATCAATTTCAAGACAAATTACTTCAATATCGCGCGCCGTTAAAATTAAAGACGATTTTGAAACTTTTTTAGAAATAGCCGAAAATCCCGATTTAGAAATTGTTATTTCAAACACGACGGAAGCGGGGATTGTTTATACTCCTGAAACGCATTTGACAAACGAATGTCCGAAATCTTTTCCCGCAAAAATGGCCGTGTTTTTGTATAAAAGATATAAAACTTTCAAAGGCCTAAATGATAAAGGGTTGATATTTTTGCCCTGCGAATTAAACGAATGCAATGCCGATTTATTAAAAGAATATATAATCAAATTTTCAAAAGATTTTAATTATGAAGAATCTTTTTTTACTTGGCTTAACAACGCCAATGTTTTTGCAAACACTCTTGTCGATAGAATTGTTACCGGTTATCCTAAAGATAAAAAAGAAATTGAAACTATTGAAAAAGAATTGGGTTATAAAGACGATATGCTTGTCGCAAGCGAGCTTTACAATTTATGGATAATTGAGGGCGGAAAAGATTTGGAAAACCGTCTGCCTTTTGAAAAGATTTCGGCAAATATTTTATGGGTTAAAAATATTTTAGAATATAATTCTATGAAAGTGCGCTTATTAAACGGCGCTCACACGTCTCTTATTTGCGCCGCATTTTTGGCCGGACATCAATTTGTTTTAGATTCAATGCAGGATAAAATTTTTAACGATTATTTGCATTGCGTCCTTTTTGACGAAATTATGCCGACTTTGGATTTGCCAAAAAAAGATTTAATTTCTTTTGCCAAAAACGTCTTGGAAAGATTTGAAAATCCTTATCTAAAACATTCTCTTTTAGATATTGCTCTAAATTCTTGCGCAAAGTTTAACACTCGCTGTATTCCTTCTATTTTGCAATATTGTAAAAGAATGCAAAAACCGCCGGAATTTTTATCGTTTGCATTTGCGGCTTTTATTAAATTTTATCAAGGCAAAATGAAAGATGGAATTTATAAAGGCAATAGAGAGGACGGATTAGCTTATGATATTAGAGACAGCGCTGAAGTTATAGATTTTTTTAATAATTTACAAAGTAAAAATCTTGATGAGAAAGAAATTGTAAGCGCCGTTTTGTCAAATAAATCTTTTTGGAGCAATATGGATTTGACGCTTATTGAAAATTTGGCGGGAAGCGTGGAGAATTATTTGAGGCAAATTAATAAGACGTCAATAAAAGAGACTCTCAAACGCGCTGTGATAAATTATCCTATAGAGAAAGGAGAATAGAATGTTTTTATCGGCAATTATTGCATTTATAATCGGAGCTGCCGCCGGAGCTTTATCCATTTGGGGCAGGATGAAAATTTATAAAGATTTATACGAAAAATCCTTAAACGAAAACAATTTTTTAAGAAAACAAATAGACGAAAAAGTTTTGCTGATAAAAAATCTCGAGATAGAAAAAGCCGCCGTTATGTCCGAAAAAAAATCTTTAGAGGAAATAAAAAAACATCAGGAGGAAACTTTTAAGACGATAAGCGAAGAATCAAAAAACAGTTTTAAGATTCTTGCCGCCACGGCGTTAAAAGAGGAGAGAGGGAATTTGGATTTAAGGAGCAGGGAAATATTAGATCCGCTAAAAAACGATATAAAAAATTTCACGCAACAAATAGAAAATTTGAAAAGCGAGCAAATGCAAAGACATATAAAACTCGAAACGGTTATTGAGCAAACTAAAGAAATGAACCGCAATCTTGCAAAAGAAGCGTCCGATCTTTCAACTGCTCTTAAAAATAAAAAAGTTCAGGGAAATTGGGGAGAGATGATTTTAGAAAATATTCTTCAGGCGAGCGGATTAAAAGAGGGGCGCGAATATATTAAGCAGCCTTTTTTTCGTTCTGAAAATAATGAAAAACAATATCCGGATTTTATAATAATGCTTCCGCAGGGACGTAAAATTATTATTGATTCTAAAATGTCTATAGAAAATTATAAAAACTGGGCGGTTGAAACGGATGCGGAGGAAAAAGAATCTTTTTTACTCCAACATATTCAAAATATCAGAAAACATATAGACGAACTTTCCGACAAGCAATATCAAAAATTATTGAAAGAAAAAGGGTTGGAATTTGTAATTATGTTTATACCTATCGAATACGCTTATTTCATAGCTTTGGAAAAAGACAATTCGTTGAATGAATACGCTAATAAAAATAAAGTCGCAATAGCCACGGCGTCTTCGATTTTTCCCGTTTTAGGTTTGATAGAAAATTTATGGCGTATGGAAAAAGCCAATAAAAATAATTTGGAAATAATAAAAGTCGGCGAGGATATGCATAAAAGAGTTTCGGCTTTTATTAAGAATATGGAAGATTTGGGAAACGCTTTGTCGTCGGTTCAGAAAAAATACGACGAGGCCGTCAATCGTTTATATAAAGGAAGAGATTCTATCGTTAAATCGGTTTCAAAACTTGAAGAGCTTGGAATAAAACATCAGAAATCGGTAAAAGAAAATCTTGAAATAAGCGAACACGAAATAAGCGAAAACAAAGAAATTGAAAGTCCGTCTCATCCTGATCTTGCGCCAACATTAAAATTATAACCGCGGACGGTAAGCCGGAACAAACCGTAATGACGACGCGGCATAAGACAAAAAAAATCCCTTTATCAATCAAATGACAAAGGGATTTTTTATTTAACTTAAATTGATTTTATTTCACATATGCGTCTAAAGGTTTTGTCCTAAAAAGAGGCGTCGGCATTTTGTCTGTTGTCGTATATCCGTTTGCGGCGTTAATGATGTCTGGAATTCTGCCGACTATCGTCGCGCAAGTAAGCTCCACAGTGGCGGGACGATTGATAATCACCTGAGTGTCCGGCTCGCCAAAAATCGTCCAATCGTTTTGATCAAATTCTTCCGGCGCATAAACTTTTCCTATACATTCTGATTCTATCGTTATTCCTTCCTGCGTTTCCGTAGTGACAACGGCGGACATTCCGGTCGCATGCCCGGCGGGAATAACCATATTTAGCGTCGAGCTTTTCAAATCTTTAGAATAAGTTTGAGGAACAGTTTTTTGCGTTTGTCTCTTTACCGTTAGTCCGAGTTTTTCGCAAAGCCAGCCGTTGACATTCCACATATAAGACGGGAGATATGTTCCGGCTTCTATGGATTTTTGTCTTTGCGCGTCCGTTACTTTATCAACCGAAGCGACTTCTTTGTCAAAATTTTCCAAACTCAATCCCGCGCCGTGCGCTTTGGCAAGAGCTATGCCGTAATCCTCTACATTATAGCTGGACTTGCCTTTAATTTTTTTTATTGTTTGAGTAGCTCCGCTAAGAACTGTGATTAAATTTCCCCAAAACACATCTTGAAAACCCGACCCGCAAATTGTGCATCCGTTTTCTTTTGCAATTGCGTCGATTTCTTTTGTTAAAACGGGGGAAGAATTAGCCGGAAAAAAAGCTTCTTCACAAGTGGACACCGCGTTTACTCCGGTTTTTGCGCAAGTGAGAAATGCGTCTTTCACATCCTGCATTAAACTCATTGTTGTGATTATGCATGCGTCGGGCTTATCTTTTTTGAAAGCGCTTTCAGCTTCTTTTACATTTTGAACTATTACTCCTTTTTTCCCGCATCCGATAATTTCGCCGATGTCTTTTCCGATAACTGCGGGATTAACATCAAATGCATAGACAATTTCCGCGCCTTTTTCATACACATAACGCATTGTGTATTTAGACATTTTTCCGCATCCATACTGTGCAATTCTTAATTTTCTGTTCATTTTGTGTTCCTCCCTTTTTGTATATTAAATTTGCGGCATATAACCGCAATGCAATTTATTTCACGCCTACACCTATATTTATATTTATCATTGTCTTATCCTTATTAATTGTATAATTTTTGATATTATTTAGCCATTTTTTACTTTATTTTATTGGATTTTATATTAACGATAATATCGCAAAAAGAAATAATATTGACGATAAAGATTATATAGAAATCGGCGGCGAAATTGACGCCTTATCAATTGCTAAAAATTTGTCTTGACAAAAGGGCTTACTTTAAGGTATTGTTAAGTCAAGATTTTTGATTCTACCGTTGTAGCGGCAGCTTGAATTCATCGGCGAATTCAATCGGTTGAAAAAATTATTATTTTGCCGCATTTGACGATATAGAAGTTAAAAAAGAGGCTGTATGAATATTTTAAATTTGGGCTCTCTAAACATTGATCTGGTCTATAAAGTTGATCATTTTGTTTGCGAGGGAGAAACTCTCTTAAGCGGCGGTTACGACGAGCATATCGGCGGAAAAGGGCTCAATCAAAGTGTCGCTTTAAGCCGCGCCGGAGCCAAAGTTTACCATGCGGGCGCAATAGGAAAAAGCGGCCAAACTTTAAAAGATGCATTGGAAAAATATGGCGTCCAAACTCAACTTTTGCAAACTCTTGATTGCCCGTCGGGGCATGCGGTTATTCAAGTTTTGGCGTCTGGAAAAAATTGTATTTTGGTTTACGGTGGCGCAAATCAAAAAATATCGCGCGGCTATATTGATAATGTTTTAGGAAGCTTTAACAACGGCGATATTTTGCTTTTGCAAAATGAAATTTCAAATGTCGCTTATGCAATTAAAAAAGCTAAAAGCAAAGGGTTAAAAGTTGTTTTTAACCCCTCGCCTATCACAAAATCAATCGTCGATTATCCTTTGGATATTGTTGACATTTTTATCTTAAACGAGATTGAGGCAAAAGCGTTGACTCAAAAAGATATTCCGGCCGCTATCCTCGATGAGATGAGCCGTCTTTTTCCAAAAGCAGACATAGTTTTAACTTTAGGCCAAGACGGAGCGATGTTTAAAAATCAAAAAGAAAGTATTAGTTGGGGCATTTATAAGACAGAAGTTGTTGACACTACGGCCGCGGGAGACACTTTCTGCGGTTTTTTTATTTCCGCTATGACAAAAGGTTTTTTGCCAAAAGAATGTTTGAAGTTTGCAAGCGCCGCAAGCGCTTTGGCGATAAGTAAAAACGGCGCTGCCGAGAGCATTCCAAGCTGGAAAGAAGTTAAGGATTTTTTAAGTTAGAAAGAGAAATTAACGGCAAACGCTCCGTTAGTGTTTGCGGCGCGGCGTTTTGCTAAAAGCGGGACGTCCGCAATGACAAAAAAAGGATAAAAAAATGAAAAAAACTTTTTTGCTTAACAGTCAAATTTCTTTTGCGATAAGCTCTCTGGGGCACACTCAATCAATATGTATAGCCGATTGCGGTTTGCCAATTCCACAAAATGTCGAGCGGATTGACATTGCTCTTTCAAAAGGCATTCCCTCATTTTTGGATACATTAGAGGCGGTTTTAAGCGAAATGCAAGTTGAAAAAGCTTTGATGGCAACAGAGCTAAAAGACAATAAAAATTTTACTCAAAAAATAATTGACTTGCTCAAATATTCAAATGAAAAAATAATTATTGATTTTATTCCTCATGCCGATTTTAAGAGGGAGACTCAAAACTCTGCGGCAATAATTAGAACCGGCGAGCAAACGCCTTATGCAAATGTTTTACTTTTTTCAGGGGTGACTTTTTAATGGAAAATGTATTGCTTGAAATGAAAGGAATATCTAAAAGTTTTCCGGGCGTGAAAGCCTTAAAGTCCGGGAATCTGACCGTTTATAAAGGACGCGTCATGGCGCTTCTTGGCGAAAACGGCGCCGGCAAGTCAACGTTGATGAACATTCTTTCGGGCGTTTTTGAGGCCGACGGCGGCGAGATTTTTTATCAGGGCAAAAAAGTTTCATTTAAAAACACTCATCAATCCGCCGGTTGCGGCATAGCGATGATTCATCAAGAACTAAATCTTATTCCTCGCTTAAGCGCCGCAGAAAATCTCTTTCTCGGCAGGGAATTTACAAACCGTTTTGGAAAATTAGACAAGAAAAAAATCTATCAAAAAAGCCAAGAACTCTTAAAGAAAGTCCGCCTTGACATCCCGCCCGACACAATTGTCAAAGATTTGTCCGTGGGCGCCCGGCAAATGATAGAAATAGCAAAATCTTTTACCATAGACGCTAATCTCATAATTATGGACGAGCCGACAGCAAGCCTTGTGGATAGAGATGTCGAGAGGCTTTTTGATTTAATTGCCGAGTTAAAAAAAGACGGCAAAAGCATAATTTATATTTCGCATAGATTGGACGAAATTTTTAAAATCGCAGACGATGTCACGGTAATGCGCGACGGAGAATTTGTCTCTATGCGGCCGATAGTCCAGACAAACGAGGAGCAGCTCATTGAAGACATCGTCGGGCGAAAAGTCGGTAAAAGGTATCCTTTTGTAAAAGGAGTTCGCGGCAAAAAGATTTTTGAGTTTAAAAATCTCGTCGGCAAAAACATAAAAAACTCTTCAGGCGCTTTTTATGAGGGTCAAACTGTCGGCTTTTCCGGACTTGTCGGAAGCGGCAGGACAGAGCTTGCCCGCGCGATTTTTGGCGCTTACAATTTAAGCGGTGGCGAGTTTTTTGTCGACGCAAAAAGCGTCAAAATTAAGACGCCAAAGCAAGCCTTAAAATGCGGAATAGTTTATTTAAGCGAGGATAGGAAAGGCGACGGACTTGTTTTGTCAATTAGCGTTTTAGGAAACACCACATTGTCTTCGTTAAAAAGTCTCGAGTCAAAATTACTAAAAATCAATAAGAAAAAAGAAAAATCTATCGTTAAAAGCCTCATTGAAAAACTCTATATTAAAACGCCTTCAGGCGCTCAAATTGTTAAAAATCTCTCGGGCGGCAATCAGCAGAAAGTCGCTCTTGCGCGCGCTTTAATGGTCAAACCCAAACTTTTAATATTAGACGAGCCCACGCGCGGAATTGACGTCGGAGCAAAAAAAGAAATTTACGATTTGATAAATGAATTAAAAAGCGCGGGGATGGCGATATTGATGATTTCGTCTGATATGAATGAAATTTTGGGCTTAAGCGACAGGGTAATGGTTTTTCGCGAGGGAGAAATTACGGCAAATTTAGAAAGAGAGGAAGCATCAAGCGAGCGGATAATGAGTTATGCAATCGGGGGTGTGTCGTCATTACGGGCTTAATTTGCAACCCGGCGTTGTTGATTCCCGTTTTGAAAAAATTATGCGGCTTGGAGAATAAAAAATGGACATCTTAAAAAGAAACAAACCTTTTATAGGGCTTTTGCTTTTGTGTGTTGCTATCGCTTTTGTCAGTCCCGATTTTAGGACGACGGGAAATTTTTTAATTATTTTGAGGCAAACTTCCATCAATTTTATTATCGCTTTGGGGATGACTCTTGTGATTTTAACGGGCGGAATAGATTTGTCTGTGGGCTCAATTTTGGCTTTTTCAAGCGCTGTCTCGGCTTGGCTGCTTGCAAGCGGCTATCATGCGGGACTTGCGATTTGCGCGGCTTTGCTTATCGGCGCGGCATGCGGTCTAATTAACGGTATTTTTATAAGTTATGGGAAATTGCAGCCTTTTATTATGACATTGGTCAGCATGACAATTTTTAGGGGTCTCACTTTAGTTTTTACAGACGGCAGACCCATAAACGCCGGCGAAAATCTGACTTTTGAATTTGTCGGAAACGGCTATATTTTCGGCATTCCTTTTCCAATAATTTTGATGATTTTTCTTTTTGCTCTCGCTTACTACTTATTAAATTGGACGCGTTTTGGAAGATATATTTATGCCATTGGCGGAAACGAAGACGCTTCCCGTCTTGCCGGAATAAATGTTGAGATAAATAAAACGGCGGTTTATATCGCTTGCGGAATTTTGTCGGCTATAGCGGGAATAATTTTAACCTCTCGTCTTGCGGGCGCTCAGCCGACGGCAGGCACGGGCTATGAATTGGACGCAATTGCGGCGGCGGTCGTCGGGGGAACGAGTCTTGCCGGCGGTATTGGAAATATACAAGGCACATTTGCCGGCGCTCTGATTATCGGAGTTTTAAGCAATGCCTTAAACCTCTTAAAAGTTTCGTCTTATTATCAAACGATTGTAAAGGGGCTTGTCATTTTAATCGCGGTTTTAATTGACCAGCCTTTTGGAAGAAAAATTGTAATGACGCTGTTACAAAAAATCAAAGGGAGGAAGTTATGAAAAAATTCATTGGTTTTACTTGCGCGGCTGTTTTGGTTTTGGGAGTGGTTTTGGCAAACGCTCAAACCCAAACGAAAAAGTTAGGTCTTGTGGTCTCAACCTTAAATAATCCGTTTTTTGTCACATTGCAAAAAGGTGCTCAAGACGAGGCAAAAAAGCTGGGGTATGAATTAGTGGTTCTTGATTCTCAAAATGATCCCGCTAAAGAGTTGTCAAATGTAGAGGATTTGCTGACTCAAAAAGTTGCGGTTCTTTTGATAAATCCGGTTGACTCAGACGCTGTCGGCCAGGCGATAAAAATTGCAAACCGTGCAAAAATTCCCGTCGTTACGCTTGATAGATCAGCGGCAAGCGGAGTTGTGGCAAGCCACGTTGCAAGCGACAATACGGCAGGCGGAAAAATGGCGGCGGACTTTTTGATATCTAAATTTCCAAACGGCGCGAAAGTCGTTGAGTTGGAAGGAATACCGGGAGCAAGCGCAGCAAGAGAGCGCGGCAGCGGATTTGATAACGGGATAAAAGGCAAACTAACGCTTTTGACAAAACAGCCCGCAGACTTTGACAGGACAAAAGGTTTGCATGTTATGGAAAATATTTTGCAGTCGCAAAAAGAAATAGACGCAGTTTTTGCGCAAAATGACGAAATGGCTTTAGGCGCGATTAAGGCGCTGCAAGCTGCCGGCCGCAAAAATGTTTTAGTGGTGGGTTTTGACGCCACAGATGATGCTGTCGCAGCTGTCAAAAAAGGAACTTTGGCGGCGACAATTGCTCAAAAACCAGCGCTTATTGGAAGCATGGGAATTGACACAGCCGACAAAATCGTCAAAGGTCAAAAAGTTAACAAATACACGCCCGTTGCCCTTGAACTTGTCGTAAAAAAATAAGTTGATAAAAGCCGTATTTTAAAATAAAAAACCGCTCGGACAAAAAATGTTTGAGCGGTTTTTTTGCAGATGTGCGAGCCCAAAAATTAGACGCAATAATTAGAAAAGATAAACGCTGAACTGGAAAAAACAAGAGGTTTTACTATAAAGAAAGTTTACGGCGAGGGCTTTAAGCGGAAATAAACATAAGAGAGGCGGGGGCTTTTATGCGCTTTTCTTTTGATTACAGTTAAGTATGTTTGACTGTTTGGAAGTAAATATGATACTATCATGGCGTTGCGCTATTGATGGGGTTTAACAGTAAAAGTTGTAATTTATAAATGCCGCGCAAAAAGATTAAATAATATTTTTTATATTTGCTTTGATTTCGATTATAGATATTGCCCGCCTCATTTTTTACTTATAAAAAATAAACATAGATTTTTATAAAAAAAGAGGGTAATATGTATGAAAACGAACACAACACAACACAACACAACACAACACAACACAACACAACACAACACAACACAACACAACACAACACAACACAACACAACACAACACAACACAACACAACACAACACAACACAAC
>JAISQF010000015.1 GCA_031274365.1 Elusimicrobiota bacterium | reverse complement strand
CTGAGATGTGCTGTGCTGAGCTGTGCTGTGCTGTGCTGTGCTGTGCTGTGCTGTGCTGTGCTGTGCTGTGCTGTGCTGTGCTGTGCTGTGCTGTGCTGTGCTGTGCTGTGCTGTGCTGTTTTCATATAAAATCCTTTAGATTATTTTACGATAAAACTTTCATAATTATTGCTGAGGGCGGGATTTGAACCCGCACCGCCCTTTCGGGGACAGGCTTCTGAGACCTGCGCGTCTGCCAGTTCCGCCACCTCAGCATAAATTCTATTTAGAAATCTTATAAAATCGTTCCCTCATCCGTCTATCACGTCCATCTTTATCACTTTTGCAGCAACTTACAGTTGACGAGTTTGACCGCCTCATCCGTCAATCACATCCATCTTTATCACTCTCATAGATTTCCATTTATTAGATTTATATCTGATATAAAAACAACATCCTAAAACCATAATATAAATAACCATAAAATACCAAGCCGTATATAAACCTAAATTGAAAACAATCACAACGAGATATGTCGGAATTATCACAAGAGTAATGGAAGCAATTATCATCGTTTTCATAACGAAAACTGTGTCGCCCGCGCCTTTTATTGCGGCGGAAAAAATTATATTTGCGCAGTCAAAAAAGAAATAAGCGGCCAGAATTCTTAAAAGAATAATAACGGTTGGTTTTATATTTTCTATTATTGCAGATTCGGCTCCGCCTGAAAAAGGATAAATAGTGTATTCGGGAAAAACAATTAAAGTAAGTATAACGCAAAAAGCGTAAAAATAAATAATCTGCGACGCCGAGCGCACGCTTGCCTTTGCAAGAGAATATTTATTTTGGCCGAGATATTTTCCAACCATCACAGATGTTGCAATGCCGCATCCTATAAGAGGCATAAAAACTAAATGATTGACATTTAACGCTATATTGCTTGCCGACAAAGCTTCTATGCCGAGCCTTCCTATTATCAGCACAAAAATACCAAAACCCGCCATATCAAAAAAGAATTGCACGCCGTTTGGAAAACCAAATTTCAAAAGTTTTTTCATAAAAGAAAAATCCACTTTGACGCATCTTGTATTGTAAAGATTATTATTTTTTTTGGAGATAATCAAAATAATATAAATTATCAACGTTATTAAAAAAGACAAATTGCTCGCTAAAGCCGCGCCTGAAATGCCAAGTTCCGGAAATCCAAATTTACCAAATATCAAAATAAAATCTAAAATAATATTTGCAAATACGCCAATCATGCTGACAAATAAAACGACTTTTGTTTTTCCTCTGCCCGCATAAAAACCAGAAAGAGCCGCGCCCGAGAGAGCGGGCAAAGCTCCATAACACATTATGCGAAAAAATTTCGCTTCTTCTATCGCTATTTCTTTTCCGTGCGCCGCCGCATTAAAAATTGCGTCTGAGAAAAAGGATATAAAAAGCATTATGAGAGCGGCCCCGAAAGCCAAATAGACGCTTTGCCAAACGGCCGGACCTATCGAGCGATATTCTCCTTTGCCGTAATATTGAGCGACAAAAACGTCAACATAAGCAAGCGTGCCCAAGAAAAGACTAAAAATTGCAAAGCATGAAATACCAGCGGGGACAGATGCCGCAAACGACGTCGTGGAATACCATGACAGAAAAGTTCTGTTAATAAAAAGCTGAATAGCCCCTATGCCTGTGGAAATTACCAGAGGGATGGCTATTTTGAGAAATTCCAAATATCCGCCGGGAGTCATTAATTGTCTTTTTATATAGTTTGTAATTATCATTTTTATCGCAACGAACAGCTCACTCAAATATTATCTTATAGTCGTCTCTTTCTATATTGTCATCCGGCTTAATTTCAAAATCAATTTTGAAAAGCTCTTTAAGTCTGCCTTTTCTTTCCTTAAAATATTCAACCATCGCGGGATTTAATTTTATTTTTGCCAACCCGTGATGCATTTCCGTATTCATCTTATCTATATCGTCGCAAACTTTAGTAAAAATAGATTCTCTTGAAACAACCTGACCGAGACCGTGGCACAGAGGACAAGTTTCGCCCATAAGAGACAATAAAGATTCGCGTTTTCTTTCTCTTGTCATCTCTATAAGACCAAGCTTTGTAATCGGCCAAATTTTTATTTTTGCCTTATCGCCTTTTGTCGATAAACGAAGTTTTTCCAAAACTTTTTGTCTGTTTGACGCTTTTCTCATATCAATAAAATCTATGACGATAATCCCGCCTATATTTCTTAACCTCAACTGTCTTGCAACTTCCTGCGCGGCTTCTATATTTGTAAGAGCCGCAGTATCTTCTTGAGAATTTTTAGACGTGAATTTTCCGCTGTTAACGTCCACAGCGCAAAGCGATTCGGCCTCTTGAATAATTAAATATCCTCCGGATTTTAATTTCACTTTATTTGAATGCAGATTTCTTATTTCATTTTCAATTCCATAAGCGTCAAAAATCGGACGCCCTCCGTCGTAGAAAGCAATTCTATCGACAAATTCCGGAGAAATAATTTTGACAAAATCTATCACGTCTCTCATTTCTTTTTTTGAATCTATATGCATAAGCATAACGTTATCGGAAAAATAATCTCTGACCGTTTGAAAAACTACTCCCAGATCTTTATGTATAAGACTTATGGGTTTTGCGTTTTTGAATCTATCAAGAATTGAATTCCATAAACGATTTAAGTATTTGATTTCGCGTGCCATTTCCTCTTCAGACGCTCCCTCGGCTTCCGTTCTGATTATCATTCCGCCCGTCATATCTTTTTTTAATCTGAGCGCGATATCTTTTAATCTGTCGCTCTCTTTTTTATCCTCGATACTTCTCGAGATTCCGATATTGTCGCTATAAGGCATATAAACTAAAAGTCTGCTGGGCAAAGATATGTCCATAGTGACTTTCGGTCCTTTTGTGCTTATGGGTTCTTTATAAACCTGCACCATTACGTCTTGATGGGTTTTCAAAAGTTTGGCAATATCATTTCCCTGCGCTTTTTGATTTTTTAAGACAATATCGCCCACGCCCAAATAAGCGCTTTTTCCCAAACCAATATCTATAAAAGCTGAACTAAGCGCGGGAACAACATTCTGCACGCTGCCTTTATAAATATTATTTAATATTTTTTCCGACTCGCGTCTTTCTATAAACAAGTCGAACAATTTATCATCTTCAAGCACCGCGACTCTGGTCTCTTCCAAAGCCCTGTTAACAATAATTTCTTTTTTCACAAAAAACTCCCTTAATTAATTAAAATTGAATAATCCTGCGTCAAAACATAAAAATATAATTGGGATTTAGCTTCAAATGTTTTTAAGATTTTTTAGATATGGATTAGCTAATTTTATAATGAGTATGTCTTCTTATATGAATCGAACACAGTATCCCCACCGCGCACAGCGACGATACTATAGACGATCCGCCATAAGAAAGAAATAATAAAGGCACGCCCGTAACGGGCATTATTCCCATAACCATACCGATATTTATAAAAGCATAAAATCCAAACATTGTGGCAATCCCCGTAGCGACAAATGAACCGTAAGGATCCCGCGCGTTTTGCCCGATAATCAAAGCGCGCCATAGAAAAATAAAGTAAAACAAAATAGTTAGTTGAGAAAATAACCAACCTCCTTCTTCTCCTATTACTGAAAAAATAAAATCAGTATATCGCTCGGGTAAAAAACCGAGCTGGGTCTGCGTTCCTTTCTTAAACCCCTTTCCCAAAAATCCGCCCGACCCTATGGCTATTTTTGATTGAATAATATTGTATCCCGAATCTTTCTGATCTATTTTGGGATCTAAAAAAACTATCAATCTTTTTCTCTGATAATCTTTGAGAGATCTCTCGACGGAAATCGAAGCTATACAGCCAAACAAAATAGCAAGACACAATATAGCCGGATAAAGTATCGACACGCGTATTCTTAATTTTTTACAAAACCACCAAATAAGAAATAATAAAATAAGCGAAGCGATAATTAAATAAATCCACGTAAGGCCGCTCTGTAATGAAAAAAGAATTTTTACAAATACGGAACTTTTCTCGACGACCGCGTTTTGCAATTTGAAAAAAGTCGTCATCAGCGGAATTCCGACAGCAATAAGAGCAAACAATACGATGGCAAATAAATAAAAAATCTCAACGCCCGCCATAAATAATAAAATAATAGTTATCGGAAAATACGATAAAGTCGAAGAAAAATCCGGCTGCATCATAATTAAAACTAAATGACCCGCAAGTATTAAAAATGCAAAAAAGATAAATTGCGGTTTATTTATTTCTTTTACGGTTTTTGTCAAAAAAGACGATAAGACCAAAATATACATTATCTTTGCTATTTCAACGGGCTGAAAATAAGCGATGCCAAAATCAAACCATCCTTTTGTGCCCTTAATAGTCGTCCCGAATATTAAAACGGAAATCAAAAGTAATAATGACAAAATATAGACAAGTTTATCCCAATCCACAAAATTCTTATAATTAAAATTTGCCAAAATCAACATAAAGAAAGAACCCAGAATCACCGCGGCGGCTTGAACGAAAGTATATCTTCCGTAAATAGAAGATTCTCCCGTTGCGGAATATATGGCGACAAAACCAATCGCTAACAAAGCAATTATGGAAATAATCAACGGTAAATCAACATTCAACAAAAATCTACTGACAAAATTATTTCTATTAGCCATTGCTCCAACTCCGCATAAATTTAATCTCCGCTTTTAATTTTATATTCGCCCTCGAAAAAATAAGCTTCGTATATTTTTCTGCCTATAGGAACGGCGTTTGCGCTGCCGCCACCGCCGTTTTCAACTATTACCGCTATGGCTATTTCAGGATCGTCGGCAGGAGCAAAACTAACAAACCAAGCGTGATCGTTTCCCTGGGGATTTTGCGCCGTTCCGGTTTTACCCGCTATTTTAATATTTGGGAAGAACGCTCCTCTTGCCGTTCCTTTTTCAACAGTGTCTATAAGCGCTTGATGCAAGAGATCCCAAGTTCTTGATTTGAGAGTAACAGATCCGTTTGTTTCAACAGAGTGCTGATAAATCTGTTCGCCTTCCAAGCTAACGATTTTATTTACAACATAAGGTTTATAATGAGTGCCCCTATTTGCAACCGCGCTCATCATAGCCGCCATTTGAAGAGGAGTAACCCAAAGAGCGCCTTGACCTATTCCAAAATTGACGGTATCTCCTTGAAGCCAAGGAACTTTTTCTTTTGATTTTTTCCACTCGGCAGTGGGAACAAAACCTCTTTTTTCATTTGGTAAATCTATACCCGTTTGTTCTCCCAAACGGAATTTCCACGAAAATTCGTCTAATTTGTCAACGCCTAATCTCAAAGCAAGATTATAAAAATACACATTACAAGACTGAGCCAAAGCCTCCATAAGATTTACCCTGCCGTGACCCGGCTTATACCAGCAAAGATACCTTTTATCTCCAAGATCAAAATATCCTCGGCAATATTTCGTCTCATAAATATCAAAATCCGATTCTACGGCCGCGGCAAAAGCGATAATTTTAAAAACAGATCCGGGCGCATACAAGGCTTGCGTGGCTCTATTATAAAGAGGAAGATTTTTGTCTTTCAAATAAAGCGCAAAATCCTCGGCTTTTACTTTATTAGAATCATAACTCGGAGCCGAAACCAACGCTTTTATCGCCCCAGTTTTGACGTCTATGACAATTGCCGCCCCTCTGCCTGTGGAACTCTTTGCCAAAGCTTCATAAGCCGCTTTTTGCAATCTCGGACTTATCGTCAAATAAGCGCTATTGCCTATTTCTGGCTTAATATACTTAAACGCTTTTGTCTGAACTCCCTTGGCGTTAACTTCAAGCTGCCATCCTCCGTTTACTCCGCGCAGATATTTATCATAAACGCTTTCAATGCCGGCTTTTCCTATATAATCTCCCGATTTATAACCGCTAAAAGAACCGGACATCAATTCATTTTTATTTATCTCTCCCAAATAACCAAACACATGACTGTTTGCCTGAGGAAATTTATAGACCCTCACCGGTTCCGCCACTAAAGTGATTCCGTTTAATTTCATTTTCTTTTCTTGAATCTTAAACATCTCTTCCATAGAAAGTTTGTCCGCTATTTTAACTATTTTACCGTTTCGGATACTCTCTTCAAGATAAGGCCTTATATCTTTTTTCAAAATAGCGTTTAACTCAAGTATTGTTTTTTCAGCGGGCAATCCGCCTTGATCAAAAGGATAAAATAAAATCGAATAAATGAAAGCGTTTTCTGCCATTACGGAATCGTCGTCGGCATATATAATTCCTCTGGGCGCCATTTCATCTGTGGAATAAATCCGCTGCTGTTCAGAAATGTCATTATAAAAGCCGCCTTTTATAATTTGCAGATAAAAAAGTTTAAGTGAAAGAATAATAAACAGAATAGCAAAAAAAATCAAAACTATTTTTTGCCTGATAAAAAAATCTGAATATCCTATTTTATACTCTTTTTGCCAAACCATAACTAATGTCTCTTTTTACTAAAATAATTATCCGCAATACTCAACAATAAAAACGACGGGATAGCAAATATCACGGTAAGAACAAGACAAAACAAATTTCTTAAATTAAATATTGCGCTAAATATATGTATATTTTCCGAATAAAAACTTGAATAAATAAGAGCTTGCCCGAGCAAAAATATGAGATTTGCAATAAATATGATGAATGCTTGCGTGTATAATTGATCTTTATCAAAATTTCTGCCAAGCAATCCGACCGCATATCCTATTACTGGAAACAGCAGCATTCGCATACCAAAAATATCAACGGAAAAAACATCCCAAATAATTCCAAATAAAAATCCGGCGACAACGGCTTCAAGTCTTCCTTTTGTCATAGACAAAAAAACTATGGTAATCAAAATAAGATTTGGAAATCCGCCAAATATTGACAAATAACGTCCCAGAACAAATTGGCAAATTATAATTATAAGGAAAATAAAAACGCAGTACAATGCTTTTCTCATTTTGCTTCCTTGCGCGGCACAAGAATTATAGCCATATCTACCACGCTTGAATCAAAAGTAATTTTAGCGGTTGCGTCCTTAAAATCTACCGAAGGTTTATTCGAGACGTTTTCTATCACTCCGATAAGAGTCCCCTCGTCAAAGACTGAACTCAATCTGCTCGCCACCACTTCATCGCCTTTAGCAATGTCGGCATTTAGAGGAATATAAGTTATTTTTAATGTCGACGAATTTGTCCCTTCGGCAAGACAGTTTATATTTTTACCTTTTATCTCGACGGGAACAACAGACAACAAATTTGTTATCAAAGCTATTTTTGACGAATGCTGATAAGTTTCAACTATTACTCCGACGGCATTAAGCCCGCCGTTTTTGCCAAGCATTAAAACGGGAAGATCATTTCTCAATCCTTCCGCACTGCCCTTATCTATAATAAACCATTGATACCATTGACTCGGTTCTCTTGCAGAGATGCGCGCAAAAACAGTATCTTTATATTCTATTTTAGGAATTTGCAATAAAGCGATGAGATTGTCATACTCCGTTTTCATCGCATTATAATATCTGAGTCTATCTGATAATTCTTGATTTAGACGCCTGTATTTTAGATTTTCCTGATGTAAAGCCGTATATGATTTAATTGAATCGGCAAAACTTCCTGTGACCGTAAGTATTTGGCGGGTTGCGTCAACGCTTGGATATGCAAGATAATAAACAAAATTTTTCACAAGACTAACATAAGGAGTCGCTCTTAAAAAAAGAACAACTATACTTATTAAAACTATGATTATAAAAACAATATTTGTATATTTTGACCTTCTCTCGTTTTGCATTTTCTATATTACACACATATTCTTAAAATTTATTTTCAGAAGAATGTTTTATATTGTCCAATTCTTCCATATATATCCCCGTGCCCCTGGCTACGCAAGTCAACGGGTCGTCGGCACGGTTGACCGGAAGTTCAGTTTCTTGAGCAAGAAGTTTATCAAGACCTCTTACTAAAGATCCGCCGCCGCTTAAAATAATCCCATAATCAACTAAATCCGCGGCAAGTTCCGGGGGAGTTTCCTCCAAAGTATTTTTTATTATTTCTATTATCTGTTTTGTGGGTTCCAACAAAGCTATTCTCATTTCTTCCGAACCTATTTTTATCGTTCTTGGAAGTCCTGTAATTTGATCTCTGCCCTTTACATCCATAAACATTTCTTCCTCTAAAGGATAAACCGAGCCTATGCTCATCTTTACCTCTTCAGCCGTATTTTCTCCTATTATCAAATTATATTTACGTCTGAAATAGTTGACTATCGCTTCGTCCATTTCGTCGCCTGCAACGCCCAAAGATTTTGCTACAACCATTCCGCCTAAAGACAATACGGCGACTTCGGTAGTTCCTCCGCCAATATCCACAATTAAATTTCCTTCGGGCTCTTGAATAGGCATACCCGCTCCAATAGCGGCGGCCAAAGGCTCGTCGATTAAATGAACTTCTCTTGCTCCCGCCTGTTCGGCAGACTCTCTAACCGCGCGTCTTTCGACTTCAGTTATCCCGGACGGAATACCGATTACCACCCTCGGATGAAGAAGAGTTTTTCTCGTATGAACTTTTTTTATAAAATGTCTAATCATCTTTTCAGTAGTGTCAAAATCGGCGATCACTCCATTCCTCAAAGGACGAACGGCGACAATATTTGCCGGAGTTCTCCCCAACATCCTTTTAGCTTCTATACCTATCGCCAATACCTTTTTAGTATTTTTATCCATAGCGACTACCGATGGTTCTCTTAAAACAATTCCCTGCCCTTTAAGATAAACCAATACGGAGGCTGTTCCTAAATCAATACCCATATCGTTTGAAAACATACTAAATAAATAATTAAACATTTGAAGTCCTCTAAAAATTTTTTATATGAAATTTATTTCCGTTAGCTTTATTCTACCCCTAAATAAAGAAAACAAAATGCTATTTCACGCAAAGATAAATAGCTTTTTGTTTTCCAAGATTAAATTAAAAAAGTGATATATTTTAATTAAACAATAAGTTTAACAATCGCAATTTCCGCGCTGTCTCCGCGTCTCAAACCAGCCTTAAAGATTTGCGTATATCCGCCTTTTCTATCTTTATATCTAGGAACTAAAACGTCAAAAACTTTTTTTACTATTTCTTTATCGTTTATCTCGGAATGAATGGCTTTCTTGGCGCTCAAATCCGATTTTTTTGCTCTCGTTATAAGTTTTTCCGAATACTTAACAAGCTCTTTTGCTTTAGGAACCGTCGTCGTTACTTTTTCATGAAGGAATAATCCCGCCGACATATTCCGCAACATCGCTCTCTTGTGCGAAGCCGTGACTCCAAGCTTACTTCCATTATAATTTTTTATCATTATTTTCCCCCGTTACCTTTTTGCTCGGCAAGAGATAATCCTAACTCGGCAAGTTTATCTTTTATTTCTTCAATCGATTTATCTCCGAAATTCTTAAAACCATTCATATCCTCTTCCGTAATTTTCACCAATTGTTCAATTGTTTTTATACCGGCTTTTTTCAAAGCGTTAGCCGCTCTTGTCGAAAGATCAAGAACGGATAAAGATTGATTCAAAACGCTCGAAGGCTCATCCTCTTTTCCGCCTGCTTTTTTTTCATTATCAGTTTTATCCTCGTCTGTATCCGAAGAATCATTAACATTATCTTGCGTAAATATATTTAAACTCTCTTTTAATATATTAGCCGAATCTCTTAAAGCGTCCGACGGAGAAATTGAACCGTCTGTCCAAATTTCAATAACAAGTTTGTCATAATTGAGGGTTTGTCCCACGCGCGTATTTTCAACTTCATAATTAACTTTTTTAACCGGCGAAAACAAAGCGTCTAAAAGTATAGTCCCGATAGGATATTTACTTGCTTTATTTTCATCCGCAAGCTCATAACCGACTCCAGAAGAAATTTCTATTTCCATTTCTAAAACTACGCCGCTGTCAATATTTGCAATTTCCTGCTCGGGATTCATAATTTCAACGCTTGAATTTTTTTCTATATCTCCGGCTGTAACCGCTCCCGCTTTTTGAACTTTCAAGTATAGTTTTTCAGGACCGTCGGAGTGAAGTTTAACTCTTATTTTTTTTAAGTTTAAAATTATTCGAGCGACGTCTTCTTTAACGCCTTTTAATACGGCAAATTCATGTAATGCTCCGGTAATTTTAACCGCCGTAATAGCCGCGCCCGGCAAACTTGAAAGCAAAATTCTGCGTAAAGAATTTCCTATAGTATGACCATATCCTCTTTCAAAAGGCTCTGCTGTAAAGCGGCCATAAAATGCCGTTGCCGTCTTTTCATCCAATATAAGACTGCGTAGTTTTTCTAGATCTTTCATTTATATGCCCTCATTTTATATTTATTTGCTTATTTTGAATAATATTCAACAATCAACTGACTGTCTATAGGATGCGATATATCGCCCGGAAGAGGTTCGCTGACAACGGAACCTTCTATTTTGTTTTTATCAAAATTGAGCCACGATGGAATATTCAAAGCCGGCTTTTCAATTAAATCTTTTATCGTTTTATTTTCTTTATATTTTTCCGGAATAGTTATAATATCTCCCGCTTTTACTTGATAACGCGGAACGTCAACTTTTTTTCCATTGACTAAAACATTTCCATGATTTACAGTCTGTCTTGCCATCTTTTTTGACGCGGCAAAACCCAAACGAAAAACAACATTATCCAATCGCAGCTCAAGCAGCCTCAACAAATTATCTCCCGTAGAACCTTTCATTCTTTCAGCCACGTGATAATAACGGCTAAACTGTTCTTCCGTTAAACCATACACTCTTCTCGCTTTTTGTTTTTCACGTAAATGTCTTGCATAATCAGACATTTTAGATTTACCAGACCCATGCTGCCCCGGACCGTTTTTTCCTCTTTTTTTATCAAGAGAACAATTGGAATTACACTTTTCTCCTTTTAAGAAAAGTTTTTCTTTTTCACGCCTGCACAATTTGCACGCTGATCCTAAATAACGCGACATTTTATAAAACCTCCGATTTTGCTATATATCTTAATTCTTTCATCTAACTTATACTCTTCTTGGTTTTGGCGGACGGCAGCCGTCATACGGAATGGGAGTAATATCCTTTATCAATGTTATCGCTAATCCCGCCGATTGCAAACCTCTTATGGCCGTTTCTCTGCCCGATCCCGGTCCCTTTACATAAACGGCAACGCTTTTTACTCCTATATCAAGAGCTTTTTTACCGACATTTGCCGCGGCAGTCTGCGCCGCAAAAGGAGTTCCTTTTTTTGTTCCCTTAAAACCGGAACCGCCCGCAGAAGCCCAAGCTAACGTATTGCCTCTCTCATCGGTAATATTTACAATAGTATTATTAAAAGACGACAATATATACGCTTTTGCCGTCCCGCCCGTATATCTTTTCCTTTTAGAGCTTCCGGAAGGTTTCTTTTCATCCGCCATTACAATCCTCCATATTATTTTCTATATTATTTCTTTTAACGACATAGCCGCTATAAAACTTATTTCATTAACCTTTCTTACCGGGAGCAGGAGCTTTACCCGCGCCGACAGTTTTTCTTTTCCCGCGTCTTGTTCTCGCATTTGTTTTTGTTCTTTGTCCTCTAACTGGAAGATTTCTTCTATGGCGTAATCCTCTGTAGCTGCCAATCTCTATAAGCCTTTTAATATTGCCCTGAATCTCTCTCCTTAAATCGCCTTCAACTTTAAGATTTTTAGTTATAAGATTGTTTATCTTATTGACTTCTTCTTCCGTCAAATCTTTAACTCTTCTTGCGGGATCTAAAGCAAGTTCTTCTATTATTTCATTTGAAATAGCAGGACCTATGCCGTAGATATATCTTAATGCTATGTCTAATCTCTTGCCTTTTGGCAAATCAACTCCAGCTACACGCGCCATTATCTTCCTCCAGTTATATTTCTTTATCCTTGTCTTTGTTTATGTCTCGGATCAGAACATACTACTCTTACAACGCCTTTGCGTTTTATAACTTTACATTTTTGACAAATTGGTTTTACCGATGCTCTTACTTTCATTTTTTTGCTCCGTTTTTTTATTTATCTCTATAAATTATTCTGCCTCTTGTTAAATCATAAGGAGACAATTCTAATTTCACTTTATCGCCCGGCAAAATTTTTATATAATGCATTCTCATTTTACCGCATATATGCGCCAATATTATATGTCCGCTCTCTATCTCAACATTAAACATCGCATTTGGCAAAGCCTCTAAAATTTTTCCTTCAACAATAATTTTTTCTTCTTTTGGCATATCACACCTTTGTTAAAATTTCATTACCGTTTTCGGTAATGGCAATCGTATTTTCAAAATGAGCGCTTAAACTTCCGTCCTCAGTAACAACAGTCCAGCCGTTATCAAGAGTTTTAACTTTATATCCGCCCATATTTATCATAGGCTCTATCGCTAAAACCATTCCCGCCGACAATTTAATCCCCATACCTTTTTCTCCAAAATTTGGAATCGGCGGATCTTCGTGCAAATTTCTTCCTATTCCATGACCCTGATAATCTCTGACAATTGAAAATCCGTTTTCCTCAGCCGTCTTTTGAACAGCCCAAGATATATCGCCAAGTCTTTTATCGGCCAAAGTTTGTTCTATGGCATTTTCCAAAGATTTTTCTGTGACCTCTAAAAGTTTCTTCGCTTCTTTAGAAATATCTCCAACCGGATAAGTTCTTGCCGCATCCGAATAATAACCGTCATATAAAACTCCGACGTCCACAGAGACAATGTCTCCCAACTTTAATAAACGCGAAGACGGAATTCCATGAACAACTTCATCGTTGACCGAAATACATGCCGAAGCTGGAAAAGGAAAAAGCTTCCCGGGAACTCCTAAAAAAGCCGGTATCATATTCAATGATCTTATATATTTTTCAGTCCAAACATCTATTTCTTTCGTCTTTATTCCGGGTCTTATTATATCCGATAATTTTTCTAAAATTTCTCCGACGACCTTTCCCGCAACTTTCATTTTCTCTATTTCTTGCGCAGACTTTAATTCAATTTTCAATTTTCTAAACAAGATCGCCTCTTATTTTTTATTTGCTATAAATTTACTTATTTGATCAAAAACCGCGCTTTCACTTTGAGAACCGTCTATATCAACTAACAAACCGGCCTTTGTATAATAATCTATTAGAGGTTTTGTTTGAGCATCATAGACTTTTAATCTTTCTTTGACAACTTCCTCTTTATCGTCGGCGCGCTGAAAAAGTTTTTTCTTACAATAATCGCACAAGTCTTTGACTTTCGGCGGAAGAAAATCAACATGAAAACTCGCTCCGCATTCGCACATTCTCCTGCCTGAAATTCTTCTCACCGCTTCGTCATTATCAATAATTATTGAAAAAACGGCGTCTATTTTTATATTTTCCGTTTTTAACATTTTGTCTAATTCAACCGCTTGATTAAGAGTTCTTGGAAAACCGTCCAATAAAAAACCGTTTTTTACATCGTCTTTTTTTAATCTGTTCTTAACCATATTAACTACGACGTCATCAGGTATCAATTTACCCGCTTCCATTAAAGAAGCTATCGCTTTATCGGATTGTTTTGCCTGTCTAAACATATCGCCCGTCGATAGATGAACAATTGAAAATTTTTCAACTATCTTTTTTGCTTGAGTTCCTTTTCCCGCTCCCGGCGGTCCTAACAAAATATAATTCATCTTACGTTAAACCACCTTCCCTTTATGCGCCCTTCTTTCATAAAACCTTCATAATGACGCATTATTAAATGTGATTCTATTTGTCCTATAGTGTCTAAAGAAACGCCCACCACGATAAGTAAAGACGTTCCTCCAAAGAAAAAAGGAGCGTCTAACATAGTTCTCATATAATCGGGCAAGACGGCAATCATCGCCACAAATAAAGCCCCGCCCAAAGTGATTCTTTCTAAAACTTTTTGTATATAATTTGACGTTGGATCCCCCGGTCTAATCCCGGGAACAAATCCTCCCGACTTTTTCATATTTTCGGCAATGTCTTTTGGATTAAAAGATATCGCATTATAAAAATAACAAAAGAAAATTACTAAAGCCGCATAAACCAAACTGTAAATTAAAGAACCGTGATTAAACCAGTTAAGAATTTTTTCAGCAACCGGAAGACCAAAAAGCGTAAAATTTGGAGCAAATTGAGCTATTGTAAGCGGAGCGGACAAAATAGAAACTGAAAATATAACCGCGATAACTCCGGATTGATCCACTTTAATAGGAAGAAAAGAGCTTTGCCCGCCATACATTTTTCTGCCGACCATTCTCTTTGCGTAATGAATCGGTATTTTTCTCTGAGCTGTTTCAACCCATACGACAGCCAGCAAAACAGCCAATACCAAAACGACAAGAAACATTGCGGAAAGTATGGACAACTGATCCATTTGTATAAGTCTTACAACGCCTATAATCGCGCTGGGAAGTCTTTCAATAATACCTGCAAAAATTATAAGAGAAATGCCGTTTCCTATTCCTCTTTCCGTGACTTGCTCGCCAAGCCACATTATTAAAGCCGTGCCGGTAACAAGAGTAAAAACAGTCATCACTATCCAAGACGTCGATGGATTTACGACAATGGGCATACCAGACGGCGTAGGCAATTTGCTTATCGCCATCGTTAAACCAAAAGATTGAATAGTCCCGAGTATCAAAGTCCCGTAACGAGTAATTTGAGTAATTTTTTTTCTTCCCTGCTCTCCTTCTTTTGCCAACCTGTCCAAATAAGGAATTACGTGAGCGCCTTGGACTAAACTAAGAATAATGGAAGCGTTGATATAAGGCATAATACCCATAGAAAAAATCGACATTCTATTAAGAGCGCCGCCTGAAAACATATCAAGAAAACCCAATAAACCGTTGGCATTAGCCGCAAACAAAGATTTAACGGCTTCGGCATTTACTCCGGGAATAGGAATAGTCGCTCCTATTCTATAAGCAATTATTATACCCAAAGTAAAAAGAACTCTTTTTTGAAGTTCCGGAACTCTAAATATATCTAAAAAAGATTTTAACATTTAATATTTCCTTAAATAAAAAGACTTTGAAAAACTTTTAACAAACAAAACTATTGCTCTATCTTTCCGCCCGCTGATTTAATTTTTTCAGTTGCGGATTTTGAAAAAGACAATCCTTTAAATGTCAACGCTTTGTCTAAAACTCCGTTTCCTAAAATCTTTACAAATTTTATTTGAGAAACAAGACCTTTATCTTTTAAGAAAGCTGGAGTAATTTCAACGGCGGGATCAAATTTATTCAAAGTTCCCACATTGACAATATCATATTCTTTCTTAAACATACCGTTTGTAAAACCCCTTTTTGGGATTCTTCTATATAACGGCATCTGTCCGCCCTCAAAACCTATTTTTTTAGCTCCGTCTCCCGAGCGGGCCTTTTGTCCTTTCATTCCGCGCGTTGACGTTCTTCCATGTCCAGAGCCTACTCCGCGTCCGACAATTTTTCTTCTATGTTTAGATCCTGCTGATGGTTTTAAATTATGCAATCCTATTGTCATATATCGGCAACCTCTTTATTTCTTATTTTTGCAATCTCTTCTTTTGTTCTTAGAGAAGCAAGCGCGTCCAATGTCGCATACACAACATTAAACGGATTTGACGAACGCATAGATTTTGTAAGAATATCTTTTATCCCAACGGCTTCAAGCACCGCTCTAACCGCTCCGCCGGCTATAACGCCTGTTCCGGGTGCCGCAGGTTTAAGAAAAACTTTTCCCGAACCCGCAACGCCTATTATTTCATGCGGTATAGTGCTTTCTTTAAGACAAACGGAAATCAAAGATTTAGAAGCTTGAACAGTTCCTTTTTGAATTGCCGCCTGCACTTCATTTGCTTTTCCAAGCCCGCATCCCACTTTTCCCGCTCTATCTCCAACCACAACCAAAGCGTTAAAAGAAAATCTCTTTCCGCCTTTTACGACCTTTGCCACTCTATTGACAGCGACAACCGTTTCTTTTAGTCCGCTTTCATTTTGTTGTTTGCCTGCATGATGATGTTCAGCCAACGTGTCCTCCAAAAATTATTTTTTTGCTTAAAATTCCAAACCGCCAGCCCGCGCCGCATCCGCAAGAGCTTTTACTTTACCGATATACGCATATCCTCTGCGGTCAAAAACAACTTTTTTTATTCCCTTTTCAACCGCTTTTTTTGCTATTAAATCTCCAACCGATTTAGCGGCGGCAACAGTGTCCGTCACTTTAAGTTGGCCTTTTAACTCTTCAGAAAGGGTTGACGACGACGCCAAAGTTATACCCTTATCATCGTCTATTATCTGAGCGTAAATGTGTTTATTTCCTCTATAAACGCTCAAACGAGGCTTATCTTGACTGCCTCTGATTTTTGCTCTCACGCGTTTAACTCTATAATTAAATCTCTCTCTTGCCTTTTTCATTTATAGACCTCTATTTTTTTCCCGCGCCCGCGGCGGCAGCTTTACCTGCTTTTCTTATAATGTGTTCTCCGACATATCTTATTCCAAAACCTTTATAAGGTTCCGGAGGTTTTATTTCTCTGACTTTTGCGGCAAAAGCGCCGACTTCATATTTATCAATTCCGGTAATTGTAAGCAATGTGTTTTTATCCTGCGTCAATACCGACGTAACTTTTACCGTAGCGGGAATTTCAACATTAACATTATGAGAAAAACCTATCGTCATAGTCAACTTTTTTCCGCCTTCAATATTTGCTTTATATCCAAGACCGACAAGTTCCAATTCTTTCTTAAATCCGTTTGTCACACCGGCGATCATATTGTTAGCCAAGCCTCTATACAAACCCTGCAGCATATTGTGCTGGCTTGTATTGCCAAGCTGTTCAAAAAATAAATTATTCCCCTCAATTTTCACTCCTATTTTAGGATTAATTGTTTGTAATAATTTACCTCCGGGACCGGTTATTTCCAAAACCCCGTTTGCAAATACTGCTTTTACTTTATCAGGCAATTGAATTGCTTTTTTTCCTAAGCGGCTCATTTTATTTATCCTCTAACAATTAGTAATTTTACCAAACATAACCTATTACTTCTCCGCCGACTTTTTCTTTTCTGGCTTGCTTATCAGTCAACAATCCTTTAGAAGTTGAAACAACAGTCACGCCTAAACCGCCTACGGTCTTTGGCATATTTTCATAACCTCTATACATTCTCAAACTTGACTTTGAAGCTCTTTTTATTCCCTGTAATGCTGATTTTTTATTGCTTAAATATTTGAGATATATTCTTATAATTCCCTGTTTGTGATCTTCTATATTTTTATAATTTACAATATAGCCCTCGTCTCTTAATATTTTAGCAATCTCAAGTTTAATTTTAGAAGAAGGAATATCGACCTTCTCATGCATTTTTGCACTTGCATTCCTAATACGAACAAACATATCTGCTATCGGATCTGTAATCATTTTTTCTATTCCCTTTTTTGTTTTTTACCAACTGGATTTTGTAACTCCGGGTATCTCTCCGTTGTGAGCCAATTTCCTCAAACATATCCTGCACAAACCAAAATCTCTGTAAAATCCGCGCGGTCTTCCGCATAGACGACATCTATTTCTATAACGCGTTGAAAACTTTTGTTGTTTGCGCATTTTTGCTTCCGCTGCAGTCGTTGCCATAAAATACCCTCTTGTTTATTATCTTTAATTTTTTATTCTCAGCTTTTCTTTCTAAAAGGCATACCCAAAGTTTCTAATAATAATTTTGCATGCTTATCTTCTTTAGCCGTCGTAACTATCGTTATATTCATTCCTCTTGGTTTATCAGACTGCTCGACATTTATTTCTGGAAAAATATATTGCTCTTTAAGTCCCAGATTAAAATTTCCTCTTCCGTCAAATCCGTTCGGCTCAACGCCTCTAAAATCTCTAATACGCGGAATAGCCGCATTGATGAGTCTGTCAAGAAATTCATACATCATAGCGTTTCGCAAAGTCACTTTAATACCTATCGGCATTCCTTCGCGAATTTTGAAATTGGATACGGAATGCTTAGCTCTGCAAGTAAGCGGCTTTTGTCCCGTAATAGCCGAAAGTTCAGCGATAGCAATATCCAATACTTTGATATTATCTTTTGCTTCGCTCAAACCTATATTGATAACAACTTTCTCAACTTTAGGAACTTGATGAGCATTCTTAAAATTAAATTGTTTCTGTAATGCCGCGACAACGTCTTTTTGATAAAACTCTTTCAATCTCGGTTGATTCATTATTATTCCCTCGTATCAATATCGTTAAACAATCATTTCTCCACATTTACGGCATATCCTGACTTTCTTACCGTCTGACAAGCTGTCAAATTTAGGTCTAACCGCTTGATTACATTTTGGACAAAGAAGCATAACTTTACTTATTGATAAAGGCGCTTCTTTTTCACGAATTCCGCCCGCGTCTCTTTGCGTGGGCTTTGTATGTCTTTTTACAAAATTAATTTTAGACACAACCACTTTGCTTTCCAAAGGAAAAACATTGAGAACTTCTCCCTTTTTACCTTTATCTTTTCCGGCTAAAACTACCACCTTATCTTTTTTTCTAATATTAAGCATTTATTTATCCTTTCAGCAAATATCTTTATAGCTATTAAATAATTTATAAAATTTCATATTACGTTACTTCTTACAGACAATACGCTTTACTAATTTACTTTGTTGTTTTAATTTCTACAATAAAATTTATTATATCACTTCCGGAGCTAAAGAAATTATTTTCAAATAATTATTTTCTCTTAACTCTCTTGCAACCGGACCAAAAATCCTCGTCCCTTTAGGTTCGCCTTCATCGTTGACAATTACGGCGGCATTGTCGTCAAATTTAATATATGTGCCGTCTAAACGACGAATCTCTTTTACGGTGCGAACTATCACCGCTTTAACCACATCGCCTTTTTTAATATTGGCATGAGGCAAAGCGTCCTGGACGGAAGCATGAATAATATCTCCAATGCTGGCGTAGCGGCGCTTCAATCCTTTTGTGACTCTAAAGCAGCGTATCTTTCTCGCTCCCGAATTGTCTGCGACAGTTAAAATAGATCTTTCTTGAATCATTTTTTATCCTTTTATTTTTAACAATATTTTTATAACGCTTCGTTTTTATCCATTATCTTAATCAAAACCCATTTTTTAGTTTTAGAAAAAGGGCGGGACTCCATTATCTTAACGGTATCTCCCATCTTTGAAATATTATTCTCGTCATGAACGGCAAATTTTCTTTTACCGCGTATCACTCTGTCATACAATCTATGTCTATATATTCTATCTACAGACACTTGTCTTGTTTTATTATTTTTATCGCTTACGACAACTCCCACGCAGGATTTACGTTTTCCTCTCTCTATCATTTTTCCTTCCCGTTTTTATTTAATTTTTCTTTCTCATTTAAAATTGTTTTTAATCTTGCGACATCTTTTCTCAACTCTCTAATTTCGAGAGGATTCTTTACAGGAGACACGGCGTTCTGAAATTTTATTTTAAACAATTTGTCTTGTATTTCAACAATTTTAGCAGAAAGTTCATTATTTGATAAATTTTTTATTTCCAACCAATTTTTTGTCTTCATTTAATCCTCAATTATCCGTTCTTACAACTATTTTCGTATGAATCGGAAGTTTATTAGATGCAAGAGTAAGAGCTTTTTTGGCGTCTGTTTCGGAAATGCCTTCCATTTCAAACATTATTCTGCCGGGTTTTACCACGGCAACCCAAAACTGCGGATCGCCTTTTCCCTTTCCCATTCTTGTTTCAGCAGGCTTTTTCGTAACAGGTTTATCAGGAAAAATTCTAATCCAAATTTTTCCGCCTTTCTTTGTAAATCTTGAAAGAGTTATTCTTGCGGCTTCTATTTGATTGCTATTTATCCACACAGGCTCTAATGCTTGAAGTCCATACTTTCCAAAAGCTAAAAATGCTCCGCCTTTAGCTCTACCTTTCATTCTTCCTCTGTGCGTTTTTCTAAACTTAACTCTCTTAGGCATTAACATAAAATTTTATCTCCGCTATTCTATTTTCGTCTCAATTATTTTTTGCGCTGTTTATATTTATAAACTTTATCCACGCTGTCTTTTCGTCTTTAATATCAGTCATTTTTTATTGCCCGTCATTTACATCATCGCTCGTCTATTTAATCGCGGCTTTATTTATTTTGGCGCCGCATTGTTCGCGTTTGATTTATCCGTTTCTTCCGCATTAACTTGTTTTGATTCGCTGATTAAATCTTTTATCGTTTTTTTGAAATATTCTTTTTTGAAAATCCAAACCTTAACTCCGATTTGCCCCATAGTCGTATAAGCTTCTGTAAAACCATAATCAATGTCGGCTCTAAAAGTTTGAAGCGGAATTCTCCCTTCTCTCAGCCATTCCGTTCTTGCAATTTCAGCTCCGCCAAGCCTGCCTGAAACCATAACTTTAATTCCAAATGCCCCCAGCATCATCGCTTTTTCTATTGTCTTTTTCATCGCTCTTCTAAAAGCGATTTGTTTTTCCAATTGATACGCTATACTTTCAGCCGCCAACTGGGCGTCAATTTCCGGTCTCTTTATTTCCATAACGCTGACAAAAGTTTTTCTGCCGGTCATTGCTTCTATTTCTTTTTTAAGAGTTTCTATCCCTTGTCCGCCTTTTCCGATAACAATACCGGGACGAGCCGTATAAATATTTACTTTCAAATAATTTCCGCCGCGTCTTTCTATTTCTATTTTTGATACCGAAGCCTGTTTGAGTTTATCTTTTACATATATTCTGATATCTCTGTCTTCTTCAATAAAAGCAGGCATCTCTTTGAGGTTAAACCATTTTGAATCCCAATCTCTGATGTAACCAAGTCTCAAACTTTTAGGGTTAATTTTATGTCCCATTTTTTCCTCTTAATTTAATCTATTTTTTACTTTTAATACTTTCATTAGCGCTTTTATCTGATATTACAATAGTCAAATGAGCCGTTCTTTTCTTTATCGGCATTCCTCTGCCTTTAGGTCCCGAAATCATTCTCTTTAATATATTACCATTGCAAACCCACGCCTCTTTTACTATAAAATCATTAAAATTTTCTAATGCTCCCGCATTTGCTATAGCGCTATTTAATACTTTCCCGACAACCATAGAGGCCGCTTTAGGAGTAAAAGATAGAGCTTCTATCGCTTTAGGAATTTTTTTTCCTCTTATAAGCGATAATACTTGATTAGTTTTTCTGGGCGTATTTCTAACAAATTTTGCCGTTGCTTTAGCTTCCATTTTATTTTCCTTTTTATGTTAAAGAAGTATCCTGTCTTGTCATCCCGCCATGCCCCTTAAAAGTTCTTGTGGGAGCAAATTCTCCAAGTCTATGCCCGACCATCTGTTCTGATACAAAAATCGGAAGAAATTTCTTTCCATTATGTATGGCAAATGTGTGACCGACGAAATCAGGAGTTATAACGCATGCTCTTGCCCAAGTTTTTATAGGCTTTTTAGCGCCCGCTTCATTTAATTTCTGAACTTTCTTTAAAAGTTTAGCGTCAATGTAAGGACCTTTTTTTGTTGAACGACTCATTTTTTATTACCTCTTTTTAGCTTTATTCCTATGACTAACAATTACCCAATCCCATATTTTTTTAGGCCTAGTCCTAAAACCTTTTGCAGGCTGATTCCAAGGACTTCTCGGCTGATTATTCCCTTTAGATCTTCCTCTTCCGCCGCCATGCGGATGGTCAACGGCATTCATTGCAGTTCCGCGGACATGAGGCTTTCTTCCTAAATGGCGATTTCTGCCGGCCGAACCGATAACAATATTTTCATGATCTATATTACTGACTTGTCCGATAGTCGCATAACAATTTACCGAAACCAATCTTATCTCGCCGGAAGGCATTCTTATATGAGCATAATCTCCTTCTTTTGCCAGCAGCTGCGCAACAACGCCGGCAGATCTGACAAATTGCGCTCCCTTTTTGGGAACGAGCTCAAGATTATGTATAAAAGTTCCAACCGGTATATTTACAAGAGGGAGAGTATTTCCCGGCTTTATCTCAGCGTCGGGACCAGACATCAAAATGTCTCCCACTTTTACTCCGACAGGTTGAAGAATATATCTTTTTTCGCCGTCTTTATATTGTAAAAGAAGTATTCTTGCCGAACGGTTGGGATCATACTCCACAGCTATAACCTCAGCCTCAACATTTATTTTATTTCTCTTAAAATCTATAAATCTATAAAATCTTTTATGTCCTCCGCCTCTAAAACGGACCATCACTTGTCCGGTATTATTGCGTCCGCCTTTTTTCTTTATTATCTTTATCAAAGATTTTTCGGGCTCTGTTTTAGTAATGTCGGAAAAGTCGGAAACAGACATCATTCTTCTTGATTGTGTATAAGGCTTGAATGTTCTTATTGGCATATTTATTCCTTTACATATCCTCTACAGTTTGAATTTTATTGTTTTTGGAAAGCTTAACTATCGCTTTTTTCCAATCGCTTCTATATCCCGAATGCTGTCCCATTCTTTTATTTTTACCGATATAGTTTGACGTATGAACAGATTCGACTTTAACTTTAAATAAAGTCTCTATCGCTTGCTTTATCTGAAATTTATTTGCCTTTTTATCCACGACAAAAGTATATTTGTTGTCCTTTTCTTTCAAGCCGGCGGCTTTTTCAGTTTCAATAGATTTTTTAATAATATTTCTAATATCCATATTTCCTCTTTGGGGGAATAATTTTACAAACCCTACATAACCTCGACAATATCCGACGCAATTACAACTTTATCAGCCCACAGAATTTGATAGGCATTGACATTTTTTATATTTTCAATAACCAAATTTTGTATATTTCTTGCCGCTAATTTAACGGCCGGATCAACGCTTGCTATAAGAAGAATTTTTTTATTTTCTAATTTCAAATTTTTAACAATCTCCGCCATTTTTTTTGTTTTAGGCTGATCTATTTTTATAGAATCAATTACCAAAATTTTATCATTCTGAAGCTGGGCGGAAAACGCCATCTTAATAGACAGTCTCTTTTTTTGTTTTGAAACTTTAGAATAATAATCTCTAACCTGCGGACCAAAAATCACGCCGCCTTTTCTCCACAGCGGAGAATTTCTCTGTCCCGCGCGGGCATTGCCCGTTCCTTTTTGTCTCCAAGGTTTTGCGCCTGAGAAAGCGACTTCTCCTCTTGTTTTCGTCTTGTGATTTCCGCTTCTTTGATTATTCAAATAGGCTGTCACTATTTCATGCAAAAACTCAGCCGATACTTTTGTATCAAACAAAACAGGCAGTTTTATTGTTTTTTCTTCTTGTCCCTTAACATTATAAACTTTCGCATCCATTTTATTTATTCTCTCTCGATTTATTTTTTCTTAGGAGCAGCTTTTACCTGCTCGACAACTGGGATTCTTTTCACCGTTTTATTTATTAAAACTATCCCGTTTGTAACACTTGGAATAGCGCCTTTAATATATATGAGATTTTTATCCGCGTCAACATTTACAATCAATAACTTTTGAACGGTAACTTTCTCAGAGCCCAGATGTCCCGACATTCTCATACCTTTAAGAACTCTCTGAGGACCTTGACCGCCGCTCGAACCTCTTGCGCGCGTTCTATCCGACTGCCCGTGCGTCCTGGGCTGAAGACCAAAATTATGCCTCTTTATAACTCCGGCAAATCCTTTGCCTTTTGTTATACCTGAAGCGTCGATATAATCGCCCGCCTTAAAGATATCGGCTTTTATTTCCTGCCCTATGGTAAAAGCCTCAATATCATTATCTTTAATTTCTTTTAGGATTTTTTTGTATGGAAGATTTTTTGACTTAAAAACTCCTATCTGAGACTTGTTAAGTTTTTTATCTTCAACATTAATAAACCCGAGCTGCACGGCGGAATAACCGTTTTTTTCTTTTGTCCGAATATCGGTAATTACGCACGGACCGGCTTCCACCACCGTTACGGGAATTAAATTCCCTTTCTCGTCAAAAACCTGCGTCATTCCTAATTTTTTTGCAATGATTGATTTTAACATAAATTCTCTCTAATTTCAAGTATTTTTTTTATTTTACATTATTTAAATATTTTTTCAAAACTTTTTACATTTTAATTTCTATTCCGACACCGGCGGGTAAATCCAATTTCATAAGTTCTTCCACAGTTTTGTGCGACGGTTCTCTAATATCAACTAATCTCTTGTGTATTCTCATTTCAAACTGTTCTCTGGATTTTTTATCAGAATGCACCGATCTGTTGACCGTGTATTTTTTTATTCTGTTTGGTAAAAGAATCGGACCCGTTATCGCGGCTCCCGTATGTCTTGCCGTTTCGACAATTTTCATAAGAGAATCGTCTAACATTTTATGATCGCAAGCATACAATCTAATTCTTAAACGCTGAGTTGATGGAACTATTTTTTCATTTGCCATAATTTTATCCTTATTCAACAATTTCAGTAACAACGCCTGAACCTACCGTCCTGCCTCCTTCCCTTATCGCAAACCTCAGTTGCTTCTCCATCGCTACCGGCGTTATCAGCTCTATGTCCATCGTAACAT
>JAISQF010000020.1 GCA_031274365.1 Elusimicrobiota bacterium | reverse complement strand
TCTGTCTGTCTGTCTGTCTGTCTGTCTGTCTGTACTTATTAAATAAAGAAATCACAACATTTGCATTGCAACGCTCCCACCAAGAATCTGCAAATGCATCGTTAAAATCATTTTGTAATTCTTTTGAAAAAGCAGTTTCCAATATTTCTGTTTCTGCTTTCTCATAATATCCGTTCTTAAATTGCCACTCATTAGGATTTTTCAACAATGCTTTTAATTCCATAAAACACTCCTTTCAATTTTCAATCGCTAATCAAAATTTATTTTTTGTGAAATTATATGAGGGGTATCTAAAGTGCTTTCCTCAATTAAAAATCTCGGTCTATTTTTTGTTTCAAGATATATTTTGCCAAGATATTCACCGACTATTCCTATAGCTATAAGTTCAACCCCTCCAAGAAACCATATTGATAATAATAAACTTCCCCATCCCGGCATATAATTATGAACAAAGAAAGCCATCAATATATAAATTAAAACGGGTATATTCATAATGACAATTATTATTCCCACATACATTATCATGCGCACAGGTTTTATTGTAAAAGACGTCACGCCTTGCAAAGCTAAAGAAATCATACTTTTAAGAGTGTATTTACTTTCGCCGCCAAATCTTTTATTTTCACTATAATGCACAACGCAGCTTTTATATCCTATCGTCGGAACAATACCCCGCAAAAATAAATTGACCTCTTTGTATTTCTCCAAACTATTCAAAGCTCTCTTACTCATCAACCTATAATCCGCGCTGTTATAAACCAACTTTGCTCCCATAAAATTCATAACCTTATAAAACCAAGAAGAAAAGATTTTTTTCATAAAAGAATCCGAAGCGTTTGAATCTCTTACGGCATAGACAATATCAAAACCTTCATTGAAGCGATCTGTCATTTCGTCAAATGCATCTATATTATGCTGCAAATCAGCATCTAAAGAAATAACAGCGTCTGCAAAATCTTTACAAGATAATAATCCGGCCAAAAGCGCATTTTGATGACCTCTATTACAAGTTAATTTTATTCCGCCAAAAACTTTCATTTTTTCGGATATATCTTTGATTATCTCCCAACTATTGTCAGTAGATCCATCGTCTATAAAAACAGCCTTACTTTCTTTTGATATTTTATTTTGACTAATAAGAGATTGTATTTTTTCAAATAAAATCACCGAAGTTTTGGGCAAAACTTTTTCCTCATTAAAACATGGCAAAACAAAATATACGGTTTTTACTTTAGCTTCCATAGAAATCTCCATCACTCACAATTTTTCAATCTTTGAAAATCTTTAGACATTATTAAATTAAATTCATTTGCACTCCAAGGATGCAACATTATTTCCGCAAGACCTTTTTTATCGGATATTTTTTTATAGACATAATCCAAATATTCATAATTCATATCGCAGCTTAAAGCCGAACCTATAAAATAATCCGAAGTTTTGATCTTATATTTTTCTAAAAGAGATTTTAGAGATAGCCCCCATTTTTTTAACAAATATCTTCTAAACAAACCTTTTAATTTTTTTACAGGCGAAGTTTGAAATTTATAATTGTTTTCTATAGGAGTTCTGACATATGAGATTTGATATTTATTTATCAGTTTCTCAATAACATCAAGCAAAGCCGGCATAGCGTGTATATGCTGATGCCCATCTATTCTAATAGGCATTTTTGGAAAATGCAAAATAAAAAAATCTATCTGCGCGCAAAATTCAATAAATATTTGATTTTTAATTTCCTCTTTCTTTCTTGAGATATTGACAGCATACCATAATTTAAAAAGATTTAACTTAAAAAATCCGCCGCCATCCGATAAACTGCTAACATCCTCTTTTTTAGCGCTGCATTTTCCATCAAAGAGATTGAGGTGAACGGTAATAATTACAGATTTTGCATATTTATTTTTAAGCACATCAAAAGCATTACAAATATCCTTTCCGCCGCACATAAGACTTATTGCGTCTATTAAACCCATATCTATACATTTATTTATAGATTCTGTAGATTGTTTTGAAAGACCATAATCGTCTGCATTATAAAAAAATTGCACTGTAAAATATCCTTTATTTATCGGCATTGCGGCCATATATTCATAATTGAGAATTTTTGTATGCTGTCGTTACAAATCTTTATTTTTTCTTTTCTCTCTCTGCTATTAGTTTTTTTGCCTCATCTAAGCTGCTCTCATCAAAAACAATTATTATAACATCGTCTTTGACTATTATTGAATTTTTGGATGGATAAACATCCATTTTATATATATCATTTTTATATTTCAATGCATATTCCCATGCAGTTTTGTCATTCCTTCTTAAATATGCTGAAAAATTATAGCGAAAAAATCCCTCTAAAGAAAGATCGGGAGAAAAAAATGAAAGAGCTTTTGGAAGAAGAACTCCTCCATAACTTCTATATAATATATGAGAGACTGTAATCATCCTTTTTTCATTTGCTCTGTAATAATAATGAGGACGATAAGAATATGAATTTCCTATAGGTATTAACTTATATTTAATATTTTTGTTAAAAAGCGGCGCTTCCTCTATTCTCATAACAAGTCTATTCCACAATGCTTTCTCTGCTTCAAATCCAAATTTCCAAGCTTTCAATGCCAGAGCATCTTGAATTAGACACATATTAAGCAAAATAATACTTGCAATAATCACTATATTTTTTGCTATTTGAAACCTTTGAATAAAAAGTAATGCTATTGGAAAAACATGTAAAAAGGCATCGCCAAAAAATAAAACATTAGGCTGTCGAGTATCGCTTAACTCAGGGGAGATCAGCATTGCCGTATTGCTAAGAGTAATAAGTAATGCAGTTCCTAAAAGAATTATTCCAATTTTTATAATCTTTTTCTTTTTATTACCGTCTTCAAAAAACACATTTAATATAACCATAACTAAAGCAAGAATAAATACATACGCAAATAATCGTATTAAAGGTGTTGGAAGAAATGGAAGTAGATTTTCCCAGACATATCTAAAAATTATATCAGTTACTTTTATAAAATGCTCTGGAAACTCTTTTAATGCTATTGTCTGAATATGATATGTATTTGTACTCAATCTCCCTATAACCGCTAACCACTCAAGAATCAACTTAAATATTATACCGCCTATTATCGCTGATAAAAATGAATATTTGTGCCTTGTAAAAATATTTTTTAGCAATATAAAAGATATTTCTTTCTTCAAAAAAATGTCAATTATCAATCGCCCTATAAGAACTACCGCCATCGTATTTATTATTGACGGATATGTCCCAAGAACAAGAACAAATAATAAAGCAGCAATGATTATATAGACTATGGATATTGTCCTTGAAACTTCTTCTCTTGCAGCTTTTTCTGAAAGAATATATGCAATGATTACAAATAGAGGCATCCAAAGATGAGGAATTGTTTCAATCGAATACCATAACCATGATAATGTATAAGGCTGTATGCATAAAAGCAATCCTATAATTGAATAAGAAAAAGCTGATTTTGGAACTTTCCAATAAATGCAGAGCGCTATAGCGCCAAGTGCAAGGCCTACAAATGCATATAAATTTGTAAGAACTGGTAAGATATGATTTCCCGTCAATAAAAAAGGTAAATAATATGACGAAAATCTACCAAATTGCACTGTTGAATTTATGCTCATAGGTCCTCTTAAGGAACCCCAATCATGATCCCCATTTATAAAACTAAAACTATGAAATGCAAAAGCTATATTTATTCCTATAAAAATTATAATAAACGATTTTACATATATAGGGTAAATATTTTTCCAACAGTTAAAAGATATTCTAATCCAATCATCATTCAAAACTTGCCAAATCTTTTTTACTTTCTCTTTCATAATTCAACTCTCCTTTCAATTGTTCTATAAAATCCGCTTCAAAAATACAAATTTTTTTTCTCTTAAGAGTTCGAATGTCTTTTTTAAAAATTTTTCCCGTCAAAATTATCGTATCATAACAATCTAAAGAATATTTCTGCTAATTACAAATGACCACTACAGAGGGTCATCTATATCCATTGTGTAATTAATTCAAAATAAATCCAATATCTTTTACCTTCCGAAAAAATTGCAAGTTCAATTTTTGACGATATTTCTTTCTTTCCCGTTATTGTTTCTCTTATTCTATAATAAATACTTTTTGCAAAAAATATAAGACTGCCTATCAAGCCAAATAAAGCGGCTAATAAAGCGTTTCCCGTTCCCGGGTCAAGATAAGCATAAGCTGAAATCGGATAAAAAACAATAATAATAAAAACTAATCTTATAATATTCATTTTTGCTCACCTTCTTTATAAAAATACGGATAAAATTTCCCTTTGTCAAATTTATGATCCTTTAGCCTAACCGCCGTATCTTTTATCTCATATTTAAGCGGCTCCGAAGAATCAAATAAATATGCAAAAATTACAGAGAATAAATCCTGCGTCACATCAAAATCCTTATCATATTTTCCCGCTCTTTGTTTATCAGGCCAATGAATTGCCATAAAAGCGCCAAAACTATCTCTAAAGAATATTTCATCTATATCTTTTTCGGCAACAGTATTATAAGCCTTTGTATGATCGCCAAGGAGCCAAGGACCGTGATCGCTCATAAATATAATAATTGCATCAGGGTATTTTTCCATTGTTAATTTTATTTCATCTTTTATATCTGATATAGCTATAAAATATTCCGGCAACCACACATCGAAATCTTTCCTGAAATCACCAATTTTTCCCAATGCCCCATGACCCGGCCCAAGAACCTGCCAGATAAAGTTTTTATCCTTTTGTGTCATTTGACTGATGATATCATACAGTCCACTATTAACGCTAACATTAACTTCTTTAAATTTCATAGTATCAAGATTCCCCTGCATTATTCCTTTAACAACAATACTTTCTTGACTATCATCTATTATCCATTTTTTATTGTAAAAACTTTCTACTAAACCAGCCCTTTTCACAGTACTAGAAAGAGACCTATCAGCCATACCTGTATCATAACCACTCTTTTGCAATAAAATATTTACTATACTATCTCCCGCCACAGCTCTAGCTAATCCACTCTCATTAACGAAAGACCGTACAGAACGATACATTTCAAAAACTCCCGCCATGGTTCCTAATGTGGAATTAGTAATAGAATAGACATTGTAAATTTCAAAGCCGTTTTCTTTTAACATTTTCTCCATTTCTTCATATTCACCCATCATATTCACTCCATATTCTTTTTCATATCTTGCTACTAAATCTTTTCTTGGAAACGCATCGTGCATAAATAGAAAAATATTAGGTGTCTCTTTCATTTTAAGTCTAAGCAAATCATTGGGAACAATAGTTTGCAATTGCGTGCTCTCTTTATGTGTATATGTATCTTTTATTGGTAAAACAGTAATAAATAATGAAGAAGACAATAGAAATATCATTATAAGTTTTTTATACTTTATAATTAATTTAGCTATAAACATTGTAATCGCAAAGAAAAACACAAAATCTATCGGCGTATCGCCCGAATAACGCGTCCAATCCCTTACTATAGGCAAAAACATCGCAGCTGATAAAAATGATAAAGAAAGAATATCTATTTCTTTTGGCAAAAACTCTCCGTTAAAAATCCATACAAAAATCGGAAACAATATGGCAAAAGAAAATAAAACAATTGCGTAAGTAATTATCTCATCTCCGGAAAAATATGCAAAGTTAGATTTATAATACAGTATCGCTGGAAAGAGCATTATAAGAACTGCAAAAACAATATTTCTTTTTAGGATTTCTTTGAATTTATCAAAAGTTATACTCTTCAAAAATATTGGAATTAATAATAAAATCCCAAGCAAATAATGCCAACTTTCATATCTGTAAACAAAAAAAGATATGACAAAAAGCAGAAGTAAAATTGAAGTTTTTAATAAAAAGTTATTTTCAACTCGAAAATAAAACGATATTTGTTTTGTAAACTTTGATATATTTGTCAATAAATTTGTTTGAATAAAACTATATGTCTTAATTAAAACAAGAAAGTATAACGGATAAAGTAAGAATGCATTAAAATATGAGACTTTTTCATAAAAATAACCTGACGCGGCAATGTTGATCGAACAATATAAAATAGAGCAAAAAATAAATGCGCTTGTCCATTTTGCCCCATCCCCCACAAGAGTTTTTACAAAATTGAAAATTGAGTTAAATAACGTTGAGAAAGCATTCTTTCTAATCCAAATTATAAAATACCTTATCATATTGATAAGATTATTAAATGTCCAGTAAAGAACTAATCCTGACGGCGACATATAAAGTAAGACCAGAAAAAATATAGCAATGATATAACTTTGTATTCTTTCTTTGCTTTGAGCGCCCCAAGTCATAAATATCGCGGCCGCAAAATTTATCAATGTCATCATTATCGGTAATAAATTTACTCCGCCCAAAATTTTATCAGGCTCGCCCAAGTCATTTATAAATAAAAAACTTACTCCTCTAAGTCCTTCAAAATGTTTTAGCATTTCATATGCGGCTATAAAAAATGGAATTTGTATAAGCAGCGATGACAATGAACGCAATGAATATATCGGCGAATACTTAAACGATTTGTAAAGCTTTTGCATATGCTTATGGCGAATTTGAGAATCTTTAATTTTATTTATACGCTCTATAAAAGGCTCTAATCTTTCCCTTGTATTCTTTTCGCGCTTTTCTAATATTCCCGTAAGATAATAAAAAGGCGTTAAAAATACCGTGACGGCTATTGAAAGAAAAATAATTGAAATTCCGTATGAATGAACTGTATTAACAAAAAGCAAAAACAAACTTTTAATAAACGATACTAAATAATACATTTTCTAATTTTTCCTTTTTTATTCTTGCTTTCATCATAATTTTACGATGGTAATAACTGCATAAGCAGTCTATTCTGCTATAGGCAAAAAGACAACGAAAAGAAGTGATAACTTTTAATCAGAGAGCAGTCACAAATGAATATGAAGGACTGCATATAATCATTTGATATTTCATTGCTCCTTCAATAACGTTAACATATTTGATTTGATTATCTTGCATTTTTGACAAAACAAGTTCTGCAATATTCCGTTCCCCCTGGCGTTCTGCGTCGTCAATGATAATAATAAAATCTTTGGCCAAATTTTGAGGAATCAAATCAAGAATATTTGATCTCGGATATTTTTGTCCACCGCCCACGGGACCATCCACTATTATCAAATCATATTTATTATCTTTTACAATATCGTTTAACTTATCGTATTTAGTATTAATCGTATTGTTATAATTAAAATCAATCAAAGGCAGACAATGTATTTTTATCTTAGGCGACAAAAATAATTTCTCTTTATATACATTTATCCAAAGCTCGCTGTCATCCACAACATCCAAAAAAGCTTTATAAAAAGAAGCGTATTGTGTAGTCATCTTTGTAGTCTGACCCATTCCAAATTCAAGAATATTTTTAGGTTTTATTTCGTCAAGAATTTTAAATAATGTATATAAAAAAGAATAATTAGCAGACCCTTTATTAGGAGAGAAAGCCGTTTCCTTTAACCATTGAGATTGAACAATACTGCTATTAAAAATTTCGGCAAATTTTAACTCTTCTATTCTAATAAACAACTGTTTTTCTTTTTCTATAATACGAGATATTTGTTCACGTAATTCCAGTCTTTTAATTTTTATTTTTATTTTCAATCCTAAAATACAAATAACTTTATAAATATCATCATTTTTTACATACAGTATTTTCTCTAAAATTCTAGAAGTGAGTGAACCTGTCCTGTCCTGTCCTGTCCTGTCCTGTCCTGTCCTGTCCTGTCCATATTTGTCTCCCTTAACAATAAAGATTTTCTCTGATTTTTTTATACTTCTCTCAATAATTTTCTTGACTAACAAGCACACACCTGCATAAGCAAAAATTATTTTTGTTTTTCTAAAATTCTATGTTCTAATTTTTTACTTCTTATTTTTATTTTTAACCCTAAAATACAAATAACTTTATGAATATTCTCATTTTTTATAGACAATATTGTTTCAAAGATTCTTGAAGATAATCTTTTTTCTTTTATAATATGATAATTTTTTGCTAACTCCTCAAGTCTGGCGACAACCTTTTTTCTACAAGTTTTATCACATCTACTAATAATAACATCAACCATCACAATAAAATAATCTCTGTATTGAGATTGATATTTCGTATATAAGTCATTTCTTATTAAATAATCACGAATGATTTCCAAAATATAAACCATATCCATTATTTTTTCTTGTTTCATCGTTAAGTTATACATAAGTGTATCTTTATGAATTGTTCTTTTGTAAAGAGGTTCGTCAATAAAATACAAAGTCTCTATCACAGAAAAATAATACCAATGCCAAGCCTCATCTTCATTTATAAGTCCTTTAGGAAATCTGAAATTATATCTATCAATAATTGATTTTTTGTATAACTTACACCAAGCAGCGCTTCTATATTGTAAAAAATTACCCGTAAATTTATATTTGCCTGATTTTATCTTATACTTATTATAATAGTTTTTAATTTCTTCTAATCTTTCGTACATATATGTTTTGTCTATTTCTTTTTCAATATCAATGACATCAAGATGTCCTATAACTAAATCTACGTTCTCTGTCTCCATAATATTTAAAAAAACTTCACAAGTATTTAATTCTATCCAGTCATCAGAATCAACAAAAGTAATATATTCTGCTTTTGCAATTTCTAAACCCTTATTTCTTGCTACTCCAGGTCCTTGATTTTCTTGATTTATAATAATAATCCTTGAGTCTTGCGCCGCATATCCATTTAGAATTAACAAAGAATTATCAGTAGATCCATCATTGACGCATATTATTTCTATATCTTTCAACATTTGATTTATCACGCTGTCAAGACATTGTCTTAAATATTTCTCCGCATTATACACCGGTATTATCACTGATATTTTTGGCATTTCTTACTCCATTTTATTCTATAAAAAAACAAAAATTCATTATAAAGTATGAATCTAATATTTACATTACAACATTTTTTATGCTTTCAAAATCTTGTCATATTCTCAAAGCGCTCAAAAACTGCGCGTTATTATACCAAATAATCTAAAATTTTAATCTCCGACTCCCAAATTCATTTCGCCGCTTAAAAAATAAAAACAAAATAATAATCAACTGTCAAAGATTTGCTATAATCATCATATTAAATAAAATTAAATATTGAGGAAGAAATGGAACATTATCAACTACTTGGAATTTTGGCCATTGGTTTTGTATTTGCTTTATTGTTTGGATATATAACCCAAAGAATAGGACTTTCCTCAATAGTCGGATATCTTATAGCAGGTTTTTGCATAGGATCTTCTACGCCAGGATTTATCGCGGACACAGACCTCGCTTTTCAGCTTTCTGAAGCGGGCGTAGTATTGCTGATGTTTGGAGTAGGTTTACATTTTGACTTAAAAGATCTTCTCTCTGTCAAAACAGTCGCCATACCCGGAGCCATAGCTCAAAGCGGCATCGCCGCATTTTTTGGAACTTTTATCGGAACGCACCTTGGGCTTTCTTTTTCTTCAAGTTTGATTTTAGGATTAGGGCTTGCTGTCGCCAGCACTGTTGTTTTGATAAGAGTTTTAACCGATAATAATGTCATCGGAACAATTCAGGGAAATATCGCAGTCGGTTGGCTTGTCGTCGAGGATATTTTAACTATTCTGATTTTAGTTATACTGCCGACGCTTGCAGGCGTTTTATTGACAGACAATCAAATAAATAATGAGACTTTGCATATAGTTAAAGCCGCGGGATTGGCGCTTTTACGGCTATGCGCTTTATGGGTTATTGTCGTTGAAATAGGAGGACGTTTTATTCCTTGGCTTTTGTCTAAGATAGCAAAAACTCGCTCGCAGGAACTTTTCACGCTCGCAGTTTTGGTCATGGCTTTTACAACTGCCGTAATTGCAGCTTATACATTTCAAGCCTCTCTTGCGCTTGGGGCTTTCTTAGGAGGCATGGTTGTTGGAAGAACAAAAATGAGTCATCAAGCCGGCGCCGATATACTGCCGTTAAAAGATGCTTTTGCAGTTTTGTTTTTTCTTTCGGTCGGAATGCTTCTTAATCCAAGATTTATAATTGAATATCCTATTTTGATAGCGGCTTGTCTTGGAATAGTTATTCTTATCAAACCTCTCACAGCTTTAATTGTCGTAACAATTCTCGGATATTCCCCAAAAACATCTCTTATCGTGGCTGCGTCGCTTGCTCAAGTCGGAGAATTTTCTTTTATCCTCGCTCAAGAAGCAAAAAGACTCGGTCTTGCAGAAGACGCGGTTTATAATGCCATAGTCGTAAGCGCCATAGTTTCCATTACGTTAAATCCGACAATATTTAAACAAATTCCAAGGTTCAGCGCTTTTTTATCAAAGAAAGAAAAAATATGGAAAGCATTATCCTTTTTTGCCGAAAGAAAAAGTAATAAAAAAAACAAAATTAAAAAGCCGGATTTTTCAAATCTCAATAGAAATGTTAATGAAAAAACTGCCATAGTGGTCGGATACGGACCCGCTGGACAAAAAGTAAGCGAAACTTTAATAGAAAATGGAATCAATCCCACAATAATAGAAATGAATATAGATACTGTGATAAATCTTACGAAAAAATCTATTTCGGCAGTCTATGGCAACTCTTCAAAAAAAGAAGTTCTACAAGCGGCGGGTATAGACAATGCTTCTTATTTAATTATTACAGTTCCCAATCTCGACGTAACAACAGCCACAGCTTCATTAGCTTCCATACTAAACCCTGACGCGCGCATATTAGCGCGTTCGCGTTTTCTAAATACTGAGGAATATCTAAAACAAATAGGCGTGGCGGATATAGCTTTTGAAGAGGAAGAAGTGTCTAAAGGGCTTGCCGCTCTTGTATTAGATCACTTAAACAAACAAAGAATCAAAGAAGCGCAAGAAGCCGCAAAAGAAAACGAAGATAACAATACTATTCCTTAAGATAAGTTATTTGAAAATCTTCTTTTATATCGTCTAAAAATGCCGAGAATTCATTATAAGAAATTTCATTCCCAATAATATTTATTAAAGTTTGGCGGGTAATTTCACGGCTTTCATCCACAAAAAATTGCGCATTAAAACCGCCTGAATTTTTAAGAAAAATTTTACCCTCGCCCGGCATATCTATTCCGTCAATTTTAACTTTCGAAATATAAATAACATTTTCATTTTTATCAAAACGAAAATCCATAGATATATTTATATAACCGGCGGCACTTCTGCTTTCCAAATAAAAAAACAATCTGCCGTCAAAAAAAGTATCGCTGTCAAAAACGGACGATTCCAAGAGAATTCTGCGAAATATCATCGTCCTCTTATCGTTAAACAAAGAGACTACGCCGTTGTCAATCCGTATATTTTCTATTTTTACTATATCTGAAAAACTATCGCCTTGAAAACTGCGCGAAATATAACTATTTGCATTATTTATCATCTTTACAAAGTTAAACTTTTTAATCTCTCCGTATGTGAAATAAAAATCAAATCCATTGATATTAAAATCTTTCATCGAAATTTTTCCAAGTGGCAATTTATACAATTTGATTTTTGTGTCTAACGTGGAAATAGTCGCCCGTGCCGGTAAATTCGAATAATCTCCGGACCTTAATATTTCGAGTTTTTTTATTTGAAAATTTCCCATGGGAGAAAAAGAGGCGTGATAAATTCTGCTTTCTTGATTAATAACCGAATAGATAAAACTATGCGCGGCTTTTATCACTCTCGTCTGAGTAAAATAAAGTTTAAAAGCGACAAAATATGAAATGGACAAAACCGCCGCAAAAGCGACTACGCTTAAAAATAAAAATGAAAAAACGCCTTTTTCTCGTCTCATTTTTGCTATTCCTTTATTATAGAAATATCAACTCTTCTGTTTTTTTCATTAGCTTTTTTAGGGGCTGGATACCATAGAACTCTCATCCTTGACACAGGAATTCCTGCTTCTATTAAAAACTTTTTAACGGCAACGGCTCTGTTTGCCGCGATATTTTTAATCTCGCCTTCCTCGCTAAGCACATCCGTATATCCCGCAATTTTAATTTTATACTTCTTATCTTTCTTTAAGAAATCGGCCGCTTTTTTTAACTCCTCTTTATTCTCATTGCTCAATTGGTTTTTAGCGCTTTCAAAAAATATTTTTAAAGGAAAATTTATACTCTCATTTTTTTCTGCCGCTTTTTCTGCCGATTTTTCTACTGCAGCTTTTGGCGGCAAATTTTGCTCTTTTTCTTTAATATTAATATCTATTTCAGTTTCGTCCGCTTTTTGAGGTTGAGCAAGCGTTACGATTAAAAAATTAGCGGAGACTTGCGAAGAATTTCCCGCAATGTCAAAAACGGTAAAATTTACTTTATAATCCCCCGCCGGCAATGGAATATTATATGTGTCGTCAACTCCGTCCCAATAAAGCGATTCGGGAAAATCATTTTGAAAATGAAACGTTTTAACTTCCTTACCGTTAAAGTTTAAAACATTTAAAAAAGATCGGCTATAATCAATGCCGTTCTCGTCGGAACATTTTATGTTTATATTTATATCATTAACTAATTTCTGCTTTTGGCGGTCTAAAAAATAGACGTCGTCGATCAATCTCATCTCCGCATGAGGCGACGTTGAATCTATCATAATTTGCGATCCGTCAAACACATACACCTCGTCGCTGGCGTCTAAAATAAATTCAAAAGTATATTTGCCGTCGGCGACGGGATTTCCATCCGTCCCTTTGGCGTCCCAAACGATACGTTTCGGAATTTCTCTTTTTCCTAAAAAAACGGCGATATCTTTTCCATATTCATTTTTTACAGTCAGCACCCATTCTTTTATTCTCTTTATATTATTGACAACCGGCAAAAAAACAACCCCCTCTTTCATATGAGCAATAGGAGAAAATATCGGATTTTCAACCTCAACGTTAAAAGAGGGAATTTTTCCATCATCTAACGGAGCGGCGTAAATCAAAGACGGCATAATAATTGATATAAACAAAACAAAAAATAATTTTTTCATCTTTCCCTTAACCTATATTAAATTAAACGGCGCGTCTATATTTTTATAAACGCGCCGTTTTTTCTATTTTAACGCCGCAAAATGTGAACTATTTCTTTTTTGACTTTTTCGCAAGTTTTTTAGCGCCTGATTTCTTTACGGCAGCTTTTGCTTTTACAGATTTCGATTTTGCTTTCTGCGTTGTTTTTGTTTTCCCTTTCAGAGAATACTTCACAACAGCTTGAGCCGCGGCAAGTCTTGCGATAGGAACTCTAAAAGGCGAGCACGAAACGTATGTCATCCCAACTTGATGGCAAAACTCCACGCTTTTTGGATCTCCGCCGTGTTCTCCGCATATTCCTATTTTCATTCCCGGTCTTTCTTTTCTTCCAAGCTCGACGCCGCATTTTATAAGCTGGCCAACTCCCTCCACATCTATAGTTTGGAAAGGATCGTTAGCAAGAATTTTCTTTTCCTGGTAATCGCCTAAGAAAGATCCAACGTCATCTCTGGAAAAACCAAATGTCATCTGCGTCAAATCGTTTGTTCCAAAAGAGAAAAATTCCGCTTCCGAAGCCATCTTATCAGCCAAAAGAGCCGCTCTTGGAATTTCAATCATAGTTCCAAAAGAATAAGAAATCTTTTTAATTCCCTGCGCCGCTATAATTTCTTTATAGACTCTTTCAACTATTTCTTTCTGATGTTTAAGTTCATTTACAGAGCAAGTGACTGGAATCATTATTTCAGGATTTACTTTCTTTCCGTCTTTTATAAGCTCGGCGCTTACTTCAAAAATAGCGCGAACCTGCATTTCAGTAACTTCCGGATAAGTAATTCCAAGACGGACGCCTCTATGCCCCATCATAGGATTTGTCTCGTGAAGTTTTTCAGCTCTGGATTGAAACTCTTCAATAGTTATTCCAAGACTGTCCGCAACTTCTTTTTGACCAATTTCTTCTCTTGGAATAAATTCATGAAGAGGAGGATCTAACAACCTAATAGTAACGGCAAATCCATCCATCGCCTCCAATGTCCCTTTAATTGCATTTTTAACATACGGGAAAAGTTCGTCAAGAGCCGCTTTTCTCTCCTCAAGAGTTTTTGAAATTATCATCTTTCTCAAAGCAAAAAGAGGTCTCTCTGAATTTTCTCCATAAAACATATGCTCCGTTCTAAAAAGTCCTATGCCCTCAGCTCCAAAAGATTTTGCTTTTGCAGCGTCGCTTGGAGTGTCGGCATTTGTTCTAACTTTAAGAACTTTTACTTTATCGCATAAAGATAAAAATTCATAAAGAGTCGCATTTTCCGTGGCGTCAACCATAGGCAGCTGTCCTTCATATACATTTCCTTTGGTTCCGTTAAGGGTTATACCGTCGCCCTCATTAAACGTTTTTGATCCAATTGTCATTGTCTTAGTGTTTAAGTCAATATGAATTGCAGCGCAGCCTACTATACAACATTTTCCCCAACCGCGCGCGACAAGAGCCGCATGAGAAGTCATACCTCCGCGAGCGGTTAAAACGGCTTCCGCCGCTCTCATACCTTCCACATCCTCAGGATTTGTTTCTTCTCTAACAAGAATTACTCTTTTTCCTTCCTCAGCCGCTTTTACCGCGTCTTCAGACGAGAAAACAATAGTTCCGGAAGCGCCTCCCGGGCCGGCAGGCAATCCTTTAACCAAAATCTCAGCCGATTTTTCAGCGTTGGGATCTATTATAGGATGAAGCAATTCGTCCAATTGATCGGGCGTAACTCTCATAACGGCTTCCTCTTTAGTTATGAGTCTTTCTTTTACCATATCAATTGCCATTTTCACAGCCGCAGTTCCATTTCTTTTTCCATTGCGGCATTGAAGCATCCAAAGTTTATTATCTTCAACGGTAAATTCAATGTCCTGCATATCTTTATAATGTTTTTCAAGTTTTTTCTGAATAGCAAAAAGTTCTTTATAAACTTCAGGCATAAATTCCTCTAAAGTTTTTTCTCCTTGATTATGTTCGCTCTTTGCGGCTTCATTGATAGGAGCGGGCGTGCGCGTTCCGGCAACAACGTCTTCACCCTGAGCATTTACCAAATATTCTCCATAAAATCTCGGATCTCCATTTCCCGGATTTCTTGAGAAAGCGACTCCGGTGGCGGAAGTCTCTCCCATATTTCCAAAAACCATCGATTGAACGTTTACGGCAGTTCCCCACTCGTCGGGGATTCCTTCTATCTTTCTATAAGATATGGCTCTTTTTCCATTCCAAGAGGAAAAAACCGCTCCTATTCCTCCCCAAATCTGCTCATAAGCGTCGTCGGGAAAATCTTTTCCTAAAACTTCTTTTACGCGCTCCTTAAATTTCTCGGACAATTCCTGCAAATCTTCTTCAGTCAGCTCGGTATCAAGAGTAACTCCTCTTTCATTTTTCTTAGCTTTCATAATATCTTCAAGCTGCTTGCGTATTCCTTCGCCGTCTCTGGGCTCAATGCCAGCCGCTTTTTCCATAACGACGTCAGAATACATCATTATCAATCTTCTATAAGCGTCATAAACAAATCTCGGATTATTAGTTTTCTTTATTAAAGCCGGAATTGTTTTTGTGGTGAGGCCTACGTTTAGAACTGTTTCCATCATCCCCGGCATCGAACTTCTTGCTCCCGAACGAACGGAAACCAAAAGAGGATTAACTTCGTCGCCAAATTTTTTACCTATAATTTTCTCAATTTTTTTAATAGCGTCGCCCACCGCTTTTTTTAGTTCGGGAGGATATTTTTTCTTATTCTGATAATAATAGGTACAAACTTCCGTCGTAATTGTAAATCCGGGAGGAACGGGCAATCCTAATCCTGCCATTTCGGCAAGATTTGCGCCCTTGCCGCCAAGCAAATTTCTCATACTTCCATTTCCATCGGCTTTACCTCCGCCAAACGAATACACATACTTTGCCATCTTTAATCTCCTTTTATAACATAATTCAGAGGCTTTTCCTTTTAAGGAATTTCGCCTGCTTTTATTTACTCTCTCTATAACAATAAAAACTAATGCGATTATACATTAAAGAATATTGAAAATCAATTTGATGTAATATCTCTTAACATATTAGACTTTTTGGATGAAAGGTTAAGTAAATCAATAGCATAATTTAATTATTTTGTTGTGTCTTTATTTATCAAAGTTTTTTAGCGGAGACCGCCTTAGAGGACAAGTCTATGAGTGAAATGTTTTTTTGGATTATCATTTGACGGTGTGTGAGACGCACTTCCTTATGTCGTTATGCGCGAGGGCGGGGAGTTCGTCAAATGCCAAAAAAACATAAACGAATGTCCGAAGCGGGCGGAGCTAAAAAACAAAAAATATTGTAATAATAAAGAACAAAAGCAAACGCCATCTCTGCAGGACTTCTACGACAAAAACATAAGTTATTATCTGTTTGATGTTTTTCATTTGATGTATTACGGCAAAAGACAACCGTTTATTCTCTTTATTTAATAAGCGTCGTCTTAAATTCCACTTTTCTAAATTCATCTTTTTTATATTCGCCGGCATTATTAGATTTTACCATTGGATTTCCTTTATACTTTACCTTAAATCCATATTGCGATAATTCCTTAGCGACAATTCTTGCGCGTTTAACCGCAAGATTTTTATTGTCCGGCTCGTCCCAGCCCGCATAACCTTCAACAACTATTTCAACGGATCTATATGATTTTTTATACGACTTTATTCTTTCGGCTAAATTTTTTATATAGTTTTTAGCTTCGGGGGTAAGTTCGTCGCTCTTGTTTATAAAAATAGGTCCTCTCAAAGTCGCAAGAGTCAACTCTTGAATTGCAATTTCATCTTCCGAGCGAGCGCCAAAACCCGTTGCGGAGGACGAAGTTTGAGTATCTGTGTTTTCTTCTTTAGATTGCCGCGTTTCGTCTTTTGTTATTAAGAGGTTTTTAGGTCTTGGAATTTTTCTTTCAAGCTTAAATTTATAACTTGCGCCAAAACCGACATAATAAGCCGAAGCATTGCTTGCCAATTTCAAATCGGTATTTATAAAAACATCAATATCTTTATTGACGTCATATTTTCCATAAGCTCCTAAATTTACAAAAAATGGCGGCTCTTTATCAGCCGTTATTCGCGCATATCCAAGCTCTGAAATACTTTTTATTTGGACGTCAAATTCGCTGTTATTGCCGAGCATCAAATATCCAAAACCCAATTTTGCATCCCATTGATAACGTTCTTTTTTTTGCCCGACTCTCGTCCCGATAATTCCTTCCAATCTTGAATAATGATCGGCTTGGATATTCAAATTTATTTCCTCTCCTTTTTTTCATGAACAGCCTGATTAAATAAAAACCCGCCTTGAAAATTAATAAAAGGAGTGATTATTAATTTATGTTTGCCTATGTCTTCAAATGAATAATCCGCGCTTAAAATATATTTCAGAGCAGTCGCCCAGAAATCCGCTTCGGCAGTTTTTTGAGTTATATAAACATTTTCATTTTCATCTATATAACCTGCGTAAGCTTTCCTCTTTAAACTAAAATTATTAAACCCCAAACTTAAAACTCCTTTTAAGTTAATTATCTCTTTTTTTATAGGCATATCATAAGAGGAATAAACGCCAAAATCAATAGAATTTATAGCCCCTGAAGCCGAATCTTGATTTAGATTTTTATGAGAATATTGAGAAAATAATCCGCCCAAAAAATTACTTAATTTCTGTATCGTAAATCCGCTTATAAAACCGACTCCTTGATATTTGAACGCCCCCATTTCATTATCGCTGTCGGTTAGAGAATATCCGTCAAAATATAATTGCGCCCACACATTGCGGGAGGAAAGTTCGCTTTCGTCTTTTATCTCATTTATTCTGGAATAAAAAACTGAAGCGTTATTATCCATCAAAGCGGCTTTAAAAGACGTCAAAAGAAAAGAGCCGCTCAATTCGTCAAGCATTTTTTTTGCGTCTTGCGTATTTCCGTTTTTTACTTCATTTTGAACCGGCAGCATTAAAGATAAAAGCGGCGCATTGTCGTCTTGAGTGTTCTCATTTAATAAATTAAACACGGCGCTTTGATTTGGCGTCAAACCGGAAATTTCTTTTATTCCCATTTCATAATATATCCATAATTCTTTATTTCCGAAGGGAGACGGAATAATCTCATATCTTTTTATTGTTCCCTCGCCTATAAGATTGATAGTGTCGGCATCTATAGAAATATCTGAGGCTCTAAATACTCGAATGCTGCCAGAACCCGTCCCATATCCTTTTAATATCAAAGAGCTTCCTCTGAGAAATTGCAATGTTCCGCTTGATTCTAAAACGAAATCTTTTTTATTTACCATAGTTTCAAATGTTCCTTCCACAACTATCGTTGACGTAAATATTTTTTCTGTGGAAGTGTAATTAAAAAGTCCAGCCATTTCTATTTTCATCATTCCAATATTTAACGGCTGACTTTGCTTTGAAATTAAAATTTCTCCCTGCTTTATCAGCAATGTCCCGTCAAAAGCAAAATTGCCTTTTAATTTCAAACTTCCCGTTCCTTGTTTTGTTATAGTGCTGTTTTGCATACCCATAATTCCGCTGTTAATATCTATTGACGCATTGCCGGCAATATTTAATATCAGCTGAGAATTTGAATCTATAAAAATATCATTTGCAACAGGATTAGCCGTATTGTTATAAGCCGTATTATTTTCAAACAAAATATTTTGTGAAACATTGAAAGTATTGATTAGATTTTCGCCTATATAAATTGCCCCGCCTTTTCCTTTTGCCGAATTCCCCGCGAATCTAACATTGCTCGCCCATGTAACAGTTGAGTTGCCGTCTGCAAAAAATGCTCCGCCGTTTTCTTGCGCCGAATTATTTATAAAGTTCACATTTGAATTTAAAAATATTGTTATTGAATACGTGGATGCAAAAAACGCTCCGCCGTTTTTTGCCGTATTGCTTGTAAAATATACGGTTGAATTATTAAATTCTGTTTGTGAATTGTCTCCGGCATAAAACGCTCCGCCATTTATTAAAGCGGTATTAGATGAAAATTCAATATAACTATTTGAGAATTTTATTGTCGATGTGCTAATTCCTTCAATGTATAAAGCGCCTCCTATTTGAGCTGTGTTTGAAGTAAATAATATTCTTGAATTGTCGGCATTTACATTAGTTCCATTTGCAAAATTTACCGCTCCGCCGCTTGACAAAGCGACATTATCAAAAAATCTAACGAGAGAATTTCCATTAAACTTTATATTTGAAACATTAGTGTATATTGCTCCGCCATTTGTCGCACTATTGCTTGTAAAATATACATTCTCATAAAAGTTTATATAAAAAATATTACTATCTGAAAAAATTGCCGCGCCATCTGTATCTTTCTTAAAATTTACAAAACTTATATTTTTAATATTTAAAGTTTTTGGTCCGGCTATATTAAAAGCAGAATACTGATTGTTTCCATCTAATGTTTGCCCGTTTCCTTGCAGAGTTAAATTTGACCACTTGCCCACATAGCCTAAATTCTCGTTTGCTGTCAATTTATTCATTATTGTTAATGTCTCTGAAACATCAGCCTGATATTGAGTTTTCAAGTTTGCCCATGTGTATATATTTACGCCATAAGCATAAGAAATATTAAACAACAATGCCGCAGTAAAAATTATAAATGATTTTTTTAATTTCATATTTTCCTTATTATATTATCAATTCAAACTCTTTATTACTTTTATCATCATATTATGAGAAATAAAAATTATTCCCCTTGCGTCATTACGGCATTTTCTATTGATACCTTAAATATCTCCAAACCTCTTTCAAGCTGAGCGTCCGTTATAATAAGCGGAAATAAAATTCTTATAACATTTCCATAAGTTCCTGCGGCCTCAATTACAAGACCTTTTTTTACAGCATTATTGATAATTACAGACACTAATTCCGGATAAGGCGATTTATCTTTTTTAACAAATTCAACCCCCATCATACATCCCAATCCTCTCACATCCCCTATTGATGAAATTGTTTTGCGCCACTCATTTATAATCGCCATAATTTTTTCTGAATTTTTCAAAGCTTTTTGCGGGATATTATCTCTCTCCATTATCTCAATGACTTTCAATGCCGCGGCGCAAGCCAAAGCGTTTCCGCCAAAAGTTCCGCCGATTATGCCGGGAGTAATTTTTGAAGTAATTGAAGCGCCCGCTGTTACAGCCGCAAGAGGCAGTCCACCAGCAATAGATTTTGACATCGCTATAATATCAGGCGGGCAGCCCCATTCGAGCCAATAATTTGAAGCAAACATTTTTCCCGTGCGCCCAAACCCAGTTTGGACTTCGTCGGCTATCAATAAAATTCCATTATCGTCGCATATTTTTCTAACGGCTTTCACCCATTGCATTGGAGCGGGAATAAAACCCCCCTCCCCTTGCACCGGTTCGACGACAATTGCCGCCACATCCTGCGGCAAAGACGCCTCTTCAAAAACCGCTTTCAATCTTCCTATATAATAATCAATAGCTTCTGTTTGGCTAAATCCTTTCGGCGCGCGGTATAGATAAGGAAATTCAGCGCGGTAAATTCCGTCGGGCAAAGGACCCAAACCGTGATAATAATTTTTTTTGGAAGTCATAGTCGCCGCTAAAAGAGTGCGCCCGTGAAATGCTCCCGAGAAGACTATAATGTTTGGACGTTTCGTGGAGCTGCGCGCAATTTTTACCGCGTTTTCAATTGCTTCGGCGCCGGAATTTGCAAAAATTGTTTTGCGCTTTTCTTCTTTTGTCGGAACAATTTTATTTAATTTTTCGGCAAGAGAAACATATCCTTCGTGGACGACAATATTTTGCATAGCGTGAAAATAATTTTGAGCCTGCTTTACAACCGCTTCGATAATTTCAGGATTGCTATATCCAATATTTAAAACTCCAACGCCCGCCACCCAATCCAAAAAAATATTTCCGTCAACGTCTTCAAACACCGCCCCTTCCCCGCGTTTGATAACGCATGGATAAATACAGCCTATAACTTCGGGAACAGCCTGCAAACGTCTTGCAATAATGCTTTGAGCTTTGGGGCCGGGCAATTCCGTTTTGATATTGGGCAATTCATCTCTCAACATTTCTTTCTCCTTTCAAATAAAATTCTATGAATATGATAAAAGCATTGAGCTTTCAATTTTTTCATTATCTGCTGCCATTACTTTATTAAATAAATATATTAGCGATAAAAAAACAGTAAAATACAAAAAGCGCAAAATCTTTTTTTAGAAATTGCGCTTTTCTGCTCTTTTCTTTGATTATTTTTTACATTACAATCCGCAAACCGCAATCATCCGCCGGCTCTGCTTGAATTTTTATTAAGCGCATTATCGACAGCCTTTGCGAGTTGATCCGGGCATGAAGTGGACTTATATTTACATTTTATTCCAGAAAGTTTTTCCATGACATCTTGCGCGGCCATTCCCTCAACAAGAGCGGCTATTCCCTTACCATTGCCGTTACAACCTTTTGTAAAAACCACATTTTTAATAAGCCCGTCTTCAATTTGAAATTCTATTAAAGTAGAGCAAACTCCCGAAGGCTTATATTCAAATTTCTCAATTTTATTATTATTTTTTTCCATAACTTTCACCTCTATACTATATTACGATCTCTTATACATCTTTCAACCTTTTAAAAATTGAATATTTCCTATTTCAACAGCTGTTAAATAATATCATTTTATACAAAGCTTATCAACATATGGCAAAGCAAGAGCGCAAACTCAATGACCGCAAGATGACAAATATCAGCAGCGGCATTTTTTGAGATAAAAATCTAATCTGTTTTATATAATTTGAGATAAAAATCTATTTTTATATAATCAGTAAATACAAACAAAATTTGTCAATTGTCATCAAAAATGATTTAACGTTTGACAGAAGCGCTAATTGAAAGGAGACAAAATGAATCAAAGTGAAGTCAGTGAATTATTTAAAAAAAATAACGCTCTTTTATCCGGTCATTTTCTTTTATCAAGCGGATTACATTCCGACGTTTATTTTCAATCCGCTTTAATTTTGCAATATCCAAAAGAGGCTGAAAAATTGGCTGAGGAATTGGGAGGTAATTTAATAAAAAATTCAATAAAAGCGGACGTTGTGATTTCCCCCGCAATAGGAGGAATTATTTTAGGCCAAGAGATTGCGCGGTTTCTGGGAGTGAGAGCCATTTTTACTGAAAAGGTTGACGGGAAATCCGTTTTGAGACGAGGATTTCACATTAAAGAAAATGAAAGAGTTGTAATTGCCGAGGACGTCATCACAACTGGTCTTTCGACAAATGAAGTCATAAATACAATCAAACCTTTCGGCGCGGAAATTGTTGCCATTCTCTCTTTGGTGGATAGAAGCGCGGGGAAAATCAATTTCAATGTTCCAAAATTTTCATTATTGAATTTAGAAGTTAAAAATTATAAACCGCAGGATTGCCCTATGTGCAAACAAGGCGATATTCCAATAAAACCGGGGAGCAGAAAATGATTACCTATAAAAAATCAGGAGTAAATATTGACGCTGGAAACGAGCTTGTTAAAAAAATAAAAAAAAACTTTCCGCACATAGGAGGATTTGGAGGTTTATTTCCTCTATATAAAACGCAATACAATTTAGTCGGCTCCACAGACGGAGTCGGAACAAAATTAAAACTCGCTTTTTTATTAAACAAACACGACACAATCGGCATTGATTTAGTCGCTATGAATGTCAACGATTTAATATGCGTGGGCGCAAAACCGCTTTTCTTTTTAGATTATTTTGCATGCTCAAAATTAAATGTGGCAAAAGCCCAAGAAATTATAAAAGGAATATCAAAAGGCTGCGCTTTGGCAAACTCTCCGCTTATCGGAGGAGAAACGGCTGAAATGCCCGGCTTTTATAAAAACGGAGAATATGATTTAGCGGGATTTTCCGTCGGAATTGTTGAAAAAGGCAAGGAAATTTCAGGAAAAAATATCAATGCCGGCGACGTTTTGATAGGCATAAATTCAAGCGGACCTCATTCGAACGGTTATTCTCTTATACGCAAAGTTTTTTCTCAAAAAGAAATAAAAAAATATTGGAAAGAACTGCTTGAGCCGACGCGAATCTATGTTAATGAAATTCTTTCGGCAATTAAAAAATTCAATCAAAAAAAAGAAAATATAACGGGCATAGCTCATATAACCGGCGGCGGTTTTTACGATAAGATCGGCAGAATTATTCCTAAAAATCTTTGCGCCGTTATAGATACAAAGTCATGGGAAGTCCCGAAAATTTTTAACTTAATTAAAGAAAAGGGAAATGTTCCTCAAAAGGAAATTTATAGAACTCTCAATATGGGTATTGGAATGGTTTTAATCGTTCGTCCACAAATAGCCAGACAAGCGCAAAATTTTATAAAAGGTTCTAAAATAATCGGCTCAATAGTAAAAGGTAAAAACACCGTCGAGTTAATATAAAAAATATATAAAAATATAAGGAATAGAGATGAAAAAAATTGCCGTTTTTGTTTCCGGAGGCGGTTCAAATTTACAATCGATAATAGACCAAACAAAAAACGGGATATTAAAAAATCTTGCCGCGGTCAGTCTTGTAATTTCAAATAACCCTTCGGCTTTTGCCTTACAAAGAGCAAAAAAAGAAAAAATAAAATCTCTTTTCATTAAAAATTCCGACGAGAAAGTTTTGCAAGAACTTAAAATATCTCAAATAGATTTAATTTGTCTTGCGGGTTATATGTCTTTAATAAGTTCAAAAATAATAGATGTTTATAATAATAGAATTCTAAACATTCATCCGTCTCTGCTTCCGAAATTTGGCGGAAAAAAAATGTATGGACATTACGTGCATCAAGCGGTTATAAAAGCGGGAGAAAAAAAATCAGGCGCGACAGTCCATTTTGTCGATGAAAATTATGATACCGGAAAAATCATAATACAAAAAGAAATCCCAGTTTTTGAAAACGACACGTCTGAAATTTTGGCTAAAAGAGTTTTAGAAATAGAGCATAAAATATATCCCGAAGCTATAAAATCAGTGATATTGAAAATGTCAGACAACGAGCAAAAGCGTTAAAACAGGAGGTTTTAATGATATCAAGATATGTCAAACCTGAAATGGAAAAAATATGGTCGGAGGAAAATAGATTTGCAAAAATGCTTGAGGTGGAAATTTTTGCCGCCGAGGCTATGTCGCTTTTTGCAACAGTGCCTAAAAAAGCCGTCGAGACCATAAAAAAAAGAGCGAAAATAAATGTCGATAGAATAAATGAAATTGAAAAAACCGTAAAACACGACGTAATTTCTTTCTTAACGGCAGTGGTCGAAACGATAGGAGAAGAAGGAAGATTTTTACATTTGGGTATGACTTCATCAGACGTTTTAGATACTGCAACCGGCGCTCAATTAAAAGAATCCGTTCTCTTAATTATTAAAGAAACAAAAAAATTATCCTCAATAATTAAAAGACTTGCAAAAAAATATAAGATGACTCCAATAATGGGCAGAACGCACGGCGTCCACGCAGAACCGATGACTTTCGGATTAAAAGCAGCGTCTTGGTATTGCGAAATCGAACGCTGTATTGACAGATTAAATTTTGCGCTTGAGACCGTCAGCTATGGAAAAATATCCGGAGCAGTCGGGACGATGGCGCATTTGGATTGCCGAGTTGAAAAATATGTGTGCAAAAAAATGGGATTAAAAGCCGAGCCGGTTTCGACGCAAATTATCCCGCGCGACAGACATTCGGTTTATATATTTACCTTGGCGCATTTGGGGGCAGCCCTTGAAAGAATAGCCACGGAAATAAGACATTTGCAAAGGACTGAAGTTGCCGAAGCGGAAGAACCTTTTACAAAAGGACAAAAAGGTTCGTCGGCAATGCCTCATAAAAGAAATCCGATAATATCTGAAAATATTTGCGGTTTGGCAAGATTGTTAAGAGGATATTCTGTTACCGCTATGGAAAATATCGCTCTTTGGCATGAGCGCGACATCAGTCATTCGTCCACGGAAAGAATAATGCTGCCCGACGCGTCTGAAATTATTCATTATATGATTTTAAGAATGCAGACTCTTATTTCCGGCTTAAATGTTTATCCAAAAAACATGCTGGCAAATATTGATAAAACAAAAAATATAATTTTTTCAGGAGCGCTTTTATTATCTCTTATAGATAAAGGAATTTCCCGCCAAGAAGCCTACGCTATGGTCCAAAAAGCCGCTTTCAAATCAAGAGATGAAAAAATTTCCATGATAGAAGCGTGTTTAGAAACGGAAATAAAAAATTATCTTAATAAAGATGAGATTAAAAGAGACTGCGATATGAATAGCCAGTTCAAAAATATCAATTATATTTTTTCAAGAACTTTTGGTGATTAAAATTTAAGGCGGGATTTATTTTAAGCTGCGTATGCAATATTTTATTTAGATTTGTTTTATCTATTTTTATTATAAATCTTTCTTTCTTATGATTAAATCTTTTGACTCTAAATATTTCTTTTGAACGCGCGGCTTTACAAATCTTATTTTTTGCGGAAATTTATATATTAAACCGGCTTGTCCGCCGTAACTTTGCAAATTTTTTGAAAATCTTCCCTCTATATCAAAGTATAAAGATAATCCCGTTAAGGCAAATTCCTCGTCTATTCCAATTTTTTTTATCTTTGTAAAATTATACTCTATGCCAAAGCCCGCTCCGCCGTAAAGTTCCGACATCTCGTCGTTTTCTATATTCATATTTCCAAGCGACGAATAAGAGCTAAGACTCAAAGAATATTTTTGCCGCGCGCCGACAATCAATTGTCCTGCAAAAAATTTTCCATACCATTTAACGTTCTTATTTCTCCCTTCGATACGAAGTCCGCCTAAAGTCTCAAGACGCGTATAAGCTGAAGCGCCGGCTGCCAAAGCGGTATATTCTCCTCCGGTTTCTTCATACTTATCATTTATTATATATCCGCTTTCTACTGTTACAAAAGGAATATATTCCAGCAACACTTTATTTTGTTTAATCCGCATTTCTATTTCCGCCGCTCCTCTTGCGCCATAAGTGTTAATCTTAGCGCGCGGCCAAAAAACAAAATCAGGCAAATCTATTTTTCTCAACGTTCTATATTCTTGATATGCTCCGCTAACTATCCATTTGATATTTACGGGATAGCCGGAATTTAGCGGGATATTTAATCCCCCGTAAGTTCCAAATTCAAAATCATCCATATCCGCTTTATTATTTGCTTGCGACAATTCTTTTCTGTCATAACCTGCAAAAATACCAAACATTCCATTTAGAAAATAATACAAATCTTTTCCTACTCGCGCGCGGCCTCCTCTTGAGATAAAATTTCCTAATGTCTGATTATTGCCGCTGCCAAAATATAATTCATTGTATAAACCTTGAAACCAAATAGCTTTTGCCCCGGGCGTCATCGTATTTATTGTCGTTGACAAGACAGGAATTTTCATCGCTTGAAACATTCCAAAATAATCCCCTCTTGCCCCCATAGTCATTATATTTGTTAAAAAAGATCCGCTCAAACTATCCAATACTTCTCTTAATTTCTCCTCGTCGCTTGCTATTTCTAAAAGTTTAACGACCAAAGGAGAACCCGCGCTCATCTGATTGATTATATTTTCAATCTCTTGTTGATTATAAGATGAATCCAATAGATTTATATTTGCCGCAAAAGCAAAATTCCCTAAAAATAATAAAATTAATATCAAAAGTATTTTGAAAAATTTTGTCATTTTTATCCTCTATATTATTACGCACCCGGGAATTAATTTTCAGTTCAATTAAATAAAAGCGAAATCTCTCACAATAACGATACATAGGGATAATAAGACAACTTACAAAATAACATCTGTAAATATTGTTAAAATTGATTTAATAATTTCACAAAATATGTTTATTATAAACAATAATTTCCATACTTTTAGACTTTACTCTAATACGTGTAATTGCTCAAACAATGTGTTGATGTGATGTGTGTTCTTTCTGATTAACTAAATGACGCTGCGGATATTTTTATTTTGTTCTATTTTGTTCAATAAATTTTCTTAATGCTCCAATAGTCTTAAAAACTTCTCTGCCCTGTTCCATATTTTCAATTATTATACCATAATATTTACGCAAAATCACGACTATTTCTATAGCGTCCAAGCTGTCAAGCCCTAATGACTGAAAGAGAGGAGAATCTTCATTTATCTCCGTCAAATCTGTCGCGCCTAAATCCAAATTTTCCTCCAAAACTTTTTTCACTTCATCTAATGTCGTCTTAATCATTTATTCCTCCCACATATTGAAATAATTGTAAAACTGATACGGATATTCCATACAAAAATCTTCAAGCAGCAAAGCAAAATGCCGCACTTCGTCAAAATAATTTTCCGCTTTTCTGCCTTTATCCTCAACAAAGAAAGTATCGGCAATAAAAGAATCAATTTTCCCGCGCCCTCTATAAGGGAAGAAAATAACCGCTATCGGAATTTTTAACGCCGCCGCTATTCTATAAATACTGAAAGGGAACGCGGCTTTCTCTCCAAAAAAATTTACAAGTAGCGCATTATTTTTACCGCCAAAAGTTCTATCGCCCATCATACACACTATGGCGCCTCTTTGCAAAGCCGCCATAATTTCAACGCTGCCTCCATAATTATTTTGAGGATCTATAAAATTTATCGGAGAACTTTTTTGAGAAAGTTCGTGAACATGTTTGTCTATATCTTCTTTACTCCTATGATAAACGACAAACTTCTCCGCCTCTATAAAATCAAAAGCCGACATCGCCGATTGCCACGAACCGCAGTGCGCCGTCAAAATTATCAATCCTTTATTTTGTAAATATAAATCGCGGCATTTTTCTTTGTTAGCGGCGGACGAAATTATTTTGATGTCTCCTTTGACGCCAAAAACCGCTCTATCCATTAAAATTTTTCCAAATGTAAGATTTAATTTATAAATCCTAAAAAAAATCTTCAATTTACCGTCGGAAGAAAATCTTTTTTTTAGATAATAGGACGAATTCTTTCTAATTGACGGAAGCAAAGTATAGAAAGCAGCTATAAAATACAAAAAGAAATAAGCCGCGCTTCTTGCGCCGATTTTTATAAAAATAATCTGAATAGTATGAAAAAAAGATTTACTGCGGCTTTTTCCCGTCCATTTTTGAACCATAAATTACGCATTTCCTTAAAATACAGCCTATGATAAAAACTATAAATCCGACGACAAGAGCGGCAATCGGCGCGACAATAAGAGAACCCAAAAACCATTCCCAAACTCTCTGTAAAAATTGGCGCCCGATAATTTGCCAGCTTATTTCCGTTAAAAATTTTCCATGTCTTATAAAATATCCGGCCTCAACGCACACAAAAGGAATAAAAGGCGGCATAGCCAGTTTATCCACGCTAAAAGCAATCAATCTATTTAAGTTAAACCATCCTACGCCGACAATCAAAATCATATTTCTAAAACCCGGCAAAGCCAAACTTGCGCAAAACATACTCCAAGCGGCGCTTATGCCAAGATGGAAAGGATTGTCATTTTTTTTAATTTGCTCTACGACAACCTTAAAAGGATTTAGAGAAATTATTTTCCCGTCGGAGTTTTGCATATATTTTTTATGAGGAATGGGAATCATAGAACGAATAGTCAAATATGTATTTAATACGGCGATATTAAAATTGTCGCCAAAAAGCTGAAAATGCGAAATTCTTTTTTCTCTTGTCGGATAAAAAACGCCGACGTCAATTTCTCTAATATCAAAACCGGCCCAAACAGCTTTAATAATTATCTCCGTCTCAAAAGCAAAACCTTTTGTAAAAATCTTGTACTTATCAAAAATTTCCAAAGGATAAACTCTAAAACCGCTTTGCATATCTATTATAGTTTTTGATGTTTGAACTTTTGCCCAGAAAGACGCGAACTTTCTGCCAAATTTCGAAATCGCGGGAATATTTTTTGAAGTAAAATCTCTCTTGCCTATTATTATTGAGCGAGGATATAAATCCGATTCAATTAAAAGTTTTTCAATGTCTATAGCGTAATGCTGTCCGTCGGCATCTATCGAAACGATATGAGTGAAACTTTTTTCTTTTGCAAATCTAGCGGCGGCTAAAATCGCCTCTCCTTTTCCGCGATTTTTCTTAAAAGAAATTAAACTAATCTTAAACTTTTTTATTTTTTCTAAAGCTTCGTCTGTGCTTCCGTCGTCTATAACTAAAATATCGCCGTAATATTTCAAGCAATCGTAAATCGTTTTTTCAATCAAAGAACCATGATTATAGAGAGGAATTACTATCAGCGGTTTAATATTTTTCACAGATAACGCCCTCTTTCCATTTTAAGCAAAAATCCTCAAAAAAAGCAGGCTTGCTAACCAAAATATTTTTATTTTTATCAAGCATTAAATGCACGCTATAACCTGTCGTCGTCAATTTATCATTCGAAAAAATATTGTAGGAAAAATCCAATCTCGCGGCTTCATTCCAATGCAATATAGTTTCTATTTCATAAACTTTGTCAAACTCCAAAGGCAAAATATAATCGATATGAAATTTTTTTAATGGAATTATAACGCCCGCTTTATAAAAATCCATATAACCTATTGAATATTTCGCGCCCAAGCTCAACCGCCCCTCCTCAAAAAAACTTGCATAATGACCATGCCACATAATATTTAGAGGATCTATCTCGTCAAAACGGACTTTACGTTTAGTAAAAGCTCTTAAAGGATTAGGATCGTTTGGATTTTGCTTAAAATAAATTTCTTTCATTTTATATACATCCTACTTTTAATCGGCTTATTTCACAGACATAAAAATTTGAGAAAAAACAACATTGCAATCTTTAACCGTTGCGTTAAATTTAGAATCGTTTTGAATAATCTCTACAAAAACTTCAGTCTGAGGAAATATCGGTTTTATAAACTTAATCTTTCTAATTTCTTGTATGTTTGCATTTTCATTATTTAAGATTTTCTTTATACAAAACAGCGCCATTTCCACTTGAACAATCCCCGGTAAAATCGGAAATGATGGAAAATGTCCGTTAAAAGCCGGAAAATTTTTATCAATGAAAAAAGAGAAAACTCCATTTTCCATTCCTCTAAAAGATTCTTCAATGCTGCAAATTACATTCATTTCTTCTCCTCATAATTATAAAGGTTTTCTTTTTACGGCTTTGCAATAAAATTTAATTTTACACATCTTTTATCAAAGACGGCAAAACAAAAATACTCGTCAAAATTGAAACAATGATTCCGCTGCAAACCATAAATCCTATTATAAACAAAACATTATGATGAGCTGCCGTCAAAGAACCAAAACCAATGATTGTGGATAATGCGGCAATGACTAACGCTTTTGTCGGATGAAGTTTTGCGCCGGTTTTTTTCTGATAAATCATAAACACGCCGTAATCCGCGCCAAGCCCTATCAATAAAGGCAAAGCGTAAATAGCGATTAAATTTATTTCTATTCCAAATAAAGCTGAAGCTGCAAAAAATGCGCTTATGCCGCACAAAGGCGGCGCAATAGCAATTAAAGAAAGTTTCAGACTTCTAAATATTAAGGTTAAAACTATAAAAGAACATATAAAAAGAAATAAAAATATTTTGCTAAATCTCGACAAAACATCCGCGGCGATTTTTTTAATAAGCAAATCGTTTGAAATTATCTCGCAATCAAATTGTTCTATGCCGTCTATTTGAGCATCCGACGGAATTATATTTACAAAAGCAAATTTAGCGTCAAGATTTATAATAGGATTGAAAAACATATTCAAATTAAAATCCGTTGAAATCTCTCCGCGGGCAGTTTTTAGAAAATTATAAAAATTATCAAAAAGATTTTCTTTGAGATTACGTTTTCTTAAAACTTCTCCCGCTATGTTTTCTATTTGATTTATTTTTACATCATCCCAAAATCTTTTCCAATTCTCAATATTTTTTTCTTTTGTTTTATTAGACGGGAAAACGTTTGAGAGTTTGAGATATTTAGGATTTAATGCGGATATTTTCTCATTACTTTCTAAAACTTCGTCAATGGAAGAGCCGAAAATAAAAAGCATTTTATTTTTATTAAAAGCCGAGCCTGTTATTTTATCAAACATTTCTCTATCGTCTTTCAATTGTTTCGACGAGACATTTAATGACTCTGCGGAAACATTTATTTCGGCATAATAAAAACCGGCAACACCCGACGCAATAATGATAAACAGAATAAACAAAGCTTTTCTATAGGACAAATAAACCTTTTGTTTTTCTTGAAAAATTTCTCGGCTTTGTTTGTTTTTAGACGGAAAAATAAAAGGAGAAACAAATAGAGAAATAAATAAAGCCGCTATCAAACCGCTTGCGCAAAAAACCGCCGTCTGTCTAAGAATTTCGATACCGGAAAACAGCAAAAGTAAAAAAGCGGCAATTGAAGTAACGGCGCTTGCGGTTATAGGCTTAAACATTTCTTGCGCCGTTTTGAATTTTTGATTTTCATCGGCAGATTTTAAGGCAAAAAACATATATAAAAAATAATCTACGGTTAAACCCATCAATACGGAACCAAAACCCAAAGTTATAATCGAAAGATTTCCAAAGATCCAATTTGTTATCACACCGGCAAAAACAATTACTATAGGCGCCGCAAAATAAATAAACAAGGCCTCTTTATTTCTTAAAAAAACGAGAAATAAAACTATCATCAAAACAATTGAAATAATCGATATACGGAAAATATCGGCAATTATTGTTTCGTGATTTTCGCTTGTAAATCTCGGAGCTCCCATATAAAAAACATCAACGTCCGCCGGAATATTTTCTTTAATTTTTTCAAAAGTTTCTTTTATTTTTTGAGATTTCTGCAAATCTAAAACATTGCCGTCATAATCAAAGAGCAAAAGTATTTGAGTCAAATCCTTGCTTTTTACAAAACCGCCGTTTATATCCAAAGAATTGCTGAAATTAAAAACTTTTAATTCTTCTAAAAAAACCGGAAGAATATTTAACGGATCCAAAGCAATAATTTTACGTTCAAAAATACCCGTCGGCAATAAAAGTTTGTCTATGTTTTTTTCTACTCTTTCTTTTATTTCTTTTTTATTAAAAACAGCCAGAATCTGCTTTTCCGGCGACAAATTCCACAAATTTGGAAAATAATGAAAATAAGAAAATAAAAAATCATTATCTATTGCAAAAGTTTTCAATCCTAAATTTTCATTCTCGCCAATAAAAGCCAAAATAAATTCAGCGGCTTCTTGCGCGGACAAATCGGATTTTGAAGAAATGACTGCAAAAACTTTATTAGACAAAGGAGAATGATTAAACAACCGCATCTCTCTGTCTAATACTGAAGGCAGCATTTTTGAAAAATCAGAAGTATAATTTATTCTTAAAAACAAAAAAAGGAAACACAAAAAAAACAAACACAAAAAAACAAAATAACTTTTTTTATATTTTAATAAAAAATCAAATATCAAAAGCATTTTGCGCAATTTCCCCGTTGATTTTTATTTCAGTAAAATAAATTTCCGTTTTATCTCCATACTCGTTAAAAATAATTATACGTTGGACGGCCGGCATATTTTCTTGGAGATAAACTTCTATTTTCTCTAAACTGCCGGCGCTTTTTTTAGGATAAAAAATCATTGAGTTTTTCACAGTCTCCACAGTATAAATTTTTTCTAAAGCGGTTATATCCATATTAAGAAATTTGTTAAGTATAAAAAGCGCTCCCTTTGCCTGACGGCTTTTTGAAATATCGGCAATTTCTTTTACTCCGTTATTAGTAAAAGTCCAAGAAAGAATCTTCTTTTTTTCAAATAAAAAACCGCCTCTATTGGCGGCCGGATAAAGATATTCCCATTTTATTAAATCGGGTTTTTTGAAATAAAGTTTTCCTCCACTTATAATCGGTTGTTTGGAAAAAGAATACAGAGTTCTCATCTCAAAATCGCTTTCTATAGTGTTGACTCTATGAAATTCATCTAAATCAAAATTTTTAGCAAAACAAAAAGAAACGGCAAAAACAAAGAACAGGGATAAGAATATTTTTTTACAACATTTCATAAATTCTGATTTCCCCTTTTGCTAAAACTTCTCCTGTCTTTTTATTTATTAAATCCGCTTTGGTTATATACAATTGTCCAAGCTCGTCTATTTTCTCCGTGTTGCATATTATCTCATCGTCTATTTTTGCGTCGGAAAAAAATTGAAAATCTCTAATTCCGGCTATAAAACCTTTTGAATATTTAAGCCCTTTTTCTTTCTTTTGAAAAATGTCTATTGCGGCAAAAGATTGAGCGGCTATTTCTATCATTGCCGTTCTTTGAAGAACTCCCCGCGAGTTAAGAAAAATACAATCTTTATGAACTCTAAACAATGTTTTTCCGCTCATGGAATTTTCACATAAAATTTCGTCAACCATAAGCATAGGAGGCTGATGAATCATATTTTTTCTTAAGTTAAAATCTTTATAATTTTTCATCCTTTCAATAAATTAATATTTGCATTTATATCTTTATTAAGATTTCTAAGCCATCTCTCATAGCTTGAATGAATTGTATTTTTTTCAGGATTATATTTTAACCCTTTGCTGTCTTTATAAGCTATCGTATATCCGGTATTGCCATAAGTAATGGCTATAGTTAAAGAATAATTCCGTCCATCCAATACGGCGGTTATTTCTTTCCCGTCATCTTGAACGATTCGCCATTTTCTATCCTCGCAAGCTTTAACAATCGCTCTATGAACAAAACTCGCATGTTCGGGTCTTAGATAAAACTTTTCTTCCACAGAATTTGCCTCAACCATTTTTGCCGCAAAAACTCCGGGAACAGTAAAAACCAATAAAAACAATACCAATAAAATTTTTTTCATTTTATTTTCTCCTTTTCTAAACTATGCCGCTTTCCCTGATAAGCAAATTTTAATTTTACTTATCTCTCGATAAAAAGAGAATTAAAGACTTAAAAAGCCCTTAACTTCTTTTACATTGCAAATAAAAAATATTTAAAGTTCCGTATTAGACAGCATTTCTATGAGTTTGTCGGCTTCTTCTCTATCGAGAGTAATACCTTTGCCCATTTTTGAACCGTCCGGCGCCCAATCGCGAATGTCAAATTTTTGTTTATTCTCTCTATTATTGCCGGTCCATTTGATAATGTTCACTTCTTTTTTCCAGCCGCTTTTCGTTTGAAAAAGCACGCCCAATTTTTTAATAATTTCATACTTAATTTCAGTTGACATAGTTTTCCTCCTTTTTGCTTTTGTTTTTACTAATCCTATATTCTTATAATACTCAAAAGCTCAAAAAAGATCGTCTAAATAATATCATAAAAAATTAAGTTTCTCTAATATTTTATAATATTATATATTAAATATGTTTTAATGATTTTATCATAGATAAATTCTAATCAAAAGAGCGTGAAATTTCTTGCGATAAAATTGATAAATATTTACACTGATTTTAATAATACGGCCGTTTCTATATGATATGTTTGAGGAAACAAATCTATGGCAACGACTGATTTTATTTCGTATTTGCCGGAATTTTTTAACAGAGTCAAATCTCTAACAAGCGTGGACGGATTGCAGGATATATAAATTATCTTTGGGGACAAATTTTCTAATAAAAATTTTATTACCTCATTTGTTAAACCGCTTCTTGGCGGGTCGAGAATAATTGCGTCAAAATTTTCTTTGACATTTTTTACCCACTCCTGCGCGGAACCCGCGATAAAGTCAACATTTGAAATTTCGTTTAACGCGGCGTTTGATTTTGCGTCTTCGACGGCGCGTTGATTTATTTCAATGCCGACGACTTTTTTTACTTCTTTAGATATTGATATTGATATTGTTCCCGTTCCGCAATATAAGTCGAGAATAGTATCCGTCTTTTGCGGATCTAATAATTTCAGCGCCGTATTATAAAGAAGTTCGGCTCCTTTTGAATTTGTCTGAAAAAACGAAGAGGGTGAAATCTTAAAGAAATAATCTTTACCGTTGACATTTAATTTTTCCTCAATGCTATTGCTTCCGCGGATAAGAGAAATATTTTCAATTATAACAGCGTCGGATTTATATCCGTTTTTTGTCCAGAATATTCCGTCCGAAAAACTTTTTAATTTATCTCCAAGCTCGGATATAAAGCTATTCTCGTTTATACCGTCCGTGACGCTCAAATCTATCGGCGACGTTGATATATTTACAAGAAATTGATTATTATTTTTTGCTTCTCTTAAAACCAAATGCCTCAAAAAACCTTTATGGCTTTTATTATCATAAGCGCATAATCTTTTTTCATTTGCAATTTCTCTTGCCAAACTGGCGGCTTGCATAAAAAGGTCTCCGCATATCAGACAGTTTCTTACCGAAATATATTTATTAAAACTTCCTTTGCAGTGCAGACCTAAATCCGCATTGCCTTCATTATCAAAAAAGCTAAATTCCATTTTATTTCTATATTTCCAAATCTCCGGACTTTTGAAAATTTCAGAAAGTTCTATCTCCACGCTTTTTAATAATTCAGACACATATGCATATTTAAGTTTTATTTGATTTGCATAATCAGTATTTTGAAAAGAGCAGCCGCCGCATTTATTAAACAAAGAACATACCGGTTCTATTCTATCGGGAGATTTTTCAACAATCTCTTTAACAATCCCCTCTCTAAAAGTTTTTTTATCTTTTATAACCAAAACGAACGCTTTTTCTCCGGGCAATAAACCGTCTGTAAATAACGCTATGCCGTCTTGGCATCTGCATAAAGAGCGCCCCGGAAAAACTATTTTTTCAACTTCAACTGAAACTATTTGATTTTTTAGAGACATATTATCATCCTTATCCTGCCCGCAATTCCTTAATAACAAAATATCATAAAGCAAGTTCGAAATATATTTCACATATATTACAGGACTAATAAAAAATTATCAATATAATTTTATATTTTTACTATTTGTTTTTTTAGATTTTAATTGGAGAATATCTTAAACATTTCAACAATGGTCTTTGCTATTTCAGCAAGAGGTTTTGAAGAATTCATAGCTTTCGAGCGCATTTCTTTATACGCTTCATCCTCGCTCATATTAAACTTTTTCATAAGAATTCCTTTCGCTCTTTCTATAACTTTTCTATCCTCAAGCTGCTTTTTTAGACTGTCGATTTGATATTCATATTCATGAATACGTTTTGTGAGTTTTACGGCAAGCAATATGGTGTGATTTAACGCGCTGGGATTTACCGGTTTTGAGACGCAAAAAATATTAAGGCTGGATGTTTTTAATTCTTCTATATATTCCGCTTGTTCGGCGCTTGCAAGAATTATTACGGGACAAAGCTTCAGATTTTCAATAGATATTGCAAGATCCAAACCCGTCATATCGGACAATTTATAATCGCTGACGACTATATCGGGAAAAAGAGTTGTTGTTTTTCTTATTGTCTCATTGCCGGAATAAGAGGAATCAAGCAAAATAAAATTTGCTATTTCTATTTGTTTTTTTAATGAAGTAACAATTTCTTTTGAACCTGCTATAATAATTTTGCTTTTCTGATACATATTTTCTCCTTGTTGTAAATAAAACGCTAATTGTTTTTATCATAAGGAAAAAAGATTGTCGCCGCGCAACGTTTTTTTTATTAAATTAAAGTAATTCAAACAAAAAAACAACACAACTCCGACTTCATTATAAAAAACTTTACCGCAAAGCAATCCAAAGTTTTTAGAAATTGTTTAATTAACAAACAAAAATAAAAATAACTATTGGATTGCTTTGCCCGCAATGACAATAAAACAATACGTCAGAGAGATTTAATATAATGATAAATAATTATCAAGCTCCCACTGATGAACCGTCGCTTTATAAGAATTCCACTCTTTTTCTTTTGTTTCAATATAACGCTCAAAAACATGATCGCCGAAAGTTTCTTTCATTAAAGAACTTGCTTTGAATTCATTTATAGCCTCAAGCAAAGTCCCGGGCAAATCTCCTATTCCCAATTCTTTTTTCTCCGCGGCAGACATCTTAAACAAATTTCTATCGACTGCTTTAGGAGGTTTTATTTTATTCTTTATTCCGTCAAGTCCAGCGGCTAAACATGCGGCGAGAGCCAAATAAGGATTTGACGACGGATCCGGGCAACGAAGTTCAGTTCTTGTGCTTGCTCCTCTTGCCGCCGGAATTCTTATAAGAGGGCTGCGATTGCGAGGCGACCATGCGATATAAACTGGCGCTTCATAACCGGGGACTAATCTTTTATATGAGTTCACTGTAGGATTTGTAACAGCCGCTATTGACCTCATATTTTTTATCAATCCGCCTATATAATTAAGAGCTGTTTCTGAAATGCCAAATTCGCCTTTAGGATCGTCAAAAGCATTTTTGCCGGCTTTAATATCAAATAAAGACATATTGGTATGCATTCCCGAACCGTTTATTCCGGCAATCGGTTTAGGCATAAAAGTGGCGTGAAGTCCATGTTTTTTTGCAATAGTTTTTACAACCATCTTAAATGTGTTTATATTGTCGGCAGTCTTTAATGCGTCGGCATATTTGAAATCAATTTCATGCTGGCCTTTTGCGACTTCGTGATGAGAAGCCTCTATTTCAAAACCCATACTTTCAAGAGTTAAACAAATATCTCTTCTCGCATTTTCGCCCATATCCACGGGAGCTAAATCAAAATATCCCGCATCGTCATGAGTGATTGTCGTGGCATTGCCGTTTTCGTCAAGCAAGAAAAGAAAGAATTCGCATTCCGGTCCCACATTTAACGAATATCCCATATTCTCCGCTTTTTTTATGACGCTTTTCAAAACATTTCTTGGACAGCCTAAAAAAGGTTTTTGATCCGGCGTATAAATATCGCATATAAATCTTGCGACTTTTCCTTCCTGCGGTCTCCATGGAAAAATAGTAAATGTGTCTAAATCAGGAAACAAATACATATCGCTCTCTTCTATGCGGACAAATCCTTCAATTGAAGAACCGTCAAACATACACTTATTGCTGAGAACCTTTTCAAGCTGGCTTGCGGTAACGGCAACATTCTTTAGCGTTCCGATAATGTCTGTGAATTGCAATCTGATAAATTTTACATCATTGTCCTTAACTAATTGGACAATTTGTTCTTTTGTGTAACTCATTTTTCTCTCCTTTTATCAGGCTTTATAAAAGCCATTTTTTAGCCATAAAAACAAAAAGCGCCCATTAAAGAATTTTCTTTAATGAGCGCCTTTGCTCAAGACTATTAAGCTGCTTTAATCTAAACATACGGGATTATATCAAAATTTTCTTAAATATCAAGCGGTCATAATGTCATTGCGCTCAAAGTCCTCAAAGCTGATTATAATTTCTGTCGCGGCGTTTTACCCGCAAACGATAACCCATAATTCCATTTCGATATTTTATCATTTGAATATATCAATATGAAAATATCAAAATTCAAAACCGCTTTATTATATTTACAGTTTTTCGCCATTGCTTTCTATAACAGATTTATACCAGTGAAAAGATTTTTTGCGCAAACGTTTAAGACTTCCATTGCCATTGTCGTCTTTATCAACATAAATAAATCCATAACGTTTTGACATTTCGCCGGTAGATGCGCTAATAATATCAATGCAGCCCCACGTGGTATAACCCATAAGGTTCACGCCGTCTTCTTCAATTGCCTGCTTCATAGCCTTGATATGTTTTTGCAAATAATCAATGCGATAATCATCGTTAATTGCGCCGTTCTCGCCGGGTATATCTACCGCGCCCAATCCATTTTCCACAATGAACAAAGGTTTCTGATAACGATCGTAAAGAAAGTTTAGAGCAATGCGCAATCCCAGCGGATCAATCTGCCAACCCCATTCTGATGATTTAAGATATGGATTTTTTATACCGCCAAAAATATTGCCTGTGCCTCGATTTTTTGCCACGTCGGGATCGGTGGACACGGCGCTTGTTGAATAATAACTAAATGACACAAAATCTACGATATTTTCCAACAATATTTTTTCATCCTCTGATTCCGTTTTAATTGCAATTCCGTTTTTTGCAAAAAAATGTTTCATCCATGAGGGATATTTTCCACGAACTTGAACATCTGTAAGATAATAATTATTACGTTCCATAGATATTTTTTCCCAAGTGTCTTCAGGCCGGCAGGAATACGGATATGCGACCATTGATGCCACCATACTGCCGATACGCGCATCGGGAATTATTTCATGGCAGGCTTTAACCGCCAGCGCGCTCGCCACTAATTGATGATGACAAGCTTGATAGCACATCTGCATTTTTTTTGACGGATCATCCACTATCATACCGGAACCGAGAAAAGGCATATGCAAAGTCATATTGATTTCATTGAAAGTAAGCCAATATTTCACTTTATTTTTATAGCGGGCAAAAATTGTTTTTGCAAAACGCTCAAACAGCGGAACAATTTCCCGGCTTATCCAGCCATTATATTTTTGAGTAAGGTTAATCGACATTTCCCAATGCGAAATAGTTACCAAAGGCTCAATTCCATATTTTTTACACTCGTCAAAAAGACTATCGTAAAATGCAAGGCCCGCTTCATTGGGTTCTTTATCATCGCCGTTTGGAAAAATTCTTGCCCATGAAATAGAGGTGCGGAAAACTTTGAAACCCATCTCGGCAAACAATGCAATGTCTTCCTTATAGCGATGATAAAAATCAATCGCCGTGTGTTCCGGAAAATATCCTTCGGGACTTTCAATATTTTTTCTTATCGCTTTTGGATCAAGAATTTCAGCAAATCGCCCCTTGCCGCCATGCATAACATCGCAAGTAGAAATTCCTTTTCCGCCTTCACGATAACCGCCTTCAGCCTGATGAGCGGCAATTGCGCCGCCCCACAAAAAATTATTTGGAAATGCCATTTTTTCTCTCCCTTTATTTAGACATATAAAACGCTCTATCTATTTATTATGCGCACCCGCGGTTCTGGCATTTTAAGATCAGGATGCTTATTTAGATAATCTACAAATAAATCCGCCATAGTGATATTATAGCGCCGCACAATTGGAATATCGCGGATGCCGTAATCGCTTATCTGTTCATTACATGCAACGGTATATACTTTGTTGGGATCAAGCGCAACTCCGTTGACTTTTATATCAATCATACGATGCCCTTCCGGTCTGTTAAAATCTACCGTATAAGTAAGCCCGCTTACGTGAGTATAGGAAGGCAGAAAAGTTTTTCCATTTCTCATATTATCGTAATAATTATGTTCAATAAAATCCACTATTTGTTGTCCTGTCATATTCCGTATCACAGTGTAATGAAACATCGGCAGGACAGTTAATATTCTGCTGCGTGTGAATGGTCCTTTCTCAAGACTTTCGCGCAGGAATGCGCCGACGGTAAACGCAATATCGGCTCCAGTCATTTCGCGTTCGGCGTCTGCAAATACCCAGCCGAGAGAAGTCTGGCTTGTTCTGACAAATTCGCGCCGTCCTTCAAAATAAAACGGAGCAACAGCAACTTCTTTATTCAAAAGCGTTTCAATCGCGTCATAATTCTTTTTTACAAATTCCTCCACCGCAGGGTCGGGCTCGATATTTGCAAAGAACTTTTTATCCAACAATTTCGCGCTTTCACCGATAATTTTTTTACCGCTAATTTCAAGCGTAAGATCGCTAATCCATTTATTATATTCGCCCGTATTGACAATAAAAGTATTTCCGATTTTTTGTCCGGCCTCAAGACGCACATGATCATGACCGTCGATAATAATATCTATGCCGTCAACTGCGGCGACAATTTTTTGCACGCTGACATATTCATCGTTTTTATTTGTCTCCATTTTGCCGATATGCGCAAGCACAATGACCACATCTACTTTTTGGCGCAAATCAGGAATAACTTTTTTTAATTCGTCGATAGGATTTCTAAATTCATAATCTATCATCTGCGATTCAATGCTCGCCACTTGAGCGGATACCGGACTAACGCCGGTTATGCCAAATTTAACGCCGTTAATTGTTTTAATAATATACGGTTTATAAACGCGTTTTCCTTTATAATAAAAATTTGCCGAGATGACGGGAAACTTTGCTTTCTTTAGCATATTAACCGTATGCTGTCCGCCCCAAAGAAAATCGGCATTACCCGGTGTGAACGCGTCATAATCCATCATGTTCAATACTTTAAGAACGTCCGCGCCTTTACTCATTTCAGCCGCCGGCGTTCCAGAAAAAGTATCGCCTACGTCAAAAAAGAGAACAAATTTCTTTTGCGCGCGGACGGATTTTACATACGCCACTGTCTTACCGTAACCAATTGCTTCGTCATAAACCATACCATGACCGTGCACATCACCCGTATGAAAAATATCAAGCGTCCAATTATCAGAAACGGCGGCGTCTGAAACAGTTGGAATGGAAAAAATAAATGCCAACATTGCGACTAAAACAAATTGAATAAAATTTCTTTTTAACATGATTAGCTCCTTAATTTTAATTTACAAAAAATTTACAACGCGTTTCTTGCATTCTACTCCACATATAAAATCAAATCTCCAACTGCGCAATCGCCGGACTTTGCTTGAGTTATCGCTTTGTAATTTTCAGAATTTGTCACAACAACTTGCGTCTCAAGACTGTATCCGGAGCGGGCGATAATATCTTTGTCATATTCAAACAACAACTGACCGGTTGTAATTTTATCACCCTCTTTTACATGCATAGTAAATCCTTTGCCGCCAAGTTTAACAGTGTCAATGCCGCAATGGATTAAAAGTTCGACGCCGTCGTCAGAACGAAGACCTATCGCATGTTTTGTATCAAATACCATATCAACAGTTCCGTTAAAAGGCGCGAAAATTTTTCCGCCCAGAGGCATAAAACACACGCCTTTGCCGAGCGTTTCTTGTTGATGCGCTGCATCAGCCGATTGACTTATAGGCAATATGCGGCCTTTTACCGGCGCGTAAATTTTCTTTGCTGTCGCCGTATTTACTTTTGATGTGTCGATAATCACTTCCTTATCAACTTTTAACTCCGCGCTGTCCGGTTTATAGGTAAGATAAACTAAAAGAAAAGTTACACCCATAGAAAGAATACTCATCGATAGAGCGATAATAAAATTCATTGTGGAACCGGCAAATCCCGGCAACAAATAACTCGGATATGTAAAAATTCCCAACGCGCCCATTTGCTGAGCAATACCATAACCGCCGGAATTAAAACTGCCTAACAAGCCGGCCAGAGCGCCAAAAATCGCGCCGGACACACAAGCTAATAAAAATGGCTTTTTCTTAGGCAAAGTAAAACCGTAGATAATAGGCTCGGTGATGCCGAAAATTCCGCTTACTCCCGCAGCAATCGCCGCAGAGCGGCGCTCAATATTTCTTATGCGGAGCGCCATTGCAAAAACAGCGCCCATCTGCGCAATTACCGCAATCTGAGTATAAGCAAGAATCATAGTGACGCCAATATCGCCAAAGAAAAGATTTGGCACGGTAGCTTCGTGTATGCCTATGGGCACTACCGCCCAATGAAGTCCGAAGATAACCAAAACTTGCCAAAATCCGCCGATTATCAAACCCAAAATTACAGGTCCGATAAATCTTATCGCTACGATGGCTTTTATGCCAGCTTGAATCCCAAGACCTACAACTCCAAATATGGGACCAATTATCAAAAACATCAATGGAATAATTATGATGAGCGTTGCAAATGGGGCGATGAAATTTTTTATTGAGGAAGGCAGCGTTCTGCGAAAATATTTATACAACTTACTTGCTCCATACACTGCAAAAATAGACGGTAAAACGGTGCCGCTATAACGCATCATAACTAAAATATCCATACCAAAAAATTTATGCACGCCCCAGGGACCGAAAGGATATTCTGCCACAATGGATGGATATACAAGAGACGCGCCGATAACCATACCGACTATCGGGTCAAGTCCAAAACGTTGAGATGCTGTGTATGCGACTAATATAGGTAGGAAATACATCAATGTGTCCCCGGCTGCGTATATAATCGTGTAAGACATATCGCCTGAAGCCGCCCACGCGGGGAATATTACGGATAGACTAGCAATTAAACCTTTGATAATACCGATGCCCATCAATGCGGCTAAAATCGGCGTGAATACTCCGCTGATAGTGCCTATAAGAATTTTGCCTATCGACTGCTTTTCGACGCCCCCCCCCCCCCCCCGTCACTTTCACCAGTTGGGGCGCCCAACTTTTCCAACTCAACAAATACTTCATGCACATCATTACCTATAACAACTTGATACTGTCCTCCCGCTTTTACCACACTGACTACGCCCGTCGCAGCTTTAACAGATTCGTCAGACGCTTTAGCTGAATCCGCCAAAGTGAACCTAAGTCTTGTTGCGCAATGCACCACAGTTTTAATATTATCCTTACCGCCTACTCCGTCAAGAACGCCTAGAGCTGTTTTTACAAAATCTTTTGCCATGCCTATCCTCCCTTCCATACAATATTACGGTTTATACAAAACCGCGATTGTGCTGCTATTATAATTTTGCGACCGCCTCCGCACAGCCCAAGTTTGTGTCGGCAAAGCCAATATTGTATTGAAAGTTTAAGGCAAGTCTGCAATACCATAAATCATCTTTATACATTTGTCTGTAAAATTATTCCATCAAAATCGTTAACTCTTACAATAACGAATAATCATCTTTATACATTTGTCTGTAAAATTATTCTCAATTTTTTTATTGTATTTTTTTCAAAAAAATAAATCAAAGTCCGCTGTCATTTATTTTGAATTTATTTCAAGATATTTTCTTTAACGCGCAGCTTAAATAATATAATCGCTTCCGTCGGGCAATTCAATAAACAAATTGCTCCTCTCAATTAAAAAATTTTCCGCAGATTTTTCAGGACATATTTCTTTTAAGATTAAATCGGGTTTTATAACTTTATCTTTAGCATAATAAAGTTTTAAGATTAAATCTTTATTTTCAATTTTTATTTCTTTTATTATAGGTTTGATATTTATTTCATTTACCTTTCCTTTTTTCTCTTTCTTAATTATTATTTCATCGCGGATAAGAAAATCGTCTATTTCTTTTTGCAAAAATTCACAGTCATAAATTTTATATTCAACCAAATTGACAAGAGAATCTATCGACGGAAAAAACACGGGAATATGTTTAATGTCTAAAAGAGAAAAAGATTCCGGCAATGTTTTTGAAATAGCGTCTCGTATTTGATCAAGAGATATTTTTTCTATAAGACATAAATCCACATATTCGCTCAAACTCTCATATCCTACCGTCAGAGGCGGACCGTAAGACGCTTTTATCTGAGGACTAAACCCCGCGCTAAAAGCTATCGGCAATCCGCTTCTTCTTATGACGCGCCTAAAAACTTCAATCTGTTCCAAATGCGATATATATTTGACAATTCCTTTTTTGGAAAATCTCAAGCGGACTCTCATAATAGGCGGGGCGGTCTCTTCCAACTTTGGTAAATTTTTTGGAAACTCCGCATTTTTTTGATTAAAAGATTCATTTATAGTTTGAGCAGTTTCATTTATTCCTTTAATATAATCGGCATATAAAGTTTCTTTATCAACTCCAAAATTCAAATGATCCCATGCAAAAATTTCATCTGATTTTCTTTGCCGATAAACGTAAAAATCTAAATCCAAAGAACTTTCCTTAATACAATCAAGCCAACCCTGATTTCCAAATCTATCAGCCCACTGATCAAAACGCGATCCTTTTTGCCAAACTTTATAAATAACGGAACTCAAGCGTCTGTCCCCGCGCGCAATAAAAGCCTCTAAAATGCTTGCAAAATGATTATGCGCTTTTATATCGGCCGACAACAAAGTTTTTAGATATTTAATTTTCTCCTCTACAATTTCTGATTTTTCCATCGGCGCCCACTGAAAAGCCGTTTGAGCTTTTGGAACAAAAGGAGAAACCGTTATCGTAAATTTTAATTTTTTGGCATTTTGGCGGGCTGTTTGAACAAGCTCTTTTATCCCGTCCAAATCTTCTTTTGTTTCAGTCGGAAGTCCGATCATAAAATACAATTTGATAACTTCCCAGCCCATTTGATTTGCTAAAAACAGAGTGGTTAAAATTTGATTGCGGCTAAGATATTTTCCTATGACATTTCTAAGTCTGTCCGTTCCGGCCTCGGGAGCAAAAGTCAATGTCGGTTTTTTATTTCTACTTATATACTGCACTATTTTTATCGAACGTTCATTGCATCTTAGAGACGGGAGAGAAATATTTAATTTTGAATCCAAATACTTTTCGTTGACTTTGATTAAAAGTTTATCCAAATCTTTATAATCGCTGCAAGAAAGAGACGCAAAAGAAACTTCTTCATATCCCGTGGATTTAATCCCCTCATCGACAAGTTGAAGTAAATTATCAATAGATCTTTGACGCCAAGGACGATAATACTTTGACGCTTGACAAAAACGACATTGACCCGGACAGCCGCGTGCAACTTCAATATTTAATCTATTATGAACCGTCTCGACAAAAGGAACGATTTTATTTTTTGGGAAAAAAGCATTTTCCAAATTCAAAACCCTTTTTTTAACAACAGGTTTCACGCCGTCTTTTGGGATGACGGATTTAATTGTATTATCGTCATTGTATTCAACTATATATAAGGAAGGAACATACACGCCTTCTATTTCAGAAAGTTTTCTCAAAAGATTTTCTTTGCTTATCTTTTTTTTATTTCTTAGACAAACGTTTATAATATCCTCAATAACTTCCTCGCCGTCTCCTAAAACAAATAAATCAAAAAAATCGCAAAAAGGTTCGGGGTTTGTCAGAGCCGGACCTCCGGCTATTATTAGAGGATCATTTTCTTTTCTGTCTTTTGCAAAACAATTCAAGCCCGCCAAATCAATCATATTGACAATATTTGTGGCGGCAAGCTCGCATTGAATTGTAAATCCGATAATGTCAAAACTCGACAAAGGGCTGTTTGATTCAATTGAAAAAAGAGGAATTTTTCGTTCCCTTAAAAGTTTTTCCATATCAATATCGGGAGCATAACAGCGTTCGCAGCGAGCAAGTTTTTTTTCATTTATAAGATGATAGAGAATTTCAATTCCAAGATTAGACGCTCCCACTTCATAAATGTCGGGAAAAGACAAACATATTGAAAAATCCGCAGACATATCGGCGGGATGAGAATTCAGCTCGTGATTTATATATCTCGACGGTTTTTTTACCGACATCAATATTTCATCTAAAATATTTTTATTCATTTTTCTTTTATAAAATCCTCTCTCATAGGAGTAAAAACATCAAGCAAAATTCCTTTCTCTATACATTTACAACCGTGTTTTACTCCGCTCTTTATCAAAAGAGAATCGCCTTTTGAAATAATATATTTGCGGTCCTCTATTACAAATTCAAAAACTCCGCAAACGACATAAACTATTTGCGTGTGATAATGGCTGTGCGCGGGAGCAATATCGTCTTTTTCAAAATGATTCTCAACAAGCATTAAGTCGTCGGTAAAAGATAAAATTTTTCTTGTCTTGGGATTAGTTTCAAAATCTATACTTGCGTTTTTTACAAATTCCTGATCTTTTTGCGTTTTCATTTTCATCTCCTTTTTTACTTTCTTTTCAGCGTCTGTAAAAGATTTTTTTATAAAATCTTCTAATAAATTTCATATTGATTTAATAAACTTTAATTTATACTATCTAAAATGTCGGTAAAAAACAAAAAAAGGAGAAAATAAAAAAATGGAATTTTTTTTAGACACGGCAAATATTGAAGAAATAAAACAAGGAATTAAACATTTTCCCATAAGAGGAATCACTTGTAATCCGACAATTATCAAAAAAGAAGGCAAGATAGATTTTTTTAATCATTTCAAAGAGATCAGAAAAATTATAGGCAAACAAAGATCTTTACACATTCAAACAGTTTCGCAAAATTGCGATGGAATGATTTCCGACGCCAAAGCGATATTAAAAAATATAGATCAGGATATTTATATAAAGATTCCCGTTACCGCGCAAGGTCTTGAAGCTATTCAAATATTAAAAAGAGAAGGGTTAAATATTACGGCAACCGCGGTATATACAAAAATGCAGGGATATTTGGCTTTAGAAGCGGGTATTGATTATTTGGCTCTTTATCTCAACCGTATGGAAAATTTGAATATTTGCTCTAAGTCTGTCATTTCTGGATTTGCCGACAAAATTTCCAAGTATCAATATAAAACAAAAATTCTTGCCGCGAGTTTCAAAAATATCGCGCAAATAAATGAAGCGTTTGACGCCGGCGCTCAAAGCATAACCGCTCCATTATCTCTTTTATGCGACGTTTTCAAAGTCCCGTCTATAAATCAAGCCGTTGATGTTTTTAATAACGATTGGGCAAGTTTATATGAAAATAAAAAAGGCATAGAGGATTTGTAATTATGATTGTTGTTTTTAATTATGTTATTTTTAGTCCTGTCTTTCGGGCAGAGGGTGGCAAGTAGGCTGAACCGCAGGTCGCTGACCTGCGGTTATGGAGATTCAGCCTTTCAGGCTGTCTGAAAGAAAAAACAACATAAATAAAAACAAGCGGTCAATGCTAAACTCGCTAATAAAAACTTCTTCATTTTGAAATCCTCTGTCTTTTTCATTATCTTTTTTATTCATATTTCTTAGGGTCAACTAATTCGACAGCTCCAAAATCATAGCCGGGCGGCCTGTATCCCCTGAATCCCGTGTATTCTTCTTTGAAATCCACAAACAAACTTTTGGTCAAGGTCAAATTCTTAAAATCGGCTTTATATCTAAACTCGAAGCGTAAAGGCCCATTTTCATATATGTATTCACTTCCATTACTATTGGGAGTAAGATTCTTGATTGAGTTCCTAAATTTCTCAGTATTCTCATATTTCAGGGATGCGTCATATGCCCTTTGCGCATCTAAAGATCGCGCAATAAGCGATTTAGCCCTTTCAAATCTTGCGTTTGGGTCTATCCGCGGCGGCGTCAAGATCTTCACAATTTTGTTGAGACCAGCTTTTATAGCTTTCGGATCAGATGTAGATGCTAAAAGATTTTCGATGGCGCTTTTCGCTGTATACGCTAAACGACCGTCAACTCTTTCCTCTTTGCTATTTTGGGTATCCGCGTCAGGTAGTGATATAGCATTTAGAACGATATTCGTCAACGAATTTATAATTTGAGGATTATTAATAGATTTTGCCGGCACACCTTTCAAAATCCTATCCGTCATACTACTTATATAAATTTCCTGACTAATAGTATGTGTAGATGCTTCTTGAGCGCTAATCTCACCAACAAATAATATAGTTAATACTAAACTTGTTAATATAAATTTTTTCATTTTCAAATCTCCTTTCTTTTCTATTTATACTTCTCTGGATCAACATATTCAACATCCCCAATATCTCTCCACGCTTCCCAATCTTGTCCTTCAAACCTTACGGATAATCCCTTGACCAAGTATTTATTGGTCAAACCCTTAAATTCTAACTTATAATAAAACAAGAAGTCTGTAAGTCCATTTTTATATATGTAACTACTACTATTGTCAGGAGTAAGCTTACTGATTGAGTTTCTAAATTCCTCAGTTTTCTCATATTCTAATGACGCGGCATACGCCTTTTGCGCATCTAAAGAACCTGCAATAAATTCTTTTGCCTTTTTGAATCTTGGGTCTACTGGAGCTGCGCTTTTAGCTTTTGGCTTAGCGACGGCAGGCGCCGCTTGAACGCTTATTCCGCTAATAAATAATAATGTTAATACTAAACTTGCTAATAAAAACCTCTTCATTTTTTAATCTCCTTTTCTTTTTTATTTATACTTCTCGGGGTTAACATATTCAACATCCCCGATATATTCTGTGACCAGTTCGTCTATTTTGTAGTCCCCTCCGATGAGCACCCCGTCATAATTTAGATGTGGAAGCGTTATCTCTAACTTTTTGATCACATCTCTAAACTCGGGTTTATATATAAATCTGAATTCTATAAATCCAGCTTTATATATGTAATCTGTATAATCTTCGCTATCTTTGAATTTGCTGACTGACTGTCTAAATTTCTCTGTTTTCTCATATTCTAAAGACGCTGCATACGCCTTTTGCGCATCTAAAGAACGCGCAATAAATGATTTTACATATTCAATTTTTGGGTCAGGAGCTGCGACTATAGCTTCCTCCTGACTAATAGCATGTGTAGATGATTCTTGAGCGCTAATCTCGCCGACAAATAATATAGTTAATACTAAACTTGTTAATATAAATTTTTTCATTTTCAAATCTCCTTTCTTTTTTATTTATATTTTTTGGGATCAACATATTCAACATCCCCAATTCTGTTCCATTCGTCTTCCCACTCGCCCTCCATCCACGGCTTACTTCTTTCTTCTATCTTTACAAACAAGCTCTTAACCACTCCCTTAAACTCAGCTTTATAGGTAAACATGAACAGTATAGGTCCTTCTTCATTTGTGTAATTTACTTCGTCGTCGAAATTTTTCAATTCACTGATTGCCTCTCTAAATTCCTCAGTTTTCTCATATTCTAATGATGCGGCATACGCTCTTTTAGCATCTAAAGAACTTGCAATAAATGCTCTTGCATCTTTGAATCTTGGGTCAGAAGCCGGCGCCGCAGGCGCGCTTTTAGCTTTTGGTTTAAATGATGCGCCATACACTCTTTTAGCATCTAAAGAACTTGCAATAAATGCTCTTGCATCTTTGAATCTTGGGTCAGGAGCCGGCGCCGCAGGCGCGCTTTTAGCTTTTGGTTTAGCGGGAGGAGCCGCTTGAGCGCTTATTGCGCTAATAAACAATAGCATTAATACTAAACCTGCTAATAAAAACTTCTTCATTTTTAATCTCCTTTCTTTTTTAATTATACTTTCTGGGACTGACTATTTCGATTTCTCCACAGTTAATCAGATCTCCCCAAACACTAACATACAAACTTTTGATTAGATCATTTCCCCCAAACTTATTAGGATCAACCCTGATGCAACTCAGTCGCTATCTGATTAGCTTCCGGACTGGTTATAATATTAACAATGTCGCGGCTATAACTAACTCCAAAAAACATTAATAACATTAATATAACTGTTGCGCTTTTAATCAGCCGTTGTTTTGCTTTTTCATTTATCCTATGCTTTCTCCTTTTTTAGAAACGTCCCCGCGTCCGTGGAGAAATCAACACTCCTCTTAATTTACTTCTCCTTTCTATTTATACGGATTAGGATTTACATATTCAATTCCGCCACATTCAACAAGGTCATCCCATACTGCTACCACCAAACTTTTAAGCAGTCCCTCTGGAGTGCGCGTATAAACGATGTAACACGTATGAATGCCTCTCTTGGGACCGTCTCCAGGAAATTCTATATTGAACTTTTCATTCATTCTCAACTTTCTAGCAGTCTGTTTGAACTCTGGATCTTTCTCCTCTTCTAAACTCTCAAGGTATATCTCTTTAACCTGAGGGAGACTGAAAATCCACTCGGAAAACTCCTCCCAAGCTTCTTGCTGCTCGGCTGGGGACTTCTTGCTAATGCCTGCTTTCATCTCTTCCCAAAGAGATTTTGTTAGTTCATAGCTTTCATTATCATTTATTTGAGCTACTACCATATTTTGTTCAATAGCCATAGACATTACAAATAAAGCAGTTACTAATAGAACTGAGACAGCTACTCTTTTTAAAATTTTCATTTTTATTTCTCCTTTAATATATAAATAACAACTTTTGAGCGGCGCATAAAAAACTTCAGACTAATCAGCTGCTGACTATAATATGGTCTTTGATACTATCTCTGAATACTAAAACTTTTTTTATAAATTTTGGCAAAAAAAAGACACTTATCTGAAAAAAACAGATAAATGTCTTTGATAAATGTATTTATAAAATATATAAAAATTCTATTTGAGTTGTTGAGCTTTCTATAGGTATTAGAAGAGACTTGGGGGGGGGGGGGGGGGGGGGGGGGGGGGGGGGGGGGGGGGGGGGGGGGGGGGGGGGGGGGGGGGGGAGGGGGGTGGGGGAGTGGGGTGGTG
>JAISQF010000007.1 GCA_031274365.1 Elusimicrobiota bacterium | reverse complement strand
AAGAATTTCCAAAGAACTATCGGTAGATCCGTCATTGACGCAAAGGATTTCAATTTCATTAAAAGTTTGATTGATTAAAGAATCAAGACAAGCGGATAAATATTCTTGCGCATTAAATATCGGAACAATTATTGAAACGAGAGGAAGGGGGGGGGGGGGGTAGTCTCTTTTAAGACATTGTTAGGCATAAAAGCGTCGAAATTCGACGGAATAATAGCCGATACAGAAAAGCCCGAAATATTAGAAATTTTGGAAAAATTAGAAAAGCGTAAATTTTTGACCATAAAAAAATCCCTTAAAAAAACATTCTTTTGATTTTGAAAAAGAAGATATTTATAAGCAAGCATTTATCACAACTGAGCAGAGAAAAAAGCAGATTAAGTTTCGACAGATAAAATATAAAAACATCTCAATTTTTGACATCATTATTTTATATCAATTTTGTAGTTGAAAAAGCAAGCGCCTCATGGAACTTTTGAAAAACTGTGTGTGATGATAACGACACAGCGAAGGCAAAACAAAAGCAAAGATAAAATAAAAATAAAGACAGAAATAAACAGAAACAAAAAATAAAAAGAAAAAACAAAATATGAATAGAAATGTTGATGACTATACGCGGTGAAATAGTTTCGGTATATTATTTGCGGGATTCAATTCTTGACAGATTCAAAATAACTATATGCGGTAAAATACTTCCTATATATTATAGTATAAAGAAAAATCCCTCAAAATATGGTATAATCCCCCCTTATACAGTCTGCCAAAAAAATTACAATATAGAAAATTGTTGAAAAATCAATTGAAAATGGAAAATATAAGTAAAAATATCGAAAATGTAAAAGAGAATATAAAAAAAACGGGCAGTTCGGGCAATGTAGAGCTTGTCGTAGTGACGAAAACATTCCCGCCTCAATTTGTATCGGAAGCGATAAAATGCGGAATTAAACATATAGGGGAAAGCAGGATACAGGAAGCGTTGCCGAAATTCAAGCAGCTGGACGGAGAACTCAACGGGATAAAAAAACATTTTATAGGTCATTTGCAAACCAATAAAGTAAAAAAAGCAGTTGAGAATTTTGATTTAATACACTCCTTAGACAGCCTTGATTTAGCAAAAACCATAAACAAATATGCCGCGTCTATCCAAAAAATACAAGAATGCCTGATTGAAATTAAGGTTTCAAATGAGAGCTCAAAAACAGGCGTCTCCCCGCAGACAATTGACGAGTTTTATGCGCAAACTCTTGAATTTCCAAATATCTTAATAAGAGGATTGATGATAATTCCGCCGGCGCTTGATAATGTTGAGGAGTCGAGAATTTATTTCAGGCAGGGATATGATATTTTTTATAGAAAGTGCGGTCAAAATAAAAATTTTAATATTCTTTCTATGGGAATGTCCGGCGACTATAAAATAGCAATTCAAGAAGGATCTAATATGGTTAGAATTGGAAGCGCAATTTTTGGAAGGAGAGATTATGGAAATCGCTAAAAAAATTGTTTTTATTGGTTCGGGAAATATGGCGCAGGCTATTATCAGCGGTATTTTGAAAGCGAAAATGATTGAGCCTAAAAATATCGTTTGTAATGACATTGATAAAAACAAACTTAACGCTTTATCTAATAATTTTAGAGTTTCTGCGCAGGCGGAAAAATCTTTGGCTATTGCCGATGCTGATATAATTTTTCTTTCAATAAAACCTCAAAATATGAAAAATGTCCTTGATGAAATAAATCCGTTTGTAAAAACAGACAACATTGTTATTTCAATTGCTGCGGGAATTACAACGGAAACAATAGAAAAATCGTTTGATAAAAAAATAGCAGTTATAAGGGCGATGCCAAATACTCCTGCTTTATCTCTTGCCGGTATTACGGCTTTATGCGCGGGTAAATACGCTTTGCCGGCAAATATGGAAAAATCCAAAGTTCTTTTTTCGGCAATAGGAAAAGTTGAGATTGAAGACGAATCAAAATTTGACATTATTACGGCATTGTCGGGGTCTGGTCCGGCTTATGTTTTTTATCTGTGCAGCTTGATGGCTCAAGCGGCGATAAAATTAGGGTTTGATAAAAATAGCGCTGAAAAATTTGCTGTCCAAACAATTTATGGCGCGGGAAAAATGCTTGCCGAAAGCGGTTTGTCGTCTGAAGAATTGACATTGAGAGTAAAATCCCCGAACGGAACAACGGAAGCCGCTTTGAAATATTTTGAGTCAAAAGATCTGGAAGATATTGTTTTTAAGGCTATGGAGGAGGCGGCAAAAAGATCCGTGGAGTTGAGCCGGTAGAGAGGAAAAATTTATTTAGGGAATTTTATGATTTTTATAAATATTTTTGGAGTAATTGTTTTTATTGGAATTCTTTTTTTATTTTCAAAAAACAGAAAAAATATTCAATGGGGTTCAATTGTAATATGTTTGGCGGTAAATTTTTTCTTGGCTTGGTTTATGCTGAAATTTTCAATCGGCAGAGAGATTCTTTTGCTAATAACCGACTGCTTAAAATGGTTGTTGGATAAAGCTTATATCGGCATCAACTTTGCTTTTGACGATTTTGTCGATTTGTCTAAATTAGGAAAAGGCAATTGGTTTTTTATAGCGCTTATGCCTTTGTTATTTATAGTTCCGCTTTTTGATATTTTAAATTATATAGGGGTTATGCCTCTGATTATAAAAGTATTCGGCGAGCTTTTGAGAATTATTTTAAGACGTCCTAAATTTGAATCTTTTTTTTCGATAGAGATGATGGTTTTGGGAAATAATGATGCGATTATCGTTTCAAGATTTCAGCTGTCAAAGATGAAGCCCGAAAGAATTCTCACGATTGCCATGATGTCTATGAGCTGCATTACTCCGGCAATGGTCGGCGCATACGTAACTATGATGCCTTCTATTTATATTTTGACGGCAATTCCTATAAATATTATCAATTCGATTATCGTTACGAGTATTTTAAACCCTGTGATTGTTCCCCGAAATGAAGATACCGTCGTTAAAATTGCCGAGAGAGGAGAAAAGAAAGAACCTTTCTTTTCATTTTTATGCGATTCGGTTTTGTCGGCGGGAAAATTGGTTTTAATTATTTGCGCGATAGTTATCGCTTTTATTTCTTTGACGGCGATAATAAACAGCTTGCTGGGATTGATAAATTCTAATTTATCTTTAGAAAATATTTTGGGCGTGATAATGTTTCCATTTGCTTGGCTGATGGGTCTTGACGCGCCGACAGCATTTAACTTTGCGCAAAATATCGGATTAAAACTTGTCACAAATGAATTTGTCGTTATGGGAAAAGTTACAAGAGATATTATTTTTTATCCGCCGCATTATCAAGCCGTTTTGACCGTTTTTGTAACTTCTTTTGCAAACTTGGGAACTGCGGGAATGATTTTAGCTTGTATGAAAGGCATTCTAAATAAAGAGCAAAATGAAATTATTTCAAAGCAACTTGGTTATATGATGTTGGCGGGGTTATTTGTTTCTTTATTATCTGCGGCGACAGCCGGAATTTTTGTTTGGTAGCCGCGGCAAAAATGTTTGTTGATGATTTATTGACATAATTTGAAAAGTAAAAATAAATGGGAGGGAACATGATTATTAAAGTAAGAGTAATTCCTAATTCTAAACGCAATGAAGTGGTGAGTAGAATAGGTTCAATTTTACGAGTAAAAGTAAGCGCCCCGGCCGTTGAAGGAAAAGCTAATGAAGAATTGTGCGATTTTTTAAGCGATTTTTTTGACGTGAACAGATCTCATGTATATTTAAGAAAAGGCGAAAGAGGCAGAGAAAAAACTATAGAAATAATGGGACGTTCCGAGCATGAACTGGACGAAATTTTAGACACTATACCATAGAAAATAATTTGCAAAAACATACTAAAAAGAAAAGGTGAAAATATATGGAAAATGAAAAAAAAGATTATTCAAAAACCGTAAATCTTCCGCGGACAGATTTTCAAATGAAAGCTAATCTCGCCCAGAAAGAACCGCTGCTTGTTAAAGAGTGGGAAGACGAGAGCATTTACTATAAAATATGCGATAAAAATAAAAACAAAAAGAAATTTATTTTTCACGACGGTCCTCCCTATGCCAACGCTCATATTCATATCGGCACGGCTCTCAATAGAGTTCTTAAAGATTTTATTATTAAATATCGTTCGATGAGCGGCTATTATGTTCCATACACTCCCGGTTGGGATTGTCATGGATTGCCAATAGAGCAGCTTGCGTTGAAAGAATTGAAAACTGATAAAAATAAAGTCGATAGAAAAGTTTTTAGAAAACAAGCGGCGGATTTTGCAAATAAATTCGTCGGCATACAAAAGGAAGAGTTCAAAAGACTTGGAACTTTTGCGGATTGGGACACGCCTTATTTAACGTTAGAGTCGAAATACGAGGCTTCAATTTTGAATGTTTTTGCAAGTTTGGTTGAGAAAGGTTTTGTTTATAGAAAAAATAAATCCGTTTTGTGGTGTTCAAATTGCGAAACGGCTTTGGCTGATGCGGAAGTTGAATATGCCGATCACAGCGCCGAGTCTATTTTTGTAAAATTCAAGATAGTCAAACTTCCAAAAAAACTTGACGATAAAAGCAATTTGCTAAAAGATTTTTCTGTTTTGATCTGGACGACGACTCCTTGGACATTGCCTTCAAATTCAGGACTTGCTTTTAATGAAAAAGCAGATTATATCGCCGCTGTTTTTAATTTAGAGGGACGCAAAGAAAAACTTATAGTCGCAAAAGATTTGGCTGACGCGGTTAAAGAAAAAATCGGCGCTAAAAGTTATGAAATTGTTTTGCAGGCAAAAGGCTCTGATTTTCTTGAAATGCTGTGTCATAATCCTTTTGATTCAATAGACAGGCTTTCGAGAGGCATTCTTGCAGATTTTGTTAGTTTAGAGGACGGGACGGGCATAGTTCATATTGCGCCCGGTCATGGACTGGAAGATTATGAAGCCGGTCTTGCTTACGGACTTGAAATTGTTTCGCCGGTAAATTCAAAAGGTTTGTTCACAAAAGAATTTAGAGAGTATGAAAATATTCACGTTTTTAAGGCTGTTCCGATGATAATTGAAAAGCTTAGTAAAGAGGGAAAAATTTTAGCCGTAAATAAGATACAGCATTCTTATCCTCATTGTTGGAGATGTAAAAAACCGATAATTTTTCGCGCAACGCCGCAATGGTTTATAGATATTGATCATAATGATTTGCGTAAAAAACTTTTGGATGCTGTAAAAACGGTTAATTGGATACCAAAATACGGCGAAAATAGAATTTCAGGAATGCTTGAAAGCAGACCGGATTGGTGCGTAAGCCGTCAAAGATTATGGGGTGTTCCAATTCCCGTTTTTTATTGTAAATCTTGTCAAGAACCTTTGGCGGATGCAAAAGTTATAAGGTCAATTGCCGAAATTTTTTCTAAAAAAGGTTCTGATTCTTGGTTTGATTTGAGTGAAAAAGAATTGCTTGCCGGACATAATGTTAAATGCGCAAAATGCGGTTGTTGTGATTTCAAAAAAGAAGAGGATATTCTCGACGTATGGTTTGATTCAGGCTCTTCTCAGGAAGCGGTTTTGGCAAGCGGAAATTATAAGGACTTAACTTTTCCCGCGGATTTATATCTTGAGGGCAGCGATCAGCATAGAGGCTGGTTTCACACTTCTTTGATTTTATCTATGGCGCAAAAAGGTAAGCCTCCGTATAGAAATGTCTTAACGCACGGTTTTGTCGTCGATGGACAGGGCAAAAAAATGTCCAAGTCGTCTGGTAACGGCATAGACAGCGAAAAACTTATAAAACAATACGGCGCCGATGTTTTGAGATTATGGGTGGCTTCGAGCGATTATAAAGAGGATATAAGAATTTCCGACGAGATATTGAAAGGTTTAAGCGATTCATATAGAAAAATTAGAAACACTTTTAGATTTCTTTTAGGAAATTTGTCGGACTTTTTACCGTCTAAAAAAATTGATTTTAACGATATGAGAGAAATTGACAAATACGCTTTAAGCCGATTAAATAATGTCGCGGAAATCGTCGTTGATTCTTTTGAAAAATACGAATTCCATAAAGCCGCTTCCTCAATAAATAATTTTTGCGGAGTATTTTTGAGCGGTTTTTATTTAGACTCGTTAAAAGACACTCTTTACTGCGACGATAAAGACGGTAAAAATAGATTAAGCGCTCAGTCGGCAATGTTTGAAATACTTCAAGTTTTGGTAAAACTTGTTTCGCCGATACTTTCTTTTACCGCTGAGGAAGCGTGGAAAGAAATAAGAAAGTTATCTCAGGATTTGCCGAAATCAATTTTTCTAACCGACTATCCCGTAAGTAATAAAAAATACGAGCTCTATAGAGAGGATTTGGAAAAATGGGAAGCCGTTTTAGAAATACGCCGGCAAGTTTTAGAGTGCTGCGAAAAGTTAAGACAAGAAAAAATTATAGGTTCAAATCTTGAAGCTCATTTAATTATAAAATATGGAAAAAATTACAAAAAAGCTTTGGATGATAAAGAGAATTTATATCTTGCTTTGGGCAATTGGGATATGGAATTTTTGCCGTCTGATAAAGACGAATTTTTAGAAATTACCGCCCAAAAAACTAAATTTGAAAAATGTTTGAGATGTTGGCGGCATATTGAAGCGATAAAAGACGGTCTTTGTCCGCGGTGCGCAGAGGTTGTTAAAAAATGAGAAATCCGATTATTTTTGCCTGTCTCGTCTATCTTTTGGATCAGGCAAGCAAGTTTTTTATAGAAAAATTTATTCCTTATGCGTCGGCTGTAAATATTATCGAAACATTTCATTTTTTTAATATAGTAAATGTCTCAAACACCGGAATTGCTTTTAGTTTTTTTGAGAATAATAATTTGTTTTTTATTATTTTTATGTTTCTATTTTTAACGGCAATATCGATATGGCTTTATAAAAATAGAAATAAAATTTCGCCGCTGCAAAAATACGCTTTCTGTCTTGTTTTAAGCGGAGGCATTGGGAATTTGACGGACAGAATTTTTAGAGGAGCTGTGGTTGATTTTTTAGATTTTGGAATAAATAATTTGAGATGGCCCGCTTTTAATATCGCGGATTCGGCAGTTTGTATAGCGATGTTTTTAATAATTTTTAGTTTTGTAAAGGAGAAATAAAATGCATCCGATTCTTTTTTCAATAGGAGGGTTCACTCTCTATAGTTATGGATTTTTTGTAGCTTTGGGTTTTGCGGCGGGAATGTTTTATCTGTCTTATCAAGCTAAAAAATCTCCTCAAATAATTTCTCAAGATGATTTATTTAATCTTTTATTTTGGATAATAATTTCCGGCATTGCCGGCGCAAGACTTCTTTATGTGATAGCTGAAAATCGTTCTTTGTTTAGAACTCCCCTTGAAATATTTGCAATTTGGGAAGGCGGACTTACTTTTTACGGCGGTTTTATCGCGGCGGCATTAGCGGCGTTTTTTTATATAAAAAGAAAAAAATTAAATATTGCAAAAGTTATGGATTTATTGGCGCCGGCAATAGCGTTAGGTCATTTTTTAGGACGCATAGGCTGCTTTATGGCCGGCTGCTGTTTTGGAAAACCGACGAATATGCCGTGGGGAATTGTTTTTAGAGATCCTCATAGTCTTTCTATGATAAAAGGAATTCCCGTTCATCCGGCGGAACTTTATGAATCTTTTTCAAATTTAATTTTGTTTATACTTTTACATCTTTATAATAAGAAAAAACATAAAGACGGTCTTGCTATTGGCGCATATTTAACCGCTTACGCCGTCTGTAGATTCATTATTGAATTTTTTAGAGGGGATTATAGAGGAACGGTGGTTTTTGGTCTTTCGACTTCGCAATTTATATCCGTTTTTGTTTTTATTATCGGTCTAACTATCGTCTATCGGGTGAATAGAAATGCAGAAAATAAAATATGAAAAGTTTGAAAGAGAAAGAATAGATTCTTTTTTAGCTTCGATTTATAAAGAATATTCGAGATCTTATTTTCAAAAATTGATTGAAAGCAGTTTGGGAAATAAAGGAGTTAGAGTTAATGAAAAAAATATTTCCTCAAGCTATAAATTAAAGCGCGGGGATTTTATAGAAATTGAATTTCCAGCGCAATTGGAAAATCTCGGCGTAAAAGCGGAAAAAATAGACATAGATATTATTTATGAAGACGACGATATTATCGTCATAAACAAACCTTTCGGCATAGTCGTTCATCCTTCTTACGGACATCTTGATGGAACTTTGCTTAACGCTTTGGTGGGATATGCGGATGAAAAATTTATTCCTTATTTGGTTCATCGTCTTGATAAAGATACTTCCGGTCTTATACTTTTTGCAAAAAATGAAAAATCCAAAATAAGCATTTCAAAACAATTTCAAAACAGGGCGGTGAAAAAAATCTATTATGCCGCTGTCAAAGGAACTATTGTTGAAAATAGAGGGAGAATAGAAGCGCCGTTGGGCAGAGCGCCGGAAAATAGAAAGATAATGTCCGTAAATCCTTTGGCGACAAAAATGGCGATAAGCGAATTTAGCGTAATGGCGCGAAGAGACGGCTTTACTCTTGTCAAAGTGCATATTATTACCGGCAGGACTCATCAGATAAGAAGTCATATGAAATATATAAATCATCCCGTTGTCGGCGACAAACAATACGGAGGCCCTCAGGTTATCAATTCAAAAATATATTCCCGTCAAATGCTTCATTCTTATCAAATTTCTTTTACGCATCCCAAAACTTCAAAAAATTTAACGTTTATAGCGCCGCTCGCTGAGGATATGAAAGAGATTTTTGAAATTTAGATTGTGGTTGCCGCAAGTAAAAATATCTCTCTTGAAAAAAATCTTAAAATAGGTATAATAAGCGAAATAGTCACGATAAGTTTGGTTTTTAATCATTTGTTTAATTTTTTCATCAATGAATTCCGGTGTAGCTCAATGGTGGAGCAATCGGCTGTTAACCGATCGGTTGCTGGTTCGAGTCCAGCCGCCGGAGCATTTGATAATTAAAAACGGCTGTCCTTATTATGAGGACGGCCTTTTTTATTGTAAAATTTAATCTTTAAGAAGTTTGAAAAAAATTATAAGTTTTCTCTTTTTTCATAAAAATGAATTTATTATAATTCTTAAATACAAGATGTATGTTTTTTATGATAAATAAATGATTGGATTATCGGCAGAAATTTTTTATATTTATTTAGGAGGTTTGAAATGAACAGTTTAGGACTTACGCAAACACCCGCTTGGAAAAATTTGCAAAAGCGCAAAGAGGAAGGGAATAATTTAATCTTAAAAGAATTATTCAAAGATGAAAATCGTTTTAAAGAATTTTCAATAAAAGATAATGAATTGGGACTTGTTTTTGATTATTCAAAAAATCTTATAGATAAAGAAATATTTTCTTTGTTAATAAAACTTGCCGAGGCGGCCGGCGTTAATGAATATGCCAAAAAAATGTTTAACGGAGATAAAATAAATTGGACTGAAAAGAGAGCCGTTTTGCATATAGCTTTGAGAAATTCCGACAATCATCCGATTTATGCGGACGGAAAAGACGTAATGCCGCAGATAAACGCCGTGTTGGATAAAATGAAAAAATTCAGCGATGATTTAAGAAGCGGAAAATGGATTGGCGCAACGGGTAAAAAAATAACTGATATTGTTAATATAGGTATAGGCGGATCGGATTTGGGGCCTAAAATGGTTTGCGAGGCGTTGAAATATTATGCCGACGGACCTAACGCTCATTTTCTTTCTAACATTGACGGCGCCGATATTTATGAAATTTTGAAATCTCTAAATCCCGAGACGACTTTATTTATAGTGGCTTCAAAAACTTTTACCACGCTTGAGACAATCACAAACGCTTTGAGCGCAAGAAAATGGAGCGTTGGTAAAATGGGAGAAAATTCCGTTAAAAATCATTTTGTCGCTCTCTCGACCAATGAGAAAAAAGTGAAAGAATTTGGGATTGATGAAAAAAATATGTTTGAGTTTTGGGATTTTGTGGGAGGACGGTATTCTTTATGGTCCGCAATAGGATTGTCGATAGCCTGCAATGTGGGTTTTAATCGTTTTAGAGAACTTTTAGACGGAGCAAATTATATCGACAAACATTTTTTGAATACACCTTATGAAAAAAATATTCCCGTGATAATGGCGTTGCTCGGCATTTGGTATAACAATTTTCTCGGAGCGCAAAGCCATTGCGTTTTACCTTATAGTCAATATTTGCACAGATTCCCCGCTTATTTACAGCAAGGCGATATGGAAAGCAACGGCAAAACTGTGAACATCGACGCTAAAAGAGTAAATTATGAAACCGGTCCTATAATTTGGGGCGAGCCCGGGACAAACGGCCAGCACTCTTTTTATCAGCTTATTCATCAAGGGACAAAATGTATTCCGTCGGATTTTATAGGTTTTGTAAATCCTCCAAAAAGAATTGGCTCTCATCATGAAAAGTTGATGGCTAATTTCTTTGCTCAGCCGGAGGCTTTGGCTTTTGGTTTATCAAAAGAAAAGGTAATTGAAAATCTTACAAACAGCGGAATGTCAAAAGACGAGATTGAAAAATTAGCTCCTTATAAAGTTTTTGAAGGCAATAAACCCACTAATTCTTTTTTGATTAAAGATTTGACGCCGAGAACTTTAGGCGCTTTGATAGCTCTATACGAGCATAAAGTTTTTACTCAAGGGGCGATATGGAGAATAAATAGTTTTGATCAATGGGGAGTGGAATTGGGAAAAGTTTTGGCTAATATAATTTTGCCCGAACTTTCAGACGGTAAAAGTAACGCTCACGATTGCTCTACAAAAGGGTTGATTGATGAATTCAATAAGTCAAAAGTAAAATAAAAAAGGAGATCTATTAAATGTTAAAGAAAAAGAATATTGGTTTGATAGCGCATGACGCTTGTAAAAAAGCGATGGTGGGCTGGGTTTCTTTTAATGCCAAGAAAATAAGCGCGCATAATTTGATTTGCACGGGAACAACGGGAAAACTTATTCAGGATTTTTATGATGAAAAATATCCCGAATTAAAAGTAAAAGTTAAAAGACTTAAATCCGGCCCTCTGGGCGGCGATCAACAAATGGGCGCTTTAATAGCCGGAAATCAAATAGACGTTCTTGTATTTCTTACGGATCCGATGACTATGCAGCCTCATGATGTTGACGTAAAGGCATTGATTAGATTGTCGTCGATTGAAAATATAGTGGTGGCCTGCACATTGTCTTCGGCAGATTTTATTATATCTTCGTCTTTATTTGATTATCCTTATGAAGCCGTTAAAAGTAATCATGAGGATTATGCTAAAAGAATAATCGATATAAAATAAATTTTGTAAATTGGCGAGGGACAGCGGCGGATAATGACAAGACCAATATGCAGAAGCGCGGATTAAGGATGCTCTCTAATATTTGATGTCTGAAAAACCTCAAACAGATAATAGACTTATGTTTTTGTTGTAGAAGTCCTGCAAGTACGACACTTGCTTTTGTTCTTTATTGTTATAATATTTTTTTATTTTTTAGCTCCGACCGCTTAGGACATTCGTTTATGTTTTTTTGGCAAAGGCCAAACATTTTTTTGGCATTTGCCAAACTCGCCGCCCCTGCGCATTACGACATAAGGAAGAGCGGCTCACACATCGTCAAATGATAATCCAAAAAAACATTTCACTTATAGACGCGTCCTCTAAGGCAGTCTCCGCTAAAAAACTTTGATAAATAAAGACACGATAAAATAATTAAATTATGCTATTAATTTATTAAACCTCTCATCCAAAAAGTCTAATATGTTAAGAGATTTAGCAATATCTTTGCAAAAATAGATTAAATAGGTATAATGATTTAAGTTTTGATATACTTAACGTTGTTGTTAAATATAGAAAAATACGCACGCGGTTGGATTAGCCATATGTCCCCGAAAATTAAATTAAGGGGTTGTGGATATTGAAAACCGCGGAGGTCTAAAGGCTATAAATCAGCCTAAAAGAAAAAACTAAAAGGAGAGGTAAATGGCAACAATTACTATGAAAGCTTTGCTGGAAGCCGGTGTTCATTTTGGACATCAGACGAGAAGATGGAATCCGAAAATGGCAAGATATATTTTTGGAACAAGAAATAAAATACATATCATTGATCTGCAGAAAACCTTAAAAGAACTTAAGAAAAACTACAAAGTTGTGAGAGATTATGTTTCCGAGGGAAAAGAAGTTATTTTTGTCGGGACAAAAAAGCAAGCTCAAATTCCAATTAAAGAGGAAGCTTTGCGTTGCGGTGCATTTTTTGTATGCGAAAGATGGCTGGGCGGCACTCTTACAAATTTTGAAACTCTAAAAAAATCAATTCAGCGCTATAAAGAAATTGAAAAAATGAAAACTGAGGGGACTTTTGATTTCCTTTCAAAAAAAGAACAATCAAGAATAGAGAAAGAAAGAGTCCGTCTTGAAAAATCTTTGGAAGGTCTTAAAAATATGAATAAACTTCCGGGACTTATGTTTGTAATCGATCCTCATGAGGAGGCTACGGCCGTATCGGAAGCGAGAAAATTAAATATCCCCATCGTCGCGGTATGCGATACGAATTGCGATCCGGATTTAGTCGATTATCCAATTCCCGGAAATGATGACGCTATTAGAGCGGTAAAACTTTTTTGTTCAACGATTGCCGACGCCGTTTTAGAAGGCAAAGGGGTAATTGAAAAGCAGGATGATGAGAAAGAAAATGGAGCAGAAGCCGGCGCGGAAAATGCTCAAAACAATAATGTTGAAGAAAGTGTTAAACATTCCGAGCCTGAAAAAGACGAGCAAGCGGCGAAAGAAAATGAAAATAATAATTTGCAAGCGGATAATAATCAATTAAAAGAAAGTATTATAGAAGATAGCGCGGAGGAGAAATAAATGTCAACAGAATTGATAACAAAATTAAGAGAGATGACGGGCGCGGGAATTATGGATTGTAAAAATGCGCTTAAAGAGACAAAAAACGATATAGATAAAGCGGTTCAATGGCTTAGGGAAAAGGGTATGGCAAGCGCGGTGAAAAGAGCGGGCAGAAGCGCAAAACAAGGTTTAGTTCATTCTTATATTCACGGAAATGGAACTTTGGGAGTTTTGGTGGAGGTAAATTGCGAGACGGATTTTGTCGCAAAAACTGATGATTTCAAAAATCTTGTAAAAGAAATAGCTATGCAAATTGCCGCGGCTTCTCCTCTTTTTGTAACGCGCGAGCAAGTAACCGAAGACGTTATAAAAACTGAAAAAGAAATTTATAAAGCCCAGCTTAAAGAGGAAGGCAAGCCTGAAAAAGTTTGGGATAAAATTATCGAGGGTAAAATTGAGAAATTTTACGGGCAGATATGTCTTTATGATCAACCTTATATGAGAGATACGACGGGAAAACAGACGATTAAAAATTTGGTTGACGAAGCCATTGGAAAAATAGGAGAAAATATAGTCGTCAAAAGATTTGCAAGATTTAAACTCGGAGAGGAGTAATGTATAAAAGGGCGCTGTTAAAACTCTCGGGAGAAACTTTATCCTCGGGAGATTCGTCAATTAGTCCAAACGCTTTAAGAATTGTTTCAGACGAAATAAAAAGAGCTTTAGAAACAAACCACGTCGAGCTTGCCATTGTGTTGGGAGCGGGAAATATTTGGCGCGGTGCGCAAAAAGATATGGATAGAGTTGCCGCCGACAAAATTGGAATGCTTGCCACGGTTATGAATTCTATAGCTCTAAAAGACGAATTGATAAGAAATAATTTGAAAGCCGAGGTTTTTTGTCCGTCAAAAGTCAGCGCTCTTGTTAAAGAGTATGACAATGAAAAAGTCATTAAATATCTTAAAAAAGGATATATAACTATTTTAGCGGGCGGGACGGGAAATCCTTTTTTTACGACTGACAGCGGAGCGGCTTTAAGGGCCGCCGAGATAAAAGCGGATATAGTGATGAAAGCCACGCAGACGGACGCAATTTACAGCGATGATCCTAAAAAAAATCCGAAAGCCGTAAAATTTGACAAATTGTCATTTAATGAAGCGCTCGAAAAACATTTGCGCATAATGGACGAAACAGCTTTTGCTTTGTGTTTAGACGCAAACATCAATATTTTGGTATTTGATTTTTATAAAAAAGGAAATTTGGAAAAAGTTTTGTCGGGCGAGAAAATAGGAACGATTGTCGTAAAATAGGAGGATATATGAGTGTTGACAGTTTCTTTTTAGCGGCTGAAGAAGGAATGAAAAAAACAATAGAAAAATTAAAATTAGAATTGACTTCGATAAGGACGGGCAGAGCCAATAGTTCCGTAGTTGAAAACGTTAAGGTTGAAAGTTATGGTTCCGTTATGCCGATAAATCAGGTTGCCGGAGTAAATGTTCCGGATGCAAAAACAATTGAAATTAAACCGTGGGATCCGTCATTGCTCGGAGCCATAGAAAAAGCGATAATAAAAGCGGATTTAGGATTGACTCCCGTCAATGATGGAAAACTTATAAGAATATCTATTCCGCCTTTGACTGAGGAAAGAAGAAAAGAGATAGCAAAATCCATTGGAAAATTAGCCGAGGAATTTAGAGTCGCTATTCGCAATGAGAGGAGAAGTTTAATCGAGGGAATAAAAAAAGCGGAGAAAGAAAAAACGATTACGGAAGACGATAGAAAAAAAGCCGATATAGAAGCTCAAAAAATTACCGATAATTACATAAAAAAAATAGACGAAAGCATAGCTCTAAAAGAAAAAGAGGTTATGCAAATATAAATCAAAGGAGGTGCTTATGGCAAAGAAAATTGATGCCGCGGTATGCGTAGGGTGCGGGAGTTGCGCGGGAAGTTGCGCCGTTGAAGCTATTTCGCAGCAAGGCGATAAATATGTAATAGACGAAGCGGTATGTGTTGATTGCGGAGCTTGCGAAGGGCAATGTCCCGTCGGCGCTATATCGTAAATTAAGTGAACGTTATAGATTTGTCTTTGCCCATACCAAATCACATTGCAATTATAATGGATGGGAATGGACGATGGGCAAAGAAAAGAATGTTGCCAAGAAGTTTAGGACATAAAGCAGGGGTCCAGAGCGTAAAAGAAATTGTTAAGGCTGCAAAAAGTCTTAACATTAAAGTCTTGACCCTGTATGCTTTTTCAACTGAAAATTGGAAAAGACCCGAAAGTGAAATTTCATATTTATTTAACTTGCTTTTAACTTTTATAAAAATTGAACTTCAGGAATTGATAGACGGGGGCGTTAAGTTAAGAACGCTTGGCGACTTAACGAAATTTCCTCAAAATATTCAAGATGAAATAATCAAAGCATGTAAGCAAAGCGAGGACAATAAAGATTTAGAATTAAATATAGCGCTTAATTATGGAGCAAGGCAGGAATTGATTTATGCTTTCAATAAAATGACGGAAGCCGGCATAAAAAATCCTACGCAAAAAGACGTAGGCTCTTTTTTATATACTTGCGGACAACCTGACCCCGATTTACTTATTAGAACTTCCGGCGAAATGAGAATATCCAATTTTTTATTATGGCAGATAGCCTATGCCGAGTTTTACATAAGCGATAAGTTATGGCCTGATTTTCGTAAAGACGATTTAATAGCCGCGATTGTTGATTTTCAAAAAAGACAGAGACGTTTCGGCGGTTTGTAAAATAAATTTTTTAGAAAGTGTTAAGAGTTTGTTTGAAGTTTTTTAGATTAATAATTCATTGCAAATAAAAGGATAAAATATAATGTTAAAAACAAGAATTCTTACGGCATTGCTCGGTATTCCTATAATTTTTATATGCATATATTTAGGCGGCTGGCTTTTTTTCTCTTTGATGTTTTTAGTAAATTTCTTTTGTATTAAAGAATACTTAAATATCTGCAAAAAATATAATCCCAGCGTTTTCATTTCTCTGATATTAGGCGCATTATATTTCATATCGTTGTCTTTTCACCAAAAACAATCGATTGAAATGTTAATGTTTGAGGCGGTTGTTATATTTTTAGTATTTTTTGTTTTAGAAATATACCGCCAAAAACCGAACAATGCCACGGAGAGAATATGCGTTTCTTTTTTTGGAACTTTTTTCTTTCCAACAACTTTGTCTTTTATGATTTTTATCAGAGAATTGTATTCCGGAGGAGAATACATCTTTTTATTTTTTATAACAGTTTGGGTATTGGACACCGCGGCTTATGCGGCGGGAAAAAAATTTGGCAAGCATAAACTCTCGCCAAGCATTAGTCCTAAGAAAACGGTAGAGGGCGCCGCCGCGGGTTTAATTTTTGGAATTATAACTTCTATAGTTATAGGAAATTTTGTTTTTGATCTTTTTACTATTAAACAAGCGGCTCTTTTGGGTCTAATCATAGCCATATGCGGACAGTTTTCCGATTTAGCGGAATCGCTTATTAAAAGAGACGCCGATATAAAAGATTCGGGAAAGATTTTGCCGGGGCATGGAGGCGTTTTGGATAGATTTGATTCTTATTTTTTTGCGGCGCCGATAGTTTATTTTGTTTTGGTATTTTTACAAGGTTCAAATTATTGATAAAAAATTAGGTTAATTTTTGATGAAAAAAATTGTTATTTTAGGTTCTTCAGGTTCAATAGGCATTCAGACCTTGGATATAGTTTCAAAGTTGAAAGATATAACTGTGGTTGGTCTATCGGTTAATTCAAATATCGCTTTATTAAAGCGCCAGATAAAACAGTTTAATCCTAAAGCCGTTTGCGCGGCGGCTTTAGAGGATGAAAAAAATTTAAGAAAATGGCTTAAAGAAAATAAATTAAAAACGCAAGTTTTTACGGGGATTGATGGTTTGGAAAAACTTGTTTCAATGAAAGAAGCGGATATGATTGTATCCGCCGTCGTCGGAGCGGCTGGACTTAAACCTGTGATAAAAGCGATAGAGGCCGGTAAAAATATAGCGTTGGCAAATAAAGAAGCTTTGGTTATGGCGGGAAAACAAATAATGTCTCTTGCCAAAAAAAAAGCCGTGAATATTTTGCCGGTGGACAGCGAGCATTCCGCTATTTTTCAATGTTGTCTATGCGGAAAAAAATCGGATATAAAAAGAATTTTATTGACGGCTTCCGGCGGTCCTTTTTATAAATATAAAAAAGATCTTTCAAAAATTACGCCCGAGCAGGCTTTGGCTCATCCGACGTGGAAAATGGGAAAAAAGATAACGATAGACAGCGCCACTCTTATGAATAAAGGACTTGAAGTTATAGAAGCGGCTGTTCTTTTTGACATTGATATAAATAAAATTGAAATTGTCATTCATCCCCAATCAGTAATTCATTCTTTGGTGGAATATGTTGACGGTTCGGTAATTGCTCAAATGTCAAATCCAGATATGAGGCTTCCCATACAATTTGCTTTGACCTATCCGCAAAGAAGCGTGTCGAGTATAAAGCCTATTGATTTAGCAAAAATTTCAAAATTTGAATTTTATAAACCGCGGCTTGACAAATTTCCCTGCTTAAAACTTGCTTTAAGCGCGGCAAAAAAAGGCGGGACTTTTCCAACTGTTATGAGCGCGGCAAATGAAAAAGCTGTGGAGGCTTTTTTGAATAAGAAAATAAAATTTACTTCTATTGCGGATATTATTTCAAAGACTATGTCGGCGCATAAAGTTATAAACAATGAAAGCATAGAAAATGTTTTGGAAGCGGATGTTTGGGCAAGAGGATATGCTGATAGTTTAATTCAAAACGGGAGAAAATAATGACGATAATTTTGCAAATTTTGGGGATAGGAATAGGACTTGGCTTTCTTATTTTTATTCATGAACTTGGACATTTTACGGCGGCAAGACTATGCTCTGTGAGAGTTCTAACGTTTTCTTTCGGCTTTGGACCCGATCTTGTAAAGTATATATATAAAGGAACAAAGTATTGTATAAAACTAATTCCTTTCGGCGGTTTTGTGGCGATGGCAGGAGAAGATCCCGATAAAGCCACAGGAGCAAGCGGCGAATATTTATCTCTCCCGTGGTATAAAAAAATATTTATCGCTTTTGCTGGACCTTTGTCAAATTATATTTTAGCTGTTGTTTTTTTTGCGGCTATTTTTAATTTCTGGGGAGTTACTCAAGCGTCTCCTTTAGCGCAAATTGGCGACACTGTTGAAGCTCAGCCGGCCGATAAGGCGGGTCTAAAATCTGACGATATAATTAAAAATATAGACGGGAAATCTGTAAACACATGGGTTGACATTTCAGAAAATCTTAAAGATAAAGCAAATAAAACGATACTTTTTACAATTCAAAGAGGGACATATACTTTTAATGTCAATGTCGCCGTCGCTCCAAATCCTGTTACGGATCTTGGCATTATAGGTATTTATCCAAAAATAATAAGAGAAAATGTCGGTATATTTAAATCTATAGAATATGGCGCAAGAAGCGCCATAGGTCAAACGATAATGACTATATCTTATTTGGCTGACAAAATTTTGAATCTTGAAAAACCCGATATTGCCGGACCTTTGGGGATTATGCAAGTGATGGCAAAAGCAACCAAAGACGGAGTTGAAAATTATCTCACATTGTTGGCGATAATTTCCGTTGCTCTCGGACTTTTTAATTTATTTCCCATTCCTTTTGTGGACGGCGGGATGATTGTTTTGTTTTTAATCGAAGGGATAATAAAAAAACGTCTTGGACTTAGAATTATCCAAGTATATAATACGATTGGAATAATTATTATCGGCGGTATTTTTATTTTTGCAACATATAGTGATTTAATAAGACTTGGCGTGGGAAAACTTTTTGGATAGATTTATATTTTTTTGGCGGAGTTGTGATGAAATATTATAAAAGAAATGAGACGAGGAAAGTCAATGTCGGCGGAGTTATTATAGGAGGCGGTTCGCCTATTACCGTTCAATCTATGGTAAATACTGACAAAGGCGATTGGAAAGCGGCTGTCCGGCAAATTAAAGAATTAGAAAATGCGGGCTGCGAAATTGTCAGAATTTCTTTGCCGGATATTCAGACGGCTCAAGATATTTCAAAAATAAAAAAAAGAATAAAAATTCCTTTAGTTGCCGACATTCATTTTGATTACCGCATAGCTATAGAGGCTATAAAACAAGGAATTGATAAATTGCGACTTAATCCCGGAAATATCGGCGCAAAAGAAAATATTTCAGCCGTTGTAGAGGAAGCAAAGAAAGCTCATATACCTATAAGAATAGGATTGAATGCGGGTTCATTAAAATCAATCCGAAAAATAAACGATAATTTTTTACGCGCAAAAGAACTCGTAAAAGCGGCTATGGATAATGTCAAGATTTTTGAAAGGCATAAATTTTATGATATTGTCGTATCGCTTAAATCTTCAAATATTTCAATTACCGCGGAGGCTTATAAAATTTTTGCTTCAAAAAGAAATTATCCATTGCACCTTGGCATTACGGAATCAGGCTCGCTTTTTAGCGGGAATATTAAATCGGCCGCCGGTCTTGGAATAATGCTTTATGATGGGCTTGGCGACACTATAAGGGTTTCGCTTACGGCAAATCCCGTCGAAGAAGTAAAAGCCGGCTATTGTTTGCTTCAAGCGCTCGGACTTAGAAATTCGGGAATAGAAATAATTTCTTGTCCGACTTGTTCGCGATGTCAGGTTGATTTAATAAATATGGTTTGTCAGACTGAGGAAGCGTTGTCTAAAATGAAAAGACTTAAAAATTTATCAAAACCAATAAAAATTGCGATGATGGGCTGTGTGGTAAACGGTCCGGGCGAAGCCAAAGACGCTGATTTTGGGATAGCGGGAACAAAAGACGGAGGTTTGCTTTTTGAGAATGGAGAAATAATTGGAAAAGTAAAACCGAAAAATTGGGTAAAGACTATTCTTTCAATGATTAGTCGTTATCAAAACAGTTAAGGAGTATGAAATGGCAAATATTTTTTTAACAAGACAAGGAAGAGAAAATCTCATTAAAGAATTAGAAGAACTTCAAAAAAGAAAACCCGCAATACAAGACGAAATTGCAAGAGCCAGAGAGCATGGGGACTTCAAAGAAAATGCGGAATATCATGCCGCAAAAGAAACATTAACAAATCTTATGCGCAGAATTTCCGATATAAATACGAAACTTTCCATGGCAAAACTTATTGACGAGCAAAATATAGACACAAGCAAAGTTTTAATCGGCGCTACGGTAACGATTGAAGATGAGGACGGAGAGGAATGGACTTATACTTTAGTTGATTCCGAAGAGTCCGATCCGCAGGCAAATAAAATTTCCGTTCAATCTCCGCTTGCTCAAGGGTTGCTTGAATATAAAGTTGGAGAAATTTCCGACGTGGAGCTTCCGGCCGGAACAAAAAGGTTTAAAATAAAAAAAATTGTAAGATCATAGATGTTACTTGCGCTATATCGTTAGCCTGAAAGGGACAAAAAAGTTTAAGATGAAAAAATTGTAAGATAGCAGTACAAGAGGTAAAGTATAATTAGGGAGGTATTTGGTTATGTCAAGTAAGAGAGGTATTTTTGATTGGTATTTTAAGACCAATCTGCTAATTCGTATTTTTTTGGGTTTGGTTTTAGGAGCTGTAGTCGGGATTATTCTGTCGTCATCCCCTGCCGAAACGGTTATGAAAGTTAATTCTTATATAGCCCCTTTTGGTAACGCTTTTGTTCGATTACTTCAGATGATTATTGTGCCGACGATTTTGTTTACTTTGATAGTCGGGACGGCAAGTATTGAACCTTCAAGGCTTGGGAAAGTCGGCATAAAAACGATTCTTTATTATGCCGCAACTTCCGTTTGCGCCGTGATTATAGGTTTGATTTTTGCAATTGTTTTGAAACCCGGTACCGGAATAAATTTAGTCGTTGCGGACGCCGTGGCAAAAGAAGCGGCAAAAACTCCGGTGTCGTCTATTATTCTTAATATTATTCCCACAAATATGTTTGACGCTATGAATAGAGGATCGGTTCTTCAAATAATTTTCTTTGCAATTTTAATCGGGCTTGCTCTTGCTATTTTGAGAGATTCTAAAAATGAAAAAATAAAGAAAAATGCCGAAGCGGTTTTTTCTTTCTTTGAAGGAATGGTGGAGATTATTTTCAAAATAGTCGGATGGGTTATGCAATATGCGCCTATCGGAGTTTTTGCATTATTGACCACGGTATTTTCATTAAACGGCGCAAAAGTTGTGGGACCGCTTGTGGGAGTAACCGTAATTCTTTATGCGGCTTTGGCGGTTCATTTGATTTTTGTCTACGGCGGTTTTCTGCTTGCAAACAAAGTAAACGTTTTTGGTTTTATAAAAAAAGCGCGCGCTCCGATGCTTACCGCTTTTGCCACGCGTTCAAGCGGAGGAACATTGCCCATTTCAATTAGAACGGCCGAACATATGGGAGTGTCAAAAGGCGTTTATTCTTTTTCTCTTCCTTTAGGCGCCACAATAAATATGGACGGCACGACTATTTATGAAGCGATATGCGTGATGTTTATTGCAAATGCCGTCGGCTCGCCGCTTGATTTTGGCCAAATGCTTATGGTAATGCTGACCGCCGTTTTAGCGGCAATAGGAACCGCGGGAGTGCCGGGAGCCGGAGCGATAATGCTTTTGCTTGTTCTTGAATCGGTCGGACTAAAGGTGGAGGCAGGTTCGGTTGTGGCGGCGGCTTATGCGATGATTTTAGGAATTGACGCTCTTTTAGATATGGGCAGAACTTGTATGAATGTTACGGGAGATGTCGCGGGAACTATTGTGGTCAGCAATTCTGAAAAAGAATTTGATAGAGCTAAATATGAAAAATTCGACGGGGCGAATGCCTAAAACGATTGGAATTATCGGCGGGATGGGACCTGAGGCGACATTAGATCTATTTGCTAAAATTATAAAACTTACGCCAGCAAAGAAAGATCAAGATCATATTCATATTATTATTGATAATTATCCTCAGATCCCGGACCGAACGAATTTTATTTTATTTGGCGATAAAAATCCGAAAGAATATATTTTGTCCAGCGCTAAACTTTTAGAAAATGCCGGCGCCGGCGTTCTTATAATGGCTTGTAATACGGCTCATTTTTTTGAGCGGGATTTAAGGAATGAAATAAAAATTCCTTTTATTAGTATAGTGGATGCGGCGATAAATGAATTAAAGGAGTTAAATCCTTGCGCAAAAAATATTGCGGTTTTATCGACGACGGGAACAAAAGCCGCTAAGATTTACGACAAAGCTCTTATTGAAAACGGATATAATGTTTTAGATATTCCAAATGATTTAGAGAAAAAAATAATGTCTGCGATTTATGACGGCGTAAAAAAGGGTAAGGCGTGCGATTTTGCAGACAGCTTTCAAAAAATCATAAATGAAATTTCGGACGCGTTAAAACCGGACGCTTTTATAGAGGCTTGCACGGAAATACCAATTTTGATGAATTCTATAGTTTCAAAAATAACGGCGGTAGATGCAAATTATGCTCTTGCAAGAGCCGCCGTTAAATTTGCAGAAGGCCGGGACTAAATGGTAAAAAATGACAGATGGATAAAAAAAATGGCTCTTGAAAATAAAATGATAGAGCCGTTTGAGCCGGGCCAGATAAAAGACGGAAAAATTTCTTTTGGGACTTCTTCTTACGGATATGATATGAGATTGTCAAATGAATTTATGATAATGAAAACCGACGGTATTTTAGATCCGAAAAATTCAAGCGGAGTTTTTAAGCCCGTTGAGGTAAAAGATTTTATAGATGTAAAACCTAATTCTATTGTTTTGGGAAAATCATTGGAGTATTTTAGAATTCCGCGCGATATTATCACCATAGCTTTTGGCAAATCCACATATGCAAGGTGCGGAATTTTTGTAAACATTACTCCTTTTGAACCTCAGTGGGAGGGTTTTGTAACATTATCCATAGCAAATACAACGTCGCTTCCCGTAAGAGTTTATGCAAATGAAGGCATAGCTCAAGTTTTGTTTTTGCAAGCCGGTGAAATTTGCGAAGTTTCTTATGCGGATAGAAAAGGAAAATATCAAAAACAAAAAGAGATAGTATCGTCAAAAGTTTGATTGTAAAAATTTAATTATGGACAAAAGGAGATAAAATGAATTTTATTAAATTATATTTCTTAGAGATAATTACTAAACATTATGTTGATTTTAAGGGTTGTGTTCCAAGAAAAACATTCTGGCTTTTCTCTTTGTGCGCCGTTATTGTTCTCTTGATTCTTTACTTTGTTAATTTAATTTTTATCGCTTTGGGCGCATTCACATTGTCCTCAGCCGTCGGAATTTTGAATTTAATTGTTCTGTTAGGATTATTGCTTCCGTCTTTGTCAATAAAAGTCCGCAGATTGCACGATATAAATTTTAGAGGCTGGTGGCTTTTAATCGGTATTATTCCTATTGCGGTTCTCATAGTTTCATATATAGCTTTTACCGTCTTTTCTTTTCAGGCTTTTTACAGTGTTGACGGTTTCTCCGCTGACAATTTAGCCATAGTTCAGACATTATCAAATATTATAAATGTAAGTTTTACTCTCTCTATTATAGGTGCTGTCGTTATTATAATTTTCTTTTGTCTAAAAACTAAGTCTAATCGTTGGGAATCTTTGGAAAATGTTTCTTTATAAATACAAAATGATGACAATGATGACAATAAGGAATAGTTGATGATTTTAATTTTAGATTTCGGCGCTCAATACACTCAACTGATAGCAAGACGAATAAGAGAAGAGAAAGTATATTGCGAGGTTTATCCCGGCGATAAAAACATTGATGATATTTCAAATTTCAACAATGTAAAAGGTATAATACTTTCTGGCGGATATGCGAGCGTTTATAAAAAAAATTCGCCTAAGCCCGATAGCAGAATTTGGAGTTTAGGTATTCCCATACTGGGTATTTGTTACGGTCTTCAATTGATAGCTCAATATTTTGGATCAAAAGTGAACGCTTCTAAACGTAGAGAATTTGGTCTTGCTTTAGTGGATATAAACACAAAAAGTATTTTGTTTAGAGGCCTTTTGAAAAAAGAAATATTGTGGATGAGCCACGGGGATAAAGTCTCTAAACTTCCAAAAGATTTTAAGGCGATAGCTAAGTCAAGCAATTCGCCATACGCGGCTTTGGAAAGCCTTTCAAAAAATATTTTCGGCGTTCAATTTCACCCTGAAGTAAAACATTCCGTCAATGGTCAAAAAATATTTCAAAATTTTATCTTTAATATTTGCAAAGAAAAAAAAGATTGGACTATGAAATCGTATGTGGTCGAAGAAATAAAAAGAGTTAGGAGAGAAGTGGGAAATTCCAAAGTTTTATGCGCTCTTTCCGGAGGGGTTGATTCTTCCGTTGCGGCTATGATTTTATATAAAGCTATCGGCAGAAATCTTTTTTGCGTTTATGTGGATCATGGACTTCAAAAGTTTGGAGAGACAAAAAGAGTTGTAAAAACTTTCGGTAAAAAATTTGGAAAGAATTTGAAAATAATTAACGCTCAACGACTCTTTCTTTCAAAATTAAAAAATGTAACCGACCCCGAACTTAAAAGAAAAATTATTGGAAAAACTTTTATTGATGTTTTTGAAAAAGAAGCCAAGAAAATAAAAAATATAGATTTTCTTTTGCAAGGAACAATTTATCCCGATATTATAGAAAGCGTTTCTATAAAAGGATTGAAAGTTCCGATAAAAAGTCATCATAATGTTGGCGGACTGCCTAAAAAAATGAAATTAAAATTAGTGGAGCCGTTGAAATTTCTTTTTAAGGACGAGGTGAGAGTTTTGGGCAGAGAGCTTAAACTTCCGTCGGAAATTATAGACAGGCAGCCTTTTCCCGGTCCCGGTCTTGCAGTTAGGACGCTTGGAGAAATTACGCGTGAAAAACTTAATATTTTGAAAAAAGCTGATTTTATAATTGAGGATGAAATTAGAAAAGCGGGACTTTATGAAAAAATATGGCAGTCCTTTGCGGTCATACTTCCGGTAAAAACCGTCGGAGTAATGGGCGACGCGAGAACTTACGAATATGTTATTGTTTTAAGAGCCGTTAATTCTCAAGATGCTATGACGGCCGATTGGGTTAAACTTCCTTACGATTTGCTCGGCATAATTTCTTCAAGGATAATAAATGAAGTCAAAGGAGCCAATAGAGTGGTCTATGATATTTCAAATAAACCGCCGGCTACAATAGAGTGGGAATAATGAGAAAAAATATTTTTCTATCGATTTGTTTATTTCTGTTTTTGTTTTTAATTTCCTGCGCTAATGAAAGAAATTCAAAAGGAAATTCAATACAGATAAAAGGTTCGGACACTATGGTAAATCTTGTTCAAGTCTGGGCGGAGAAATTTGTTGAAAATAGACCCGAAGTAAATGTCGGGGTTACGGGCGGGGGGTCTGGGACCGGTTTTGCGGCTTTGATAAATGAAACTTGCGACATAGCGATGTCGTCGAGAAAAATAGAAGACAGGGAAGAGGATGAAGCCGCGAAAAATAATCTTACCGTCCAAGAAATTGTCGTCGGTCTCGACGGTCTTGTGATTTTAGTAAACAAAGACAATCCCATAAACGAACTTACTATGGATCAGGCGCGCGATATTTTTATGAGGAATGTTTCAAATTGGAAAGAGCTCGGCGGAGACGATTTGGAAATTGTCATATTATCAAGAGAGGGAAATTCCGGCACACATATGTTTTTTAAGGAAAAAGTTTTAAGACGCGGAAACCCTAAAGCCAAAGATGAATTTTCTCCATACGCTTTGTTGATGCCGTCGTCTCAGGCAATTTTTGACGAAGTTTCTCAAAATCCGCATGCCGTCGGATATGTGGGAATGGGTTTTTCAAACGACGAGGTAAAAGTATTGAAAATAGCAAAGGATAAAAAAAGTAAATATATCGCGCCAACTCCCGGCAATATATTAAGCAATTCTTATCCTATTTCAAGACTTTTATTTCTTTATACAAAAAAAGATTCGTCTGTTACGGTTAAAGAGTTTATAAGTTTTGCGCTTTCGCCCGAAGGCCAGAAAATAGTTTTAGAAACAGATTTTGTCCCGATAAAATGAAAATAAAGAAAGGGAAGAAATTATGAGAAAAATTAAAGATGATATTATTGAAAAAATAATATTCTTTTGCGGAATATTATCAATCGTTTTTGTAGTTTTAATTTTTGGTTTTCTGATAAAAGAAGGAATATCTTTCTTTAAGGAATTTGGAATTGTCGATTTTATTATCGGAAAGTTCTGGTATCCGTCGGCAAATCCTCCTGAGTTTGGCATTTTATCTTTAATAGTCGGCTCCGTTCTTGTAACTGTGGGCGCATGCATAATAGCCGTTCCGGTCGGAATTATGGCCGCCGTTTATATTTCCGAACTCGCGCCTAAACAAATAAAAGATATTCTTAAATCTTTGGTCGAACTTATGGCGGCCGTCCCGAGCGTAGTAATAGGTTTTGTCGGAATGGTTTCGCTTGCTCCTCTTGTGCGCGTCTTTTTTAATATTCCGACGGGACTTACGGCTTTTACAGGTTCGATAATGCTTGCTTTTATGGCTATGCCCACTATAGTTACAATATCGGAAGACGCCATTCGTTCTGTTCCTTGGCAGTATAAAGAAGGAGCTTTTGCTTTAGGCGCAACCAAGTGGCAGACGATACGAAGAATTGTTTTGAAAGCCGCTATGCCCGGAATAATAGCCGCCATAATGCTCGGTATAGGACGCGTTATCGGCGAGACGATGGCCGTTATGATGATAACGGGAAACGCCGCTCATATTCCTCATTCGATTTTTGAGCCGGTCAGAACGATGACTGCGACGATAGCCGCCGAAATGGGCGAAACGGTAACAGGCGGTTTGCATTATAGGGCTTTATTTGCAATCGCTTTGGTTTTATTCTTCATTACTTTTTTGGTAAATTTTATTGCAGATCTATTTTTAGGAAGAAGTAAAAACAAATGATAAAATTAAATCCGAAATTATCTCAAAAGTTTGCAGTGGCGTTTTTATTTTGCGCGACGATAGTTGCGATAATTCCCGTCGTAATAATAATTTTTATTATTATAAAAAACGGATATTCGGCCATATCTTTAGAATTTTTAACCGCTATGCCTACGAACGGGATGAGAAGCGGAGGAATTTTTCCCGCGATAGTGGGAACTCTCTCGATAGTTTTTTGCGCAATTTTAATAACGCTGCCGATAGGAGTTTGCGCCGCGATATACTTAAACGAATATGCTAAAGATACTTTGCTTACAAGGCTTATAAAACTTGCCATTGTAAATCTTGCCGGAATTCCGTCGGTGGTCTATGGACTATTCGGACTTGGGATTTTTGTGATGTTTTTGGGTTTTGGCGTGTCGATTATAGCCGGAGCTTTAACTCTTTCGATTATGGAGCTTCCCGTAATTATTACGACGGCAAGAGGCGCTCTTAACAGTGTTCCGCCGGCTTTTAGAGAAGCAAGTTTAGCGCTCGGAGTAAGCCGATGGCAGACGATAAGACATATTGTTTTGCCGAATGCTTTGCCCGGCATTTTAACCGGAGCAATTTTAAGTATTGCAAGGATCTCGGGAGAAACGGCGCCGATTCTTTTTACAGCCGCGGCTTTTTATCTCCCACATATTCCGCGATCTCCTTTTGATCAAGTGATGGCTTTGCCTTATCATCTTTATATAATTTCCACACAAATACCAAATATGCCTAAAAATATAATTTTTGCGACGGCTCTCGTTCTTCTGATGATGGTGTTGAGTATGAGTCTTATCGCCATTATTGCAAGAATATATTTTAGAAAACGCAGGAAGTGGTGAAAATGAAAACTAATCTTTATCAAAATAAAATGCTTATTGATGATCTCAGCTGTTTTTTTTCAAACAAATGCGTTTTGGAAAATGTGTCTTTAAGCATAATAAAAAATGAAATTTTAACGATAATAGGTCCTTCAAATAGCGGCAAAACTTCTTTTTTGAGGACGTTAAATAGAATGAATGATTTTAATTCTGATTTTTCGAGAAAGGGAAATGTTTTTTTAGACGAAGAAAATATTTTTCATATGAATATGGAAAAATTGAGAATGAGAGTCGGAATGCTTTTTGCTATGCCGATACCTCTGCCGATGACGGTTTATGAAAATGTTATTTATGCTCCAAAAAGACTTGGCGTTATAAAACACGGGAAAAAAAGCGAAATGGACGCTATTGTCGAGCAGGCTTTAAGAGACGCTTCTTTATGGGACGAGGTAAAAGACAGGCTTGACTCTTCGGCTATGAAAATGTCGGGCGGACAGCAGCAGAGACTTTGTATAGCAAGAATTCTTGCTATAAATCCTGAGGTTATTTTATTTGACGAACCGTGTTCTGGGCTTGATCCGATTTCCACGGCTAAAGTGGAGGAAACTATGATAGCCTTGAAAAAGAGATATACGATAGTTCTTGTGACAAATAACGTCAAACAGGCTTCAAGAGTCGGGGACAGAACGGCTTTTTTTCTTATGGGACGTCTTATAGAAATAGGCGGTACGGCTAAACTTTTTGTTTCCCCTAAAGAACAAAAAACAAACGATTATATAACCGGACGATTCGGATAATTCAAAAAACAAGAGGGAAAATAAATCTTAAAAAGTTAAATTACTTTAAGGTGAAAATATCAACAATGGCTCAGATAGAAATCAAAAACTTTAATCTTTATTACGGCTCGTTCCAAGGTCTAAAAAATGTGAATATGACTATAAAGGAAAAAAGAATTACTTCGATGATAGGTCCGTCGGGCTGCGGCAAGTCAACTTTATTGCGCTCTATAAATAGAATGAACGATATGATAGAAGGAGTAAAAACGGAAGGAGAAATAAATATTGCGGGAAATAATATTTATGATCAAAATATTGATATAGACGTTCTGAGACGCAATGTCGGTATGGTTTTTCAAAGACCTAATCCTTTTCCAATATCCGTTTATAATAATGTCTCTTTTGGTTTGGAAGTAAATAGGATAGAAAGAAAAAGAAACGTCATAGACGAAATCGTTCAAAAATCGCTTGAATCCGTTCTGTTATGGGACGATATAAAAGATAAATTGAAAAAGTCCGCTCTTTTATTGACGCTTGAGCAGCAGCAAAGATTATGTATTGCAAGAGTTATTGCAGTCCGTCCGCAGATTATTTTGCTTGACGAACCTTGTTCGTCTTTAGATCCTCACGCCACTCAACGCATAGAGGAATTGATGATGAGGCTGAAAGAAGATTATACGATAGTTATTGTCACTCATAATATGCAGCAGGCGGCGAGAGTTTCTCAGGATACGGCTTTTATGCTGCTTGGCGAATTGATTGAATTTGATAAGACTTCAAAAATTTTTACTAATCCGGGCGACAAAAAAACCGACGATTATGTCTCCGGAAGATTTGGATAAATTTTTAGACGATAAAAACAGGAAAAACAAGTATGAAAAAAATTGCAATAATTGATTATGGTTTTGGAAATGTTAAAAGCGTTATAAACGCCGTCGCTTATTGCGGAGCGGAACCCGCGGTAATAAATTTGCCAAAAGATATTGTTAAATACAGCGGGGCTATTTTGCCGGGTGTGGGGGCTTTTGGACCGGCCGTTCATTTTTTGAAAAAGTTGGATTTTGACAAAGCCATATTGGATTATACTGCGGCTGGTAAAATGTTATATGGAACTTGTCTTGGCTTTCAGCTTCTTTTTACAAAGAGTTATGAAAATGGAGAATATGACGGACTTAATATTATCGAGGGAGAAGTGAAACGTTTTGATTTCGACGGTAATGATTTGAAAATTCCGCATATGGGTTGGAATAATGTTTGTTATAAAGACGATGTCAATACAAAAAAAATGTTTGGCGGTATAAAAAATAACGAGCAATTTTATTTTGTTCATTCTTATTATGCCGAGCTGAAAAATTCGCGGCAAGCGGCGGCGTTTACGGAATATGGATTTGATTTTTGTTCTGCTATAGCTCTTGATAATATTTGGGGCAGTCAATTTCATCCGGAAAAAAGCGGAGACTGCGGATTGCGGCTGATGAAAAATTTTATAGGAGCATGCGCATAAATGTTAATAATACCGGCGATAGATATACGTAATGGAAATTCGGTTAGGTTAAAACAAGGCAAAATTGAAAATGAAACCATTCATTCAAACGATCCTTTTGAGACGGCAAAACTCTGGAAATCAAAAGGGGCAAAAAGAATTCATATAGTCGATTTAGACGCGGCTTTGCAAAATTCAATCGATAATTTTTCAATTATAAAAAAAATATGCGGTGAAATCGATGTGAAAATAGAAGTCGGCGGAGGCATAAGGGATATGGAGAGAATTAAAAATATATTTTCCGCCGGCGCCGATTTTGCAATTTTAGGAACTGCGGCTGTAAAAAATCCCGAGATAGTAAAAGAAGCCGTCGATAAATACGGTCAAGAAAAAATTATTATCGCTCTTGACGTAAAAGATGAAAAAGTTGCAGTCAAAGGGTGGAAAGAAATTTCAGAAATTTATATTGAGGATTTTGTTTTGCAAATGATTGAAGTTGGGATAAAAGAGTTTATTTATACGGATGTTTCAAGGGACGGAACTCTCAGCGGTCCGGATTTTAAGGGATTAGAAAAACTTATCGATAGAAATTTAAGGATAATTGTTTCCGGCGGGATTAAAGATATGGACGATATAATAAAACTCAAAAAATATGAAAGCGGCGGAGTAATAGGAGTTATAGTCGGGAGCGCAATGTACACGGGAAATTTTGATTTACAAAAAGCCATAAAGGCCGGCGAAAATGCTTAGCGTGCGCATAATACCGTGTTTGGACGTGGACAGAGGCAGAGTTGTTAAAGGAACAAATTTTATAAATTTGCGCGATGCGGGCGATCCGGTTGAAGTCGCTAAAAGGTATAATAAAGAGGGCGCGGACGAAATTGTTTTTTTAGATATTACGGCCACTCATGAGGATAGACAGACGACCGTTGATTTGGTAAGAAAAACTGCCGAGCAGGTTTTTATACCTTTGACTGTGGGCGGCGGAATAAGAACGATAGAGGATATAAGAAAGTTGTTAAATGCCGGCTCTGATAAAGTTTCTCTAAATTCTATTGCGGTAAAAAATCCTCAATTTGTAAAAGAGGCGGCGGAAATTTTTGGAAATCAATGCATCGTTGTCGCCATAGACGCAAAAAAAATAAGCGACGGCAAATGGAATGTTTTTGTTAACGGAGGAAGAATTGATACCGGTATTGACGCTATTTTGTGGGCGGAAAATGCGGTTAAACTCGGAGCGGGGGAAATTTTACTTACAAGTATGGATAAAGACGGAACAAAAGACGGATACGATATAGATTTATTGAAAATCATAAGCGATAAAGTTAATGTCCCCGTTATAGCTTCGGGGGGCGCTGGAAATTTGGAACATTTTTTCAAAGCCTGCCAAGCCGGCGCTTCGGCTCTTTTGGCGGCGTCGCTTTTTCATTATAAGGAGATAGAGATTAAAGACTTAAAAAATTATTTGAAATCAAAAGGTGTGGAAGTTAGATTATAGATAACATTTTGTAAATGAAAATTTATAGAAAATTATAAAGATGCGTTTCTAATAATTTTGAGGCGGGTTTTGAATCAAAAATATAAATACGAGGTGAAAAATGTTTGATGAAATTATTTCAAAAATGAAATTTGACAAATCGGGATTGATACCGGCTATTGTTCAGGACTATAAGGATAATGCGGTCTTGATGCTTGCTTGGATGAATAAAGAGTCCGTTAAAAGAACTCTTGAAACAAAAAAAGCTACGTTTTGGAGTCGTTCGCGCCAGAGCTTTTGGATAAAAGGAGAGAGTTCGGGAAATATTCAGGAAGTAAAGGAATTTTTTTACGATTGCGATGCCGACTGTATTCTTTTAAGAGTTAATCAAATCGGCGGTGCGGCGTGTCATACGGGTCATAGAAGTTGTTTTTTTACAAAAGTCAACGACGACGGTTCGACGGAAATTGTCGGAAAACCTTTGTTTGATCCTAAAAAAGTTTATGGAAAATAAATAAATCGGGAGATATAAATGGCAAAGATTAAAATATGCGGGCTGACAAATTATAATGACGTTTTACAAGCCACTAATCTAGGGGCTGATTTTTTAGGTTTTCATTTTATAAAGGAATCGCCTAAAAAAATTTCCGAGAAAGCGTTGAAAGAATATATTTTGAAATTGCCGCCTTTTGTTATTCCTGTCGGAGTGTTTTTGAATGCGGATAAAATTTCTATAGAAAAAGTTTTGAAAAAAACCGGATTAAAAAACATTCAATTAAACGGAGATGAAAGTCCGCAAATGTGCGAGGATTTTAAGAATGCGCAAATTAAAGTTTTCAAGTATTTTAAGATAGAAAATGATGAATCAATTTTTGCAAAAATTGAAACTTATATTGGAAAAATTGATTATTTGGTTTTAGATTTTTCATACTCCGAAGTTGAGGGAGAGGAAAGAAAATATAATTTTGAATTACCTATAAAAGTTCAAAATTTCGGCATTCCTTTTTTTCTTTCGGAAGTAAAAATTGAAAATATAAAAACCGCTATCGATAAAATTTTACCTTTTGGCATTGATTTGGATTGCCAAATAGAAAGACTTGTAAAAAGAAAAGATTACGATAAAATGAGCAAAGCCATAAAACTATCGCATGGATTAAAGGGTTAATAATATGAATAAAATAGCCAAAGAAACTATTTTAATCGAAGCTCAAGCCGTTAAAAATCAGATAGATCACATTGATAAGAATTTTAACGCCGCAGCATTGACTCTGAAAAATTGTAAGGGGCATGTTATAATTATGGGGCTTGGAAAATCGGGGCTTGTCGGAAAAAAAATTTCGGCGACAATGTCTTCGATAGGCATTCCTTCTATTTTTATTCACCCTTCGGAAAGTCTCCATGGAGATTTGGGAATGATTATGAAAGGCGATATAGTAATAATGATTTCTTATTCCGGAGAGACTGAAGAGATAAAGAAAATTTTGCCTATTCTTAAAACGATGAAAATCAAAATAATTGTTATGACGGGAAAAGTGAACGCCGAAGTTTGGAAAGGATTGGATTGTATTATAAATTGCAGCGTCAAAAAAGAAGCTTGTCCTTATAATCTTGCGCCGACTGCTTCGACCACGGCTTTAATAGCTATGGGGGACGCTCTTGCTCTCACGGTTTCGCATATGAAGGGTTTCAAAAAAGACGATTTAGCTTTGCTTCATCCTTTGGGGGCTATCGGGAAAAAACTTACTATGCATGTCAGAGATATTATGAGAAAAGGAAATTATAATCCGGTTGTTAAAGAAAATGCTACAGTTAAAGACGCTCTTTTAGTTATGACGGGGACTAGACTTGGAGCGACAAGCGTAATTGACAAGAAAGAAAAAATTGTCGGTTTTTTTACAGACGGAGATTTAAGACGTCAATTGCAGATTAAGGGCGAGCGCGTGTTAAAAGAGTCGATAAAAAACGTTATGACAAAATTTCCGAGAACAATTGATCCGGATTTGCTTGCCATAGACGCCGTAAAAATATTAAAACAATATAATATAGATAATATTCCCGTCGTGGATAAAAACGGAAAGCCTATAGGTTGTCTTGAACAGGGAGATTTGTTGGCGGAAGGAATTTCAGAATAAAAATAAAAAAATAAAAAATAAACGCTTGGAGGAAAAATGGTAAAGCGGCAGAAAGATTCCATAGACAGATCTGAGAAGAGAAGTTTGCCTTCGGCTGGACTTTGGGCTAAATGTCCAAAATGCGATCAAATTCTTTTACAGAAAGATTATGAGGGTAATTATTTTGTATGTCCAAAATGCGGACATTATGCGAGATTGCAGCCTCGCCAGAGAATTAATATTACTGTTGACGCCGATTCTTTTGAAGAGTTTTGTGAAAATATACTTCCTGTGGACTTTTTGAAATTTCCTGGATATGGAGAAAAAATAAAAAAAACACACGAAGATGCAATTATAACGGGCAAAGCGGAAATAGGGGGACAGCCTGTGGTGATCGCAGTGATGGATTTTGGATTTATGGGCGGAAGTATGGGCTCGGTAGTCGGAGAAAAAATTGTCCGCGCCGTCGAATATGCTTTGAAAAAAAAATATCCCGTGATTATAGTTTCCGCTTCCGGCGGGGCAAGAATGCAGGAAGGATTAATTTCTCTTATGCAGATGGGGAAAACAAACGCGGCTTTATCTAAACTTGCCAGAGCCGGTTTGGGATATATTTCATTATTAACCGATCCTACGACGGGCGGAGTCGCCGCGAGTTTTGCTATGATAGGCGATATAAATATTGCCGAGACGGGGGCTTTAGTCGGTTTTGCGGGTCCAAGAGTTATTGAACAAACGATAAGACAGCAATTGCCCGACGGTTTTCAAAGACCTGAATTTTTAAGAAATCACGGTATGGTCGATATGATTGTTGAAAGAAAAGATATTAAGGATGTTTTGATAAAATTACTGCGTTTTTTTGTCAAAAATGAAGTATCTTGATTCTTTAAAAGAATATCAGGGAATGAAGCCCGGACTTTCAAGGATAAGAAATTTTCTCAAACATATCGGTAATCCTGAAAGATCTTTCAAATCTATTCAAATAGCGGGCACGAACGGCAAGGGTTCCACAGCTTTATTTTTAAGCAATATTTTAAGAAGACACGGATATAGAACGGGATTATATACTTCGCCGCATTTGATAAATGTTTGCGAGCGTATAAAAATAGACGCAAAAGAAATATCTCAAAAAACTTTTAACGCTATTTTGAAAAAATATAATTCTTGCGCAAAAAAATTTGGACTTTCGTATTTTGAATATTTGACGGCAATTGCTTTTATTTATTTTGCGGATAAAAAGATAGACACAGCCGTTCTTGAAACAGGATTAGGCGGACGTTTTGACGCGACTAATATTGTAAAAAATCCTCTATCGTGTATAATAACGTCAATATCTTTTGACCATGAGGAAATTCTCGGCTCGTCTTTATCAAAAATAGCTTATGAAAAAGCCGGCATAATAAAGAAAAATGCTTTTGTTATTTGTCCTCCTTTAGTAAAACCGGCGATGAAAGAAATTGAAAAAAAAGCAAAGCCTTATGTTTTTTCAAAAAGCTTTAGAGTTAAAAATGTAAATGCCGCGAAAGGAATTCAAGAATTTGATTATTATGGAATAAATAATAATTTTAAGAACTTAAAAATATCTATGAGCGGCGCGCATCAAATACAAAATTGCGCTATAGCTGTTTGCGCTGCAGAACTTATTTTAGGGCTTAAAATAAATAAACAATCGCTTGTGGCGGCTCTTTTAGAAAGCGTCCATACCGCAAGATTTGATATTAAAAAAATACAACTTGAAAATAAAAAAATAGAACTTATTATAGACGGAGCGCATAATATAGAGGGAATTTATTCTTTTATAAAAACTTGGAAATCCGAAGGTTATGCGCAAAAGAAAAGACCTCTTATCTTTGCTTTAATGAAACAAAAAGATTATAGAAAAATAGCCAAAGCTTTATATCCTTTTGCTTCCAAAATAATTTTACCCAAATTAGACAATCCAAGATCTTTGGAAACAAAAAAAATAAAAGAAGTGTTTCTTAAGTTGGATAGTCAAATAGAAATAATTGAAACTGACAATATCAAAAAAGTTTTTAGGCAGATTAAAAATAATGAAAAAGTTGCGGCAGTCGGCTCTTTATATTTGGCCGGGGAAGTTTTAAATTTTATAAATCAACTTGGAGATTATTATGACTAAAAAACATTTTTTAGGAATAGATATTGGAGGAACAAGCGTAAAAATCGCAATAGTAAAATCTGATTTAGAGATTCTTTCGCAAACCTCGCTGCCAACGAATATTAAAGAAGAGCCTCGAAAAGTTTTAAAAGATATTCTAAAAGCTGCCGCCGGTTTGGAAGGTTATGATAAAGTTAAAAGTATTGGTTTAGGAATACCCGGAGACGTTGATTCTAAAAATGGAATTTTACGCCGCGCTTATAATTTACCCAAATGGAAAAATATTTTTGTAAGAAATATTTTGCATAAATATTCAAAGAAAAAAGTTTGTATTGATAATGATGCAAACGCCGCTTCACTTGGAGCTTTTTGGCTTGATACGGGAGGAAAAGCAAATAATCTCGTATGTATTACTTTGGGAACGGGTATCGGAGGAGGAATAATATTAAATAAGAAAATATACAGAGGTTCGAGTTCCAGCGCCGGAGAAATAGGTCATATGACAATAACTTATGACCGCAATGTGTGTAATTGTGAAAATATTGGCTGCGTTGAAGCGTATATTGGGGCAAAAAATTTAACCGCATACAGCGTTAACTATATAAAAAAACATAAATCGCCGATTATAATGAAATTTATAGATAATGATTTCTCAAAACTTACTATTGAAATTCTCTATAAATCCGCTCTCAGAAAAGACAAGACGGCTTTAGAACTTTGGCAATATGCTGGAGAAATTCTCGGGGTTTTGCTTTCTAATATAGTCAACTTTATAAATCCGGACACAATAGTTTTGTGCGGCGGAGTAAGCCGGGCTGAGAAATTTATTTTGCCTCTGGCAAAAAAAGAAATGAAAATGAGGGCTTTTAAAACTCCTGCAAGAATTTGCAATGTGATTTGTTCTAAATGGTCTAATAAATTGGGGGTTGTGGGAGCCGCTATGCTTGCCGAACAATAAATCCTCCAAATGAAAAAACTATTCATAAAAATTATTTTATTTTCCTCCATCATTACAATCTTTTCAACAATATCTTTTGCCTATGATATAGATATAAAAGCCGATGTTTTGGAATATCGTCAGGAATCTGATTTGCTCTTGGCTAAAGGAAACGTTTCTATTTTATGGCAAAATAAATTTTTACAAGCCGATGAAGTTGAGTTTGAACTTCAAAATAAATTTATAAACGCCCGCGGCAATGTTTCAATTGAAGAAGATGGAAATATTATTTTTGCAGATTCAATAAGTTATTATTATGACGAGGAAAAAGGCGAATTGATTAAAACAAGAGCCGCGTCTAATATGGCTTTCATACAATCTGAAAAAATGCAAAGGCTTGATAAATACAATTTTGCCGCGTCAAAAACTATTATGTCAAATTGCGATTTAGACGATCCTCATACGTCCTTTAAGGCTTCGCGGGCAGTTTTAAGACAAGGAAAAAGAATCACTTTATATAATGCCGTTTTTTATATCGCTCATGTGCCGGTGTTTTATTTTCCCGTTCTTACAAGAAGTTTAGAGAGAGGCAAAGAACCGTTTACCGTTTCCGTTGAGCCGGGTTATAGCCAGGAAGCGGGCGTTTCCTTAAAGACAACAGTGGGATTTTCTATTACTGAAAATCTTAGCGACGAATTGTTTTTAGATTATTTGGGAAAATCCGGAACCGGATACGGGACTCAGCTTGATTATGCGGGCGAGATTACGAAGTTTAGCGTTTACGGTTATAATATAAATGATGAAATCGTCGGTATTCAAAGATGGGCGATAAGACCTTCCTTTTGGAGTAGAGTCGCGGATATTTGGACGATACAATCTCAAGCTGAATTTTTAAGCGATCCTGATTTTAATAATATTTTTAGTCGTAATAATTGGAATAGAGTTTCAAATAATCCTCATTCTTTTGCCGCATTTACAAGAAGTGGGACAAGCTCAAATATTATGTTTGTTTTTGAAAAATATGATTATTATAACGAGCAAACTAAAGCTTTTGAACCTTATCAATTAGCTGTTCCAAGAATTTCTTATACTTTATATCCGCGAAAATTATTTTGGGATATTTCAAATAATTTTAACGTTCTTTATAATTATGCGGGAGAAAAATATATTTCAGACGGAGAATTGTTTTATAAAAATACAGTTGTTTTTGAGGATGCGATATCAAAAAACTTTAGAGCTTTAAACAATTTAACTTTTACTCCGTATTTGGGGATAGGCGGCAATTTCTATGATAAAGATGATCTTGGAAATATGGACGAGAGTATGTTTCTTACATATTCGGGCGGTTTGAATACGCGGTTAAGACCGTCAAATTGGATGGATTGGAATTTTGATTATTCTATCGCGGCCATTACGGATAGAAATTCTTTTGAGATTGATAGGAGCAGCGGCAATTACGGGATCACAAAAGAAAAAATAGCGTATTCTAATTATATGTATATAACGGATAATTTGACTGTTAGAAATGTGGTTTCGTATGACTTGAGAAAATTCAGAGACTCTTCCGAGCAGATAACGCGCTGGTCGCCGATAGAAAATGAGCTTGTGTATCTTCCGAAATCTTATCTAAGTATTTATATTAGACAAACTCAAACTCTTGATCCTTCTGTGAAATTTGAGGGGCTGCAGTCTGAAATAACCATAGGCAGGACAGAAATAGCTTATATTAAATTGGGAATTTTTTATGAGGAAATAAAGAGGGACGTGATTGATAATGTTTTGGGTTTTGGTTTATGGTTAACGCCAAAATGGCGGCTTGATTATAATATGAGAAGTATTTCTAATTTCAAAACGCAGGCAATAAATATAAACGAGTATGAAATAAAACTTTATAGAGATCTGCACTGTTATAATTTTGGTGCGACTGTGCGCGTTAGAAAAGATTTGTATCAAGGATATATTCACGATTTTTATTTTATGTTTAACTTAAAAACAAATATGTCTTTTAACAGACAAAAGCGCGAAGAAGCCGAATTGTTCTATCCTTGGAAATAAAAATATTTTGTCTAAATAGTCTGCTGGAAAATTAAATTTCAGAAATTGGAATTTCTATCTGTGTTCTTGCTTTCATATCTTTTACAATTAAGTTTCCATTGTCAAATTCATTTTTAGCAAAAACTATAGTTTCGTCGGCGTTGATTTTATTTGCAAATTTCAATTGATTGGTGAAATTTTTATCAATTAGAGGGGGATAAACCGATATGTTTTTATTATTTTTCAATCCTTGTTTTGTGATTCTTATTGCAAAAGCAAAAGCGTCTCCTATAAGTTCTTTGTCGGCAACGGCAATATATATTTTTTTTGCTTTCTCTTTTTTTTCAAAAAAATCAGTTTCTTGAGCGGCAAGAATAACTCTTTCTGATCCAAGTGCAAAACCCACGGCCGGTATTGGCTGGCCGCCTAAATCCTTTACAAGATTATCATATCTTCCTCCTCCGGCAAGAGCGTCCTGCGCTCCTAAAACGGACGAACGTATTTCAAAAACAATTCTATTGTAGTAATCCAAACCTCTAACGAGTTTATCGTCAACTCTAAATTTATAACCCGCGCTTTTTAATAAATCTTGCGCGATGCTGAAATTTTCTTTGCATTCGGGGCATAAAAAATCAGTCATCTTTGGAACGTTTGTAAATTTGGATGAATCAATTTTGCAATCAAGCAGTCTCAGCGGATTTTTTTCAAGTCTGATTTGACAATCTTGGCAGAGATCTTTTATAGACGAAAAATAATCTATAAGAGCTTGTCTAAATTTAGGTCTGCAATTGCAGCAGCCGAGAGAATTTATATGTATTGACAATTCCTTAATTCCCACCGACGAGAGAATGTCGGCTGTGATAATTATAATTTCCGCATCGGCCGACGGAGAGGAATTTCCTAAAAACTCTCCTCCTATTTGATGAAATTGTCTGTATCTGCCAGCTTGAGGTCTTTCATATCTAAACATCTCGCCGCTGTAAAAAAATTTTCCTTCAGGATAAGACATATCAAGTCTATGCTCTATATAAGCTCTGACAAAAGAAGCCGTTCCCTCGGGGCGCAAAGCGAATTTTTTCCCTTTTTTATCTTCAAAAACATACATTTCTTTACTGACTATATCGGTCTGTTCTCCGATTGAACGTATAAACAAAGCGATGTCTTCAAATATCGGCGTTCTTGCTTCTATGAAACCGTGTCTTGCAAAAATAAATTTTGCATTATTTTCAAGTTCCGTCATCTTAAAAGCGTTTGCGCCTATAATATCGTGAACGCCGCGGGGAGCGTTAATTGTCATTTTTTAAGACCTCTTCTTTTTTTGTTCCTTTTTTTAATTTTTCAATTTCTTCTTTTAATTCATTCATATCTTTATTGTCTGTGTCTGACGTTTTGTATTTTTCGCCCAAACTTATTACACCGACGGAAATTATAAATTGAAAAGCTTGCTCTATGGTGTAGTCTGTGTAAATAATTTTTTTCTCATCGTTAAAAAGCATAAGAAAACCGGTGGATGGATTTGGCGTTGTCGGCATAAAAGCGCAAATATATTCCTTGCCTTGTATAACGGTTTTGTTAGTTAGAAAAGCTACGGAAAGAGAATACTCGTTAGGATAAGGAACTAAAATCACTTGCTTAAATCCTTTTGTTTTATCGTCTGAAAAAATAAAGTTCACAAATTGTTGAGCTGAAAAATAGACGGCGCCGACCATTGGTATTTTTCTTATAATTTGTTCAATAAATTTAATAATGGTTTTACCAAAAAGATTATTAGCTATAAATCCTAAAGAACATATAAGAGTCATAGAAATAAAAAAACTGGAGATTTTTACGGCTAATAAATAGTATTTATGGTCTGAAGTAAAAGCGTTTAGCACGGCGGAAATTATCGGAAAAGTAAAATTGCTCACCCAGCCAAATAAGATAGAGACTACAAAATAGGTAAGCCATAGAGGGATAATGATTATAATTCCCATCACGAGATAATTTTTGAGTATGCGCACAATTTTTTCTTTGAACGTTTTACGAGGTTTTATAATGTCATTTTCCATATACGAAGTTTCTCCCGGCTTTTAAGATTTTATTGAGTTTATTTTGCGAATCGGATTCAGCATAAACGCGGACTACGGGTTCTGTTCCCGAAAGTCTAAAACCTATCCAATTATTATCGTCTAAAATAAATTTATCTCCGTCTATAGTGATTTTCTTTTGAATCTTTATTCCCGCAAATTCATCAATAGGCGTTTCTTTAAGTTTTGTTCTAAATGCTTCCATTACGGGAACGGGCAAATGAAAATTCAGTCTTGCCGTCCAAACTTTTCCGGTAAGTTTTTCTATATCTTTAAGTAAAGCGGCGACAGATTTTTTATTCATCGCCACGGCTTCAGCCATTAAAAGGCAGGCAAGAATTCCGTCTTTTTCAGGAATATGTCCTCTGATTGTCAGTCCTCCGGATTCTTCTCCTCCGATAATAAATTCTTTCGGATGATTGACCATAACGTCTCCGATATATTTAAAACCGACGGGGGTTTCTATTACTTCCACATTGAGTTTTGCCGCAAGTTTATCGATTAAATGAGTGGTCATAACGCTTCTTGCGACTATTCCTGTCCATCCTCTCGTTTTATTCAAATGATAAAACAAAATCGGAATGACTTGATTTGGCGTTATAAAAGTTCCATTTGAATCAATTATGCCAAATCTATCGGCGTCGCCGTCGGTTGCAAGTCCGAGTTTGCAGGATTCATTTTTTACTATTTTAAACAAATCTTTGAGATTTTCCTCAGACGGTTCGGGCGCGTGTCCGCCAAACATCGTATCTCTATTTTTATTGATAGTTTTTTGTTTAATTCCAGCCTCGTCGAGTAAAGAATCAAGATAATCGTTAGCCGTTCCGTGCAAAACATCGACGGCCACTTTGATTTTTGCTTTTTTTAACGCTTTGAAATTTATCAATTGTTTTATTCTTCTAAGGTATGCCGGGCGGGGATTATAAAATTCTATAAGTTTATTTTTTACTCCTTCTTCAAACGGAAGTTTTTTTATAGACGATTTGTCTATTGTTGCGCAAAGTTCCTCTATTTTTTTTGTTGTCTCGGGTAAAGCGGGACCGCCCCAAGAGGGTGAATATTTAATTCCATTATATAAATACGGATTGTGGCTTGCCGTGAAATTTATTCCTCCCGTAAGTTTTAAGCGAATAATTTCATAAGCTAAAACGGGTGTCGGAGTATCTCTTTTACAAAGCAAAACTTTTATGCCGTTTCCCGCTAAAACCGACGCGCAGGCTTTTGCAAAATCTTCAGACATAAATCTTGTGTCATAACCTATAATTATAGATGCGGAATTATTTGTTTCCTCATTTACAATATCGGCTATCGCTTGTGTTGCTATTCTTACATTATCATAGGTAAAATCTTCGCCGATTATTCCTCTCCATCCCGATGTTCCAAATTTTATATCCATTGCATTGCTCCTTTATGTTTTTATTATTCCTGCCATTTTTTTACTAGCTTTGCATACGAATCAATTATTGTTTTTGCCTCCGCCGGTTTTTTAGCTTCAGCCCAAATATGAAAAAATGCGTCGTCGGGATCCGGAGACATAAGAACCCATTTATTGTCCGGCAAATAAATTTTTACTCCGTCTATAAGTTCAGCTTTTTTATCTTTAGAATATTCTATTGCTTGGCGCATAGCCTGTCCTTTTTTATCCCATGGGCAGGCGACGGCTTTATGTAAAACAAGCAAAGGGGGAATTTGTTTTTCTATATTGCTTAAAGACATTTTCAGCTCGGCAAGCATTTCAATAACTTTTCCTATGGCAAACATCGCGTCAAAAGAAGCTTGGAATTGAGGAAAAATAAATCCGCCCTGGCTGTCTCCAACAAAAATCACGTCTTCTTGAGCCGCCGCGTCCATAATGCTTTTTGGGGTTGTTCCCGTTCTCTTAACTTTAACTTTGAATTTTTTTGCAAGAGTGTCTATGACGGAAGAAGCATATACGGGAACGGCTATAGTCGCATTTTTATTGGCATTTGTTTTCAAAACAAGATATGTGACGACAAACATAGCCAAGTCATTATGCATAATCCTACCTTTCTCGTCCACAAAAAATAATTTTTCAGCGCCGGAATCAATTAAAAAACCAGCATTGCTTTCAAGCGTGGTTACTATATTAGAAAGCTGCAATAATGAATTTTGAAATTCTTCCGTAGATTTTGTTTTGCTTTCGCGCGAAGTTACAAAAGCGTTTAAAGCCACGACTTCTATGTCAAGCTCTCCGAGTATGGCGGGGAAAATCATTGTGGCTGAGGAATTTGCATAGTCTATCACAAGTTTTTGATTTGAATTTCTAATAATATCTTTTTTTATAGTGTTGAGATAACCAGTTCTATAATAATCTATAGCGCGCGGAGGAACTACAATTTCTCCAATATCTTTTATGTCGGCTCTTTTGAAATCCTCTCTATAAAAAAGCTGCTCTATCGATTTTTCTTGTTTTAGCGAAATGTCTCTGCCTTTTGAATTAAAAAATTTAATATCAATCATCTTTGCGTCAAGAGGGGATTGTCTGACGTGAATTCCTCCGGCTTCGCCCTCATTGCCGATTTGGTATCTTGCCACAGGGATAGGGGCATTGCTCAAATCTCCAACTTTTACTCCCGCGGAAAGAAGTCCTGATATTAATCCTCTCTTTATCATTCTTGAAACGCGGTGTGTGTCTCTTGTTGTGAGAATATAAGATCCTTTTCCTATAAAAGCGCCGTATGCCGAACCTATTTTTGCCGCAAATTCCGGCGTGATTTCAACATTAGCAAGACCAGTAATGCCCGTGGCGTTAAAGAGCGCTTTATTCCACTTTTCTCCCCACACCAAACTGCTCGACAAAACCGCTCCGGACTCCACTATTTTATTAGGCCAAATTCTTAAATTTGTTTTTATAACGACATCTCCGCCGATAGAACATTCGTCCGAAATAACGGTCCCCACTTGAATAACGCTTCTATCGCCGATAGTTGTGGATCTCCCTATGACATTTTCTTTTAGGCGGGCTTCATTTCCTATCGACACATTATCCCAAAGTATAGATCCTAAAACTTCCGCTCCTTCGCCTATTATTGTATTTGAACCTATTACGGTGCGCGAAATTTTTGCGCCGTCTTTAATTATAACATTATCGCCCAAAATCGCATTGCTGTCAACGGACACATCCTTTCCTATTTCAACGCCCTCGCCGACCGTAATTTCATTTCCGCCGATTTTTAGTTTTTTCCCTTTAGTTTCTATCTTAACCACTCCGTCGAGAATATCGTAATGAGCGTGCCTGTATTCGTCGTGGCTTCCGATATCTTTCCAATATCCGTCGGCTATATATCCGTAAAGAGGTTTCTTCTCTTTTAATAATAAAGGAAAAAGTTCTTTTGAAAAATCAAAATCTTTATCGGCGGGAATATAATCAAAAACTTTTGGATCTAAAACGTAGATTCCCGTATTTATTGAATCGGAAAAAACTTCTCCCCACGACGGCTTTTCGAGAAATTTTTCTATTTTCCCATGCTTGTCGGTTATGACGACTCCAAACTGTAAAGGATTTGGAACTCTTGTAAGCACCATAGTCGCTATAGATTTTTTGCGTTTATGAAATTCAAGCGCTTGAGTTAAATCAAAATCCGTTAAAACGTCGCCCGAGATTACAAGAAAAGTGTCCTTTATCAATTTCTGGGCAAATTTTACGCTGCCTGCTGTTCCTAAATCTCCGTCGGGACGCAGGTAATTGATATTTACTCCGAACTTTTTTCCGTCGCCAAAATACTGCGAGATTACTTCGGGCTGATAATACAAAAGCATTGTTAAGTCATGGAAATTGTGTTGTTTTAGAAGATTAATAATATGACATAACATCGGCTCATTTGCGATGGGAGCCATAGGTTTAGGGATATTGCACGTGATGGGTCTAAGTCTTGTTCCAAATCCTCCTGCCATAATTACCGCTTGCATAACGCCACCTCTCAAAAATTTTTATTACTACTATTGCTACTGTTTATTATATTGGTGAAACTTTATTTCATTTTTTGAAAGACGGATATATCTTATAAAAATAGTGTGTTAAACACAATAACTATATTATATTGTTATGAGCGGCGAGTTATAATTTGCAATATAAGAAATTGACTAAAAATATTTCTTATTATATAATCTTTTGTAATTAGGTAAAAAATCTGAAAGCGGTTATTGAGTTTGCAAATTCATAGATTTTTTATGAAAAGAGAAAAGAGAAAATAGAAATGATAGATTTACATACGCACACTTTTTTTTCAGACGGGATTTTAATTCCGTCTGAACTTGTTTATACGGCAAAACAAAAAGGCTATACGGCGATGGCTATAACCGACCATATTGATTTTTCCAATATGGATTTTGTAATTCCAAGAATAGTCAAAGTTGTAAAAATGCTTTCGCAGTCTTATGATATTAAAGTATTACCCGGAGCAGAATTGACTTATGTTCCGCCAAAACTTATAAAAGACGCCGCCGCTCAATGCAGAGAGCTGGGCGCAAAAGTTATAGTTGTTCATGGCCAGACTGTCGCGGAGAGCGTTCCGCCGGAAACTAATTTTTATGCCGTAAATGCGGATATAGATATTTTGGCTCATCCCGGAATTTTAAGCAGAGAAGTTGCCGAGATTGCCGCTGCAAGAGATATAAAAATAGAAATTACGACGAGAAAGCATCACAGCGTTGCAAATAAAGAAGTTGCCGCAACGGCATTAGAAGCAAAATCGAAACTTATTTTAGATACGGATACGCATACTCCGGAAAATCTAATGAGTAAAGAGCTGATAATAAAAACTCTATCGCAAGCCGGTCTGCCTGCGGAATATTTTGAAATTATGCAGAAACATTCATTGGAAATTATTTCCAAATACGAATAAATTACCGTAGAATACGGTATAAATAAAAAGGAGAAAATGAGTAATGGACAACACAGTATTTAATTCAAAGACATCATTGATTAACAAACTTTTTCAAGACAATAAAAAGACGGTTATTATTGTCGGGGCAGTCGTAATAGTCGCGGTGATTATTTTGTTTATATTTTTTAATCAGAGAAGCGCTAAGTTTAACGATATAGCTTCCGATAATCTTTCTGAAGCCTATACAAGTTTTGCTATGGGAAATGACGCGCAAGGATTAGCTTTATTAAACGAAGTGGTGGAAAAATATCCAAAAACTTCGGCTGCATATCAAGCAAGATTGTTTCTTGGAGATTATTACACGAACATCGGGAATTTTGCCGAGGCTTTGACATATTTATCCAATACGAAAACTGAAGCCAAACCTGCGGAACTTAGACCGTTGGCGCTTGCAAGAATTATTTATCTCTACGACGTTAGAAATGAATTTATAAATGCAAAAGACGCGGCTGAGGAATTTGTAAAGACTTATCCTAATCATTTCCTTACAAAAAGCATCTATATATCTCTTGCGAGATATTATGCGTTTTTAGGTTCTGTTGAAGAAGTAAGGAGAGTATGCAATGAAATATTGAGCAAATTTCCAGCTACGGAAGAAGCTCAGGTTGCGCAAAATACGCTTGGAGCCATAGGTCAATAATATAAAAATGCGAGAGGTTTTTTAGTGAAAAAAATAATATTTATAATATTGTTTTCTGTAGTTTTTTTTACTTCAATTCCGCATCTTTATGCGGCTAATAACGTTAAAGTTGTGGATTATACTGAGAGCGTCGCGCAAAATCTCGCTGGTAAAATAGGAATGGGTTTTAATTTCATTTCCTATCGCGGTTTTAACGGTCAAGATACTGCGCCGGCTTTAGCCGCCCGTTTTTGGTTTGACGATAATGTCGGAATTGAAGGGACTTTTGCTTTTAGTTCCGGAAAACATTCGGATTTATATTATGTCGGCGGAAAACTTCTCGCTATTGTTAAAAATTATAAAACTCTTAATCTTTACGCCTCATTTTTTGGAGGTTTTGGCGATGCAAGCAATAATCCAAACGATGAAGACGCATCGGCATTCATTTTCAAAATTGGGGCGGGATTAGGAGTAGAATGGTTTGTTTTGGATCATCTTGCCGTATCAACCGAATGCGGATTGGCATTTTTAAGCAATTCAAATTCAAATGTGGGAAATTCTTTTGGAGTTTATGCGGATTGGCTGCCTAATGCCGGAATTAGATTTTATTTTTAGTAAAAAGGAAAATTAAAATGCCTTTTGAATTTGAAAAATTAGAAATTCCCGACGTGATTCTTATAAAAGCGAAAAAATTTGAAGATTCGCGCGGATTTTTTGCAGAGCTTTATAAAGAAGATGTTTTTTCTCAAGCGGGCATAGCGCCTATAAAGCAGATAAATTTTTCAAAATCTTCAAAGGGCGTTTTAAGAGGACTGCATTTTCAATTAAATCCTTACGCGCAGGGGAAAATAGTAAGAGTTGTTTCGGGAAAAATATTTGACGTAGCCGTGGATTTAAGAAAAAATTCAAAAACTTTTGGGCAATGGGTCGGCGTATGTCTTGAAAGAGAAGTTTTTAATATGCTTTATGTTCCGGAAGGTTTTGCCCACGGGTTTGAAGTTCTTTCAGATATTGTTGAATTTGAGTATTTGTGCACTCAGGTCTATGCTCCAAAATATGAAAGCGGCATTATTTATAACGATCCGTCGTTAAACATCGCTTGGAATACAAAAAATCCGATACTTTCAGACAAAGACTTAAAACTTCCGTCTTTTTCAAAAAACGAAAAATATTTCTAATCAGATAAAATAAAAATCACAATTTATTATTCTTGGAGTAAAAAAACAGGCTCGATGCAGAGGTTTATTTATGATTGATTTTGGTATAAGCAAATTAAAACAAATTAAACTTTATGAAACATTTGAAAAATTCGGCATAAAGGAGAGCGATATTGAAGAAAAATTTATACGCTCTTCGGGTAAGGGCGGACAAAATGTAAATAAAGTTTCCACAGCGGTTTATCTAAAACATATTCCAAGCGGCATTGAAATAAAATGTTCGCGTGAAAGAACTCAGGCGATAAACAGATTTTTGGCAAGAAAATTGCTTGCTCAAAAAATTCAAGAAATTGTTTTGGGAGATTTATCGGATAGACAAAAAAAGATAGAAAAGATAAAAAGACAAAAACGCAAACGTTCAAAAAGAGCCAAAGAAAAAATGCTTGAAAATAAAAAGAAAAATTCTCTAAAAAAGGAATTAAGGGGAAAGCCGGATTTTTAATCCTGCCCGACAGGGAGGTTTCTATGGACGATCAAAAACAACAGCCGAATTATTTAGGACATAGAAAACGTATAAAAGAAAAATTTTTACAATTAAATTTTAACGACGCTTTTCCAAACGATTATGAAAAATTGGAGTTTGCTCTTATATTTGCTATGCCCCGTCAAGATACAAAAAGTATAGCCAAAAATCTTATTGATAAATTCGGCACGCTAAAGCAGGCAATTGACGCCCCTATAGAAGAACTCTGTTGTGTGAAAGGAATTTCAATTCACACTGCAATATATATTAAATTCTTAAAAGATTTCTCCGCGCTTTACTCACTTCTAAACATTCAACAAAGACGTCTCTTGGATTCTCCAAAACTTGTAAGCGATTATTTTTCATCTCTTTTAAGCGGCGAAAAAGTTGAAAAACTTTGTATGCTAAGTCTTGATGCCGGCAATAAATTGATAAAGAATGTTATTCTTGAATCCGGAACGGTCAACAGAGCGGTTATTCAACCGAGAAAAATAGTCGAAGAGGCGTTAAAAAATAAAGCTATAGGAGTTATCATTGCCCACAATCATCCGGGAGGAACTCTAAAACCGTCTCAAAACGATATTGAAGCCACGAAATCTGTCAAAGACGCTCTAATAACCGTAGATATTGTTTTGCAAGATCATATTATTATAGCGGGCTCTCAATATTTTAGTTTTAGAGAATACGGACTTATTTAATATTTTGCAATTGCTTTCGTGTCAGCCTTTTTTGTCAGGCTTTCCCGCATAATCAAAAGTTGGAATATAATTATTATATTTTGTATATTTTATGTGATATAAGATGTATTGCCGGCATACTAAAGCGCCATTTTAAGTCGTAGATTTTAGGAGCAAATTATGGAAATGTATAAAACGCTTGAATTGAAAAATACTTATAAAAAAAATGATATAAATGTTTCTTTGCCGATATTGAGTTCTTCCGGCGTTGAGATGATTATTGACGAGGACGTATTGCGTTGTAATTTTGATGCGGTAGATTTGAGGTTTTTAGAAACTTTTGATAAAAACCCATTGATACTTCGCGTTGTTGAAGAATTGCATAAAATACGCTCATTCTCAAGCGCTAATGGGAAAATAGTTTATAAAAGTTTTAACAAAGCGAAAAAAGTTGCTAATAAAGACGCAAATAAAAAAAAACGTTTGGGTTATGAGTGTTATAAAAAGAATTTCCCCAACATTAACAATACAGTTCCTGAAAAATTAGTCAATAAAATTCATTGCGCTAACTCTTTGGATTTTTTGAAAACTTTACCAGATAATTGTATAGATATGATTTTAACTTCGCCGCCATATAATTTTGGGATAAACTACAATAATACCAATGATGTTAATGTTTGGGAAAATTATTTTGAAAAATTGTTCGCAATTTTTAGAGAGTGTATTAGAATTCTCAAAGACAGCGGGCGGTTTATTGTTAATATCCAGCCTTTGTTTTCAGACTACATTCCAACACATCACATCATATCTAATTTCTTTTTCAAAGAAGGTCTTATTTGGAAAGGTGAAATTATATGGGAAAAAAATAATTACAATTGTAAATACTGCACTTGGGGAAGTTGGCAAAGTCCGTCTTCGCCATACTTAAAATATTCTTGGGAATTCATTGAAATTTTTTGTAAAAATTCATTAAAGAAAGACGGAGAAAAATATAATATAGATATTTCAGCTGAAGAATTTAAAAAATGGGTTTATGGGAAATGGTCTATTGCACCTGAAAGAAAAATGAAACAGTATAAACACGACGCAATGTTTCCGGAAGAATTAGCAAGGAGAGCGATAAAATTATTTTCATATAAAAATGATATTATCCTTGATCCTTTCAACGGGGCTGGCACAACTACAAAAGTTGCCAAAGAACTCGATAGAAAATTTATTGGAATAGATATTGATGAAAAATATTGTAAAACCGCTAAAGAACGTTTGAAGGAAGCCGACACTTTGTTTAATCAAAAATCAGACGAGGAGTAATAATGTTTACAGTGTCAGAAATGATAAGACCATACAAAACCGACATTAGTGTGGAAGAAATAATCCGAACTTACGAAACTGTTGTGAGGGTTGTTGACGATAAAGCCAAAGAACAGACTGATAGAGCGTATGGCGGAGTTGTCCGTATGGTTAAAGGTAAATTGCAAGAAACAATAACGGAAGCAATTATCAGACTTGCTTGGACTAATCTAAAAGGCAAACAAGAGCGGCTTGGGATTAATTCAAATAAAATAAAAATTCCCATACAAAAATCATATATTGAAAATATCAAAAATGAAAAAGTGAAAAAATATATTAAAGAACATATTGCAGATTACGTTTATGGATTAAGTGTTGACAAACATATTTTCATCGATGGAAAATTTGTTATGGGTATAGAATGTAAAGCCTATGCGGAAAATGCAATGCTTAAAAGAATACTCGTTGATTTTCATCTGCTAAAATCTTTATATCCGCATATTTCTTGCTATTTGTTTCAACTTGAAAGCCAGCTCGGCGGGGATTATTCAGAATTACCCAAAACTGTATTTGGTGCTCATTCAACGCATGCAATAATGAGTTATTTTAACGATGTTGACTTAAATATCGTTACATTCTTAAAAGGAGAGAGAGATATAAACAATCCGATACATAAACATTTCAAACCGTTAACGGATAGTATTCTCAAAAATGCCATTGCGTTGATTAAAAATGATTTACAAAAATATTTGTAGATGATGGGAAATATAATGAGTAAATATTATAAATAGGCGCATTTACATTGCTATTGCAATAGAATAATTAAAAACATCCAAATTTGACGCTATGCTTGTTTTGCACTTTACGCATTTTAGTTAATCACTTTTATCTTTCCACACTAATCAATAGTCAGCTCGCTCCTTGCCCCTCTATTAAGTCAGTTTCCCAATGTCCAAATTATTCATGATGGTTTGTGTTTTCAGGTCGCTATGCATCTATTCGCTTAAGATTTTAGATGTTCCGCCGTGCTTATAACGCCTGTTTCAGATTTGACTTCTTTTAATCAAGAGTGTTGCATTAGCATATTGAACTTGCAAGATTTAACACAGTATTGACAAAGCTATAAATTTTATATACACTTAATTCATATTTAACAAGTATGAATAGTATGAATAGTATGAATAGTATGAATAGATTGAATTATACTTGTTTTATAAATAAAATTATAGTTTAAGGAGAAAAAAATGAAGAAAAAAGTCTTATTAGCAGTGCTGTTTTTTGTGAGTTTAACGGTAGGAAATGTTTTTGCACAGTCTAAAAAGAATGATTTATGGAATGAGCTTGATAACTTAAAATCAAACTACGAATGGGTTGATCTTAGCTTTGAATTGAGTCCAAAAACTCCGCATTGGTATGGTTTTGACGCGCTTGTCGTAGAGGAAAAATATACTTTTGAAAGTTCGAAGAAGTCTCCTAAAGGAACGGATGGCGTATTTTTGGCATATCTTTACACATTGCCCGGACAATACGGAACGCATACGGATTTCCCGGGACATTTTGATCCGAAAGGACGTTTGGCAGATTCTTACGGTGTTAAGGATTTAGCGTATAAACTTGTAGTTATTGATAAGTCAAAAGAAGTTGCTAAAAATGCCGATTATCAATTGACAAAACAAGATGTTTTGGATTTTGAAGCAAAATACGGAGAAATTCCCGCAAATTCTTTTGTGGCTTTTCGCAGCGATTGGTCAAAACGTTCCGCTGAGAAATATGAAAATAAAGATAAAGCCGGAAATCCTCATTATCCGGGTTGGAGCGTAGAAGCTTTAGAATTTCTTATAAAAGAGCGCAAAGTGGCGGTTATCGGTCATGAGACTCCGGATACGGATTCCGCTATTACTGGCGGCGATACGATGCCAGCTGAAAATTATGTTCTTGATAATGGAAAATTAAATGTCGAGCTTTTGAAAAATCTTGATAAGGTTCCTCCAATAGGCGCGATAGTTTTTGTAACTTTTCCTAATATCAAAGGCGGAACAGGTTTTACGAGCAGAGTTTTTGCAATTTCGCCAAAAAAATAAAAAAAAGTAAAGAGAACGCCGCGCATATTTATTATAATGAAAAATCTATTACGCCAAGAGATTTAATGTATAATTGACAAAGATGGGAATTTTATATACAATCAATTCATACTTATTAGATATGAATTATATGAATAGGCTTGGATAGATTTGATTAGAATTTTATCAAAGGGAATATTTTTAGATGTTAAAAGCTGAGATACAAAGTAAAGCTAAGGATTATGGGGCTAACCTTATAGGTTTTGCAGATATTTGCCGCTGGCAAGAATATCAAGAAATGCAATCTCAATTTTATCCTCAAAATATCTGGGATTGGAGCAAAACTGTCATAGTTTTAGGCATTCCAATTTTCCTCCCGATTATTGAAACTACTCCTTCTGTTATTTATTCCGAGCTTTATAACACTACTAATAGAATATTAGACGAGATGGCTTATAAAATTGCTAATTTTCTAAATGTCAAAGGATATAAAGCTATTTTTTTACCGCGCGACGGTTATGGCGAAATATCAGATTTGATTAGAAAACCTAAAGCCGCTTTTTCTCAAGTTTTTGCCGCTAAATATGCGGGACTTGGGACTATAGGTTTTAATCATACTTTACTTACGCCTCAATACGGACCGCGCGTTAGATTTGTTTCCGTAATTACAAATGCTCAAATAGATGCCGATAAACCTTTGACTACAGAGCTTTGCACAAAGTGCGGTCTTTGCAAAAAAAATTGTCCGATAAGCGCTTTTTCCGAAAATCCAAATTCTTTAATCGGCGATATGGATCAATACAGATGCGCCGCATATCATAAATTTTTGAAAGAGGAACATCGTTATCCTTGCGGAGTTTGCATTATGATGTGCCCTTCGGGGCATGATAGACAAATTTATGGAAATAAATCAGTATCTAATGATGGAATAAAACATTGTCAGGAATACGGCTCTGCAAAAGACGCCGATAATTTTAGAATAGCAAAAAGGAGATTTATAATGAGTAATACAAATTACAAGTTTGAAACTTTACAAATTCATGTCGGACAGGAAAAACCGGATCCGGCTACGGATGCGAGAGCAGTTCCGATTTATCAAACCAGTTCTTATGTTTTTAAGGATGCCGCTCAGGCTGCGGGCAGATTTGCTCTTACGGAAACTGGAAATATTTATACGCGTATTATGAATCCCACTTGGGATGTTCTTGAGAAAAGAATTGCCGCTTTAGAAAAAGGAGTGGCCGCTCTTGCGACTGCTTCGGGCGCGGCGGCTACCGCTTATGCCATACAAAATATCGCTCGCTCCGGAGATCATATAGTGTCGGATAATGCAATTTACGGGGGCACTTATAATTATCTTGCGCATACTATTGAAGATTCCGGTATAACCGCCACTTTTGTTGACGGAGATAATCCGCAAAATTTTGAAAAAGCAATTCAAGCAAATACAAAAGCCATTTTTCTTGAAACTTTGGGAAATCCAAATTCCACGATTATAGATTTGGAAGCCGTTTCCAATATAGCTCATAAACACGGTATTCCTTTGATAGTTGACAATACTTTTGCCACGCCTTTTCTTCTTCGTCCGATTGAATACGGCGCCGATATTGTCGTTCATTCGGCGACAAAATTTATCGGAGGACACGGGACTACAATCGGAGGATTAATTATTGACAGCGGAAATTTTGATTGGGCTCAAAACGATAAATTTCCGGGTCTTTCAAAACCTAATCCAAGTTATCATGGAATTGTGTTTACGGAAGCTGTTGGAAATCTTGCTTATATAATTAAAGCCCGCACCACTCTTTTGAGAGATACGGGCGCGGCTCTTAGTCCTTTTAACGCTTTCTTGCTCTTGCAAGGACTTGAAACTTTATCATTGCGCGTGGAAAGGCATGTTTTTAACACTTTGAAAGTCGTTGAGTTTTTATCAAATCATCCTCAAGTTGAAAAAGTAAATCATCCGTCGCTTAAAGATCACCGCGATCACGCTCTTTACAAGAGATATTTTTCAAAATACGGCGGCGGCGTTATTTTTACTTTTGAAATAAAAGGCGATGACGTTAAGGCGAAAAGATTTATCGATAATTTGAAATTATTTTCTTTGCTTGCAAATGTCGCGGATGTTAAATCTTTGGTTATACATCCCGCTTCGACGACGCATTCTCAATTGAGTAAAGAAGAATTGCTTGCGTCGAGTATTAAACCCTCGACTATTCGTTTATCGATAGGAACGGAACATATCGACGATATAATAGCCGATCTTACAAATGCTTTTGAAGCGATAAAATAATATTTTATTTGCCGCTTATTTTATCTTGAGAAATTTGTTTTATAAAAACAAGTGAGAATTTTATATTTTTATAAGGCGGTTGAAATTCTTTGCTTATCGATTAAATAAGCGGCGAGAAAATTAACATTATCAATATTTAAGAAATAATAAAAAGGATATTTTATGCCAGAAAGAAAGTATGGAAAAGAATTTGGTTTTAATACAAGAGCCGTTCACACTGGAAATGACGTTGATAAAGACAGCCTCGCAATTAAGCGTCCTATTGTGATGGCAAATAGTTATGAACTGCCTTATGATCCTACGGACATAAATTGGAGTTCAGCGGGGAAAAATTTATACACAAGAAACGGCGGCGCAAATCAGCAGTATTTGCAAGAAAAAATAGCTTCCTTTGAGGGAGCGGAGGATTGCGTTGTTTTAGCAAGCGGAGTCGGCGCGCTGTCCGGTTTGTTTTTTTCTTTACTGCAAAGCGGCGATCATGTGATTTTTTCAAGCGTTACTTATATAGCTGTTTATCGTCTATTAAACGAACTTTTTAACAATAAATTTAAAATAGAAACCTCCATAACCGACACTACGGATTTATCCGCCATTGAAGCCGCCGTTCGTCCGAATACAAAACTCATACATATTGAAACTCCGGGAAATCCGACTATTTCAATTTCAGACATAAAAGCTATTGCGCAAATAGCTCATAAAAACGGCGCTTTACTTTCTGTTGACAATACTTTGGCAAGTCCGTTTAATCAAAGACCGATAGAGCTCGGCGCGGATTTTTCCATAGAGAGTTTGACAAAATATATCAACGGACACGGAGACGCTATGGGTGGATCCATCAGCGGCGAGAAAAAATATCTTGACATCATACGCGCACAGGCGCAAATAAATTTAGGCGCCGTCATAAGTCCTTTTAATGCTTGGCTTATAATGCGGGGAAGCTCCACATTTCCTTTAAGAATGCGGCAGCATAATGAAAATGCTATTCTAATCGCTCAATATTTAGAGAGCAGAAAAAATATAAGTTTTGTTTCTTATCCCGGACTTAAAAATCATAGAGGATATAAAACGGCTGTTAGTCAAATGTCTCCGGGTTTTGGAGGAGTGTTGTCTTTTGGAATTAAAGGAAATAAAGACAAACACAATGAATTTGTTTCTAAACTGCGTCTTATAACTTCCGCAGTTTCTTTAGGGCATGATACAAGCTTGATAGCTTTTCTCGGAGCTAACGACGAGAGACAATATTTATATCCCGAGGAATTTCATAACGGCTTTTTTAGATTTAGCGTAGGCATAGAAGATGCCAAAGATATTATCAAAGATCTGGATCAGGCTTTGGAAAAGGTTGGATTATAAATGTCTGTTCCGTTTATAGAATTTAAAAATGTAATAAAAACTTTTCGCCAGCAAGATAAAGAATTTCCCGTTCTTAAAGGGATTGATTTATCTATTGAGGAAGGCGATATATTTGGGATTATAGGTTTTAGCGGAGCTGGAAAAAGCACTCTTATAAGATGCGTCAATCGTCTTGAAAAAATAGACGGAGGATCTATAAGAGTCGGCAATTATGACATTGAAAATTTATCGCCGCCGGAACTTAATTTATATAAACAAAAAATAGGCATTATTTTTCAACAATTTAACTTGCTTGATTCCAGAACTGTTTTTAAGAATGTTTCTTTTCCTTTAGAAATAGTCAATAAGAGTAAAAAAGAAATTAAAGAAAGAGTGCTTGAACTTTTGGAACTTGTCGATATAGTAGATAAAAAAGATTTTTATCCTGGACAACTTTCAGGCGGACAAAAGCAAAGGGTTGGTATTGCGAGAGCTTTAGTCAATAATCCTTTTGTTTTATTAAGCGACGAAGCGACAAGCGCTTTGGATCCGGTTTCGTCTCTTGCGGTATTGGATTTGCTTAAAAATATAAATAAAAAACTTGGGCTCACTATAGTTTTAATTACTCACGAATTGGATGTTGTTAAATATGCGTGCAATAATGTGGCTATTCTTGAGGAAGGAAAGATTGTGGAAAAAGGAAAAGTTAGAGATATTTTTTTGAATCCGAAAAGCAAAACGGCCAATCTATTTATAAATATAAATGAAAATTTTTTACGTAACGACTGGGCTGACAAAGGCGAGGGGATTTAGCGTTTTTTTATTTATTAAAACTTAAAGAAAGGAGATTTGATTGGAAACTTTTATTCTTGCTTTTAGCAAACCGGTATGGGAAATAGTCGCGCCCTCAATTTTAGACACTCTTTATATGACTGCGACGGCCACTTTGATTACAGCCGTATTTGGATTGATATGCGGTCTGCTTTTAGTCGTAACGGATAAAGACGGACTTCGTCCATGCCGCGCTTTTAACGCTTTTTTTGGAGGAATTACAAATGCCGTTTTATCTTTGCCGTCTATGATTGTGATAATTTTAACTCTGCCGATTTCAAAACTTATTATTGGTATTACTTACGGTCCCAAGGCCTGTATAATTGCTTTATCCGTAACTTGTATTCCGATGTTTGCAAGACTTATCGAGACAAGTCTTTTAGAAGTTTCAAAAGGAAAAATAGAAGCAGTAAAAGCTATGGGCGCAAAAGATATGGATATAATTTTGAAAGTTATGGTTCCCGAGGCATTGCCGAGTTTGATAAGAAATTTTTCAGTTACGATTATCGCTCTAATTTCTGTTACGGCAATAGCCGGATCTTTTGGAGCCGGCGGTCTTGGAGATATTGCCGTGCGCTACGGATATCAGCGTTTTCGCTCGGATATTTTAATTGCCGCGGTTTCAACGCTTTTAGTTTTAGTGGAATTTATACAAATAACCGGCGCGGTTTGGTCGAAAAGAATTTTGAAAAAAAGACATTTAATTTAAGAATTGTTATTGGGGTAATGACTTGGCTGTCGGCAATCTCTAATGCTTTCTAATAACAAATTAAAATAAAAAGGAAAATTTATTATGTTTAGACCCACAGGTTCATGGGTTGCAATGCCAACCCCGTTTTCAAAAGACAACAAAATTGATTTTGGAGCGTTTAAGCTTTTGATTGACAGACAAATTCAATATGGGACGTCGGAATTATTTATTCTCGGTTCCGCGGGAGAAACGACATTGCTCTCAATTGAAGAGAAAAAAGAAATTATCAAAAACATTATCAAAATTACCAAAGGACGTATTCCCGTTTTCTTCGGCTGCGCCGCTCCGACGACGGAAGGCGCCGTTGATCTTGCGCGTTTTTGCGAATCTGAAAATGCCGACGGAATTGTTTTTACAGTTCCTCCGTATGTTCTTATTCCGCAGGACGCCGTATTAGTTCATCTTGACGCGTGTATGTCGTCTGTAAATACCGCCTGCGGAATATACAATAATCCTTCGCGTCTTGGAGTCAATGTGGACCCCGAAACAATTTTTGAATTGGTAAATCGTCATCCCAATTTTGTCGCCGATAAAGAGGCTATGCCTTATGTCAGCCAATTGGTTGACGTTAAAAGACTTTGCGGGGATAAATTAAATATTCTTTGCTGTGATTTTCCGAAATATTCGATAGTAATTCCAACTCTTGCCATAGGTGGAAACGGAACTGCAAATATAGGCGGAAATATTATTCCCGAGGAAGCGGCTATTTATTCTCGTCCGTGGACGGATATGAAAATTATCGACGAGTGTAAAAAAGAATATTTTAAGCGGCTTCCTTTGCTAAAAGAACTTTATCGTCTTTCTAATCCCATAGTTATAAAAGCCGCTCTTAATATTTTAGGTTTGCCCGGAGGACATTTGAGAAAACCGTATCTCGATTATGCGGGGCGTCATTTAGAATCGTTAAAAAATTTGCTCAATGATACGGGTATCGTAAAAAAATACGGGGTTTGAAATGAATAGCGGTTATCAAATTGAAGTTTATAAAGACGAAGATTTGAGAGAAAAAATAAGCAAATTTATCTTAAAAAATTCTTGGAAAGGCGGATATATTAGCGGCGCCATCGGTTCTGTAAAAGACGTTTGTTTTGCAGTTCCGGCATCAAACGAATATCCTCCAAAAATTGAATTTGTAAGTTGTCCGTCGGCGGGAGAATTGCTTTCTTTTAGCGGAGAAATTATTCCCGCGCATTTAGTTCCTCCTCCGATGAAAACTATTTATCCGATTGACGGAGATTATTTTATACATATTCATGCAAGTGTCGCCGTTGCGGGATCGCATATTTATGGCGGCGGATTTTTGAGAGGGCGGGCTTTTAGAGGCGTGAATATTTTTATTCATCCGCCGCTTATCGCCGCTTCAATTTAGAAGAAATGTTATCGCGCGAAATGCGCGTAAGAAAAAATAACAAAATAGAAAATGGAAGTTTGTAAAAATGTTGGTAAATAAAAAAGGAGAAGAAAATGAAAAAAAAGATTGTAGCAATGTTAAGTGTTTTGATGATAGCGTCTTTTGCAATTTTTGTGACGGCGGCTCCGTCGAGCAAAGAGATTCCTATTCCAAAATCGGTTTATAAGTATTCTGTCGCCGGAGGCTCAATAGGCGGAAATTTTTATGTATTTGGCGGAGCAATAGCTCAAATACTAAATAATCATTTGCCTAAGTATTTCTTGTTCACAGCCGAAGCCACTGGAGGAGGAACTGCAAATCTTACAATGATTGAAAACGGAGATGCGGAATTAGGCATAGCGATGACTTCGTCTCTTTATGAAGCTGTGCGCGGAGAGGGAGAATGGACGGCCGGAAAAAAATATACAAAACTAAGAGGCATAGCTCCTCTTTATCCGTCGTGGCTTACTATTTACACATTAAGAACGTCGGGCATAAAAAGTTTGAAAGATTTTAACGGCAAGCGCATTGGGCTTGGTTCAAGGGGCGCTTCTATGAATTCAATTTTCCGTCAATTTTTAGCCGATGAAAAAATTGTTCCGGCTCAGATTCACAATGACGGACACGGCGCCACCGCAACCGCTCTCAATAATGGAGTTATTGACGCTGCATTATTATTCTCATATCCGCCTTTTCCAGCGATAGCCGAACTTGAAAGTTCAAAAGAACTTTATTTTGTTCCTCTTACTTCAAAAGAACAAAACGATTTGGTGAAAAAATATCCTTTTTATAGCAAAGATGCTATACCCGCGGGTTCATACAAAGGAACTCCTAAAGATGTTCCGGGAGTTTCGGAGTGGAATTTATTAGTGGGCAGTTCCGATATTCCCGAGGATTTGGCTTATTTGATAACGAAAACTCTTTTTGAAAATCAAGCTGATTTAGTCGCCGTTCACAATAGCGCAAAATATATGACGCCTGCAAACGAGTCTAAATTTAATATTCCTTTGCATGCAGGGACCGTTCGTTATTTGAAAGAGATTGGTGTTAAAGTTCCAAAACATTTAATACCTCCGGAATATAAAGATTAGTGAAAAATGATAAGGCGATAAGCGGATGACTTACGATAGATTTCGAAATTATTTTGCAATACTTCTCGGAGTATGGACAGGATTTATTCATATTGGACAATTCACATTTTTTCCGATGGAAAGCATCCGCTTTTACGCTTGGCATCTTATGCTCGGTTTGACATTTGTTTTTTTATACAAGCCGAGCGCTCAAAACGGTTCAAAAAAATGGCTCGTTTTAGATTGGTTTTTAATCGCTCTTTCTCTTTCAGTGGGCATATCGGTAATTGCAAATTATGATAATTTTATAGTGATTATGCAAAACAGCAGACCTGATTTTTTCTATGAAATTATGGGAATTATTATTGCACTGCTCGTTTTAGAAGCGGCTCGCCGCGCAATTGGTTGGATTTTGCCGCTGATTTCTCTCACCACTGTGTTTTATGCATTATTTGGCGGAGATTTGCCCGGCTTGCTTGGTCATCGGGGATATAGCGTTATGCGCGTTGTATTGACAATTTTTAGCGATCAAGGAGTTTACGGAACGCCGATAGCAGTCTCGGCGTCAAACATTTATTTATTTCTATTATTTGCGGCATTTCTAAATGTTTTGGGAGCCGATAGAATTTTTCAAAATATTGCCATAGCTTTTACCGGAAAAAAACGCGGCGGTCCGGCTAAAATGGCAGTCTTAGCAAGTTGTATGTTCGGGACTATTTCTGGAAGCGTTGTTGCAAACGTTATGTCAACCGGATCTTTTACAATTCCGTTGATGAAAAGAATGGGTTATGCAAAGCGCTTTGCCGGCGCAGTCGAATCAGTGGCTTCCACAGGCGGACAGATTATGCCGCCGATAATGGGCGCCGCTGCTTTTGTGCTTAGCGATATCGCTGGTGTTCCTTATGCGATAGTTTGTCTTGCGGCTTTGCTTCCGGCTTTGATGTATTATGTTACGCTTTTTAAGATGGTTGATTTAGAATCTGTTAAATATAATTTGAAAGGGTTGCCGCCGGAAGATATTCCTCAATTAAAAACGGAATTAAAAAGAAGTTTTAAACTTTCAGTTCCGCTTGGAGTTTTACTCTTTACTTTATTAGTATTGAAAATGACTCCGATGATGTCTGTGATTTATTCTCTTTTGGCTTTAACCGTTTGCGGCATTATCGCTAAAGATAATCGTCTGTCGATTTCAAAATTTTTACAAGGATTTCAAATGGCGGGACGAACTTTGCCTCAAGTTGTTGCCGCATGCGCGTGTTCCGGAATAGTAACAGCGATGTTTGCAATCACGGGATTAGGGCTTAAGTTTTCTAATTTCATCGTTCAGCTTGGCGGAAACAGCATACTTTTAAGTTTGATACTCGCTATGCTGATTTGTATTATTTTAGGTATGGGTTTGCCGACGACGGCGGCATATATTATTTGCGCCACAGCTATTGCGCCGGCTTTGGTAAAAATTGGCATTGCGCCTTTACCCGCTCATTTATTTCTTTTATATTTTGCATCAATTTCAGCCATCACTCCGCCTGTGGCAGTAGCTTCTTATGCCGCCGCCGGTATAGCCGGCGAGAATGCTATGAAAATAGGACTTACGGCGGTAAAATTAGGAATTGCCGGATTTGCTTTGCCTTTTACTTTTGTTTTGAATTCCGATTATCTTCATTTTGGATTTGATTTCTTGACTCTATCCACTTGGCTTTCTTCTTTTACAATTTGTTATTCTGCCGCTATTATAATTCAAGGATATACCGAACAAAAAATTACAACTTTTGAACAATTGCTTTATGCCATTGTAATCATAACTGCAATTCATAGCAGTTATATTCTTTCCGCAGCTGGATGGATTTTATTTGCCTTGCTTTTCTGGGGCGGAAAATATATCCGCTCAAAAACTTCGGCGGCGCATATCGGTTAAGTATTAAAATTGCATCCCTCAACAAGTCATCAAAATTGTAATGACAGACAACTATATAATAGACTTGTGTTTTTGTCGTAAAAATCTTGCAGAGACGATACTTGCCTTTACTCTTTATCATTAAAATATTTTTTTGTTTTTTAGCTCTGCCCGCTTCGGACATTCGTTTATGTTTTTTTGGCAAACGCCAAACATTCTTTTGGCATTTGCCAAACTCGCCGCCCCCGCGCATTACGACATAAGGAAGGGCGGCTCACACATCGTCAAATGATAATCCAAAAAAACATTTCACTCATAGTCTCGTCCTCTAATGCGGTCTCCGCTAAAAAACTTTGATAAATAAAGACACTACAAGACAAAAGCTATAATCTCTGATATATAAGTTTAGCACGGGCGCACTTGGTTTTGTTTCAGGCTTTGTTTTACTTTAGTTTTCTTGTTTTCTGTTTTGGACTTTATTTTGCCTTGCAGCCCGTAGGGCAGGATTTTCATAACCGCGGGTCAACGACCCGTGGACTGTAGTCGCATCCGCTCCCTCTACCTCGCGCAGAGCTTGCTCGCGCCCATTGCCGTGCTGCCTTTATGTAGCCTACCTTTTAGGCAGAGGGTCCTGCCTTTCAGGCAGAGAGCAGACGGGTGATTTTGCTTGCGCAGGCCTGGCCTACGGTTATGAAAATCCAGCCTTTCAGGCTGTGCGCCATATGATACTAATCCGTCCCTTGCATAGTCGCACACGGTTATGGAAATCTATCCTTTAAGGCTATAAAGAGAAAAGCTAAAACAATAAAAATAAAAAATATAAAAAATCCGCGCGCATTGTTGAATTTTTACACGTCATTAAATTATGCCATAAAATTCGCTTAACCTATTATCATAAAAAGTCTAATATATTAAAAAATTTAACAAAAACTTGACAAAATTTTTATAATTATTTAATATAACATATATAACAAGTATGTTTTATATGTTATGTGTGAAATATATCAAATTTTGGAGATTGATATAAATAATTGCATATCATATAGTATATGTAGTATATGATAACAAAAGGAGAAAATATGAAAAATGTATTAAAAGAAGTTATAATCGGATTCCGATGTTGTCTTAATCAAAAATTTTAATAAAGTGGGAAATAGTATTGAAAATGTATTAAAAATTTAATAATTTAAGAAAGGAGAAAAAAATGAAAAAAATATTATCAGTATTAACAATCGCCGCATTTTCAATTGCGGGAATTTTGTTTATTGGAAATCAGGATGTATCGGCTCAAGCTAAAAAGGTTGTGTTAAAAGTTGCGGCAGACGCAGTTCCCCATGCTGAAATTTTAGAATTTGTAAAACCTAAACTTGCTAAAGAAGGGATTGATTTGCAAATTTATGTAACGAGTGAATGGACTTTGATAAATACTCAAACCGATGAGGGATATTATGACGCAAATTATTTTCAACATTTGCCTTTTTTGGAAGCCGCGTCTGTGGGCAGAAAACTTGATTTAGTGTCTGTGGGCGCTATTCATATAGAGCCGATTGGTTTGTATTCTCATAAATACAAAAAACTTTCGGACCTTCCCGCAAATCCTATAATCGCTATTCCAAACGATCCGTCAAATGAATACAGAGCGCTTTTATTATTGCAGCAAGAAGGATTTTTGACGCTAAAAAAGGGTATTAAATCTTATCAAGCCACAAAAAACGATATTGAAAAATTCCTAAAGCCTGTTCAACTTAAGGAATTAGACGCAGGTTTGATAGTTCGCTCGGGAGATCAGTTTGACGCATATATAACAAACACCAATAGAATTTTGGAATTTGGAATAAAAGATCCGGTTCTTGCGCGCGAAAGCGTTAAAAATTCGCCTTATGCAAATTTAATAGTGGTTAAAACGTCAAGACAAAATGATCCAGCAATTAAGGCTTTGGTAAAAAGTTTGCAATCAAACGATGTGAAAAAATTTATAGAAAAGAAATATAATGGAGCTGTGGTTCCGGCTTTTTAAGTTTCATTATATGAAAAAATAGAGGAAATAAATTGATAGAGTTAAGAGACGTCAGCAAAACTTTTAATACTAAACATTCTACGGTGAGGGCGCTAAAAGATGTCTCATTAACAATTGAGGATGGAGAAATCTTTGGAATAATCGGTTTGAGCGGAGCGGGAAAAAGCACTCTTATTAGATGTATAAATCTTTTGGAGCGTCCGGATTCCGGTTCGGTAATAGTGAACGGAGACGATTTGATGAAATTTTCGCCCGCTCAAATCAGAGAAAAAAGAAAAGATATAGGAATGATCTTTCAACATTTCAATCTTTTTCGTTCTCGCACGATAGCTGAAAATATCGCTTTTCCTCTGCAGCACAGAGGATATACAAAAGAACAAATAGACGATAGAGTGACCGAGCTTTTGGAATTAGTTGGTCTTGAAAGCAAGATAAACGGATATCCGTCTCAGCTTTCCGGCGGACAAAAACAAAGAGTGGGCATAGCCAGATCTCTTGCGACAAATCCAAAAATTTTGCTTTGCGACGAGGCCACCAGCGCTCTTGACCCTAAAACTACTTTGTCAATTTTGGCATTACTTAAAGATTTAAATAAAAAACTCAATCTAACGATAGTTATTGTTACTCATGAAATGAATATAATAAAATCGATATGTAATGAGGTTGCGGTTATGGAGGCGGGTGAAGTAATAGAGACGGACGAAGTTTTTAATATATTTGCCAATCCCAAACATAAGATTACAAAGGATTTCATAGCGACGACTTCAAATCTCAATAAGATCTATGATTTGCTTGCCGAAAATTCTATTGTTACGACATTAAAGCCCGGCGAGACTCTCGCTCATTTTAGTTATTCCGGTCCCAGCGTTGTGGAAGCTTTGATTTCTACAATTTCCGCAATGTTTGATATAAGACTCAATATAATTTTTGCGGATTTAGACATCATTCTCGATATGCCTATGGGCGGATTGATACTTATAATAAGCGGGTCAAAAGAAAATCAGAAAAAAGCTTTTGATTATGTCAGAGAAAGAGGAGTTAAAGTGGAGATTATAAAATCTTATGACTAAAATTATAGAATATCTTTTTCCAAATGTTATGGACAAAATTCCCGAGCTTTTGCTTTGCACCGGACAAACTCTTTATATGATGCTTATCAGCGGAATAATATCTTTTTGTATAGGTATTGTTTTTGGAGTTTTGCTTGTGGTAACAAGAAAAGGCGATATTTTGGAGAATCTGGTTTTTTGGACTATTCTTGATAAAGTGATAAATTTTTTCCGCTCAGTTCCTTTTATAATTTTGCTTGCTCTTTTAATACCTGTTACCAGAGCTATCGTCGGCACGGCGATAGGAACGAAAGGCGCAATGGTGCCTTTAATAGTCGGCACGGCGCCGTTTTTCACAAGACAGATGCAGGCGGCTTTGGCAGAAATTGACAGAGGAACGATAGAAGCGGCTTTGGCTATGGGCATAAGCCCCGTGAGCATAATTTTTCGCGTATATTTTAAGGAAAGCATTCCGTCAATTATACGCGGAGTGACTATTACATTTATCAGTTTAGTGGGTCTTACCGCTATGGCGGGCGCGATAGGCGGCGGAGGACTTGGAGACTTTGCAATTCGTTATGGTTATCAACGTTATCAAACGGATGTGACTATAGTCACGGTTGTAATTTTAGTTCTTATAGTAACGGCGATTCAAACGCTTGGAGATTATGTTATTAAAAAAATCTCACATTAGTTTTATAAAAATGTGAAAAACCTCAAACAGATAATAGACTTATGTTTTTGTCGTAGAAGTTTTGCACGGGGCGACACTTTATTTTGCATTACAGCCCGTAGGGCTGGATTTTCATAACCGCGGGTCAACGACCCGTGGATTGTAATAACATCTGCTCTCTCTACCTTGCGCAGAGCTTGCTCGCGCCCCCGTGCCGTGCTGCCTTTATGTAGTCCTGCCTTTCAGGCAGAAAAAACGTGGGGGGGGCTTTTCCGCAGGCCGCTGGCCTACGGTTATGAAAATCCAGCCTTTCAGGCTGCTCGGTCTCCGCTAAAAAACTTTATATAAATAAAGACACGACAAAATAATTAAATTATGCTGTCAAGTTCATTTAACCTATTATTATAAAAAGTCTAGTATGTTAAGTGATGTTACAAAATGTTGACGCGTTAAAAAAAGATAAATTATAATGAAAATATGACAGCCCGCAGTTTGTTAAATCTTGTTAAATTCGGACTTTTTAATAAATGCTAATTATTTAGCGATGGAAAATAAAATAGGAGGAAGTATGAAGAAAATAAGTATTGCAGTTTTAGCTTTAGCGGTAGGTATTGCCGGAATAGCGGCTTTTAGTTCTTGCGCAAAAAAGACGGATGAAATTGTCGTTAAAGTAGGTATAGTCGGCGATAATAATCCTCAGTGGGAAGTTATAAAAAAGAATCTCGCAAAAGAGGGTATCAAAATTGAATTAGTCAAATTTGGCGATTATGTTTTGCCAAATCAGGCTCTCGCAAGCGGCGAAATTGATCTTAATGCTTTTCAACATTATGCTTATTTGAATAATGAAATTAAAACAAAGGGTTATAAAATAACAGCTATTGGAAAAACGATTATCGCCCCTATCGGACTTTATTCGAAAAAAATCAAATCGATATCCGAACTTAAAAAAGGCGATACGATTGCGATTCCAAACGATGTGGTCAATGGAGGCAGAGCGCTTTTGGTTTTACAGGTTGCGGGTTTAATTAAAGTTCATCCAAAAGGCGGCTATCTTCCAAATGTCAGCGACATAACTTCAAATCCATTGGATCTGAAATTCATTCAGGTTGAAGCGGCTCAAACTCCTCGTTTGCTTGACGATGTTACAGCTGCTTTTATAAACGGCGGGCATGCCGTTGACGCCGGACTTAATCCCGAGAGAGACAGTCTTTTGCTTGAAAAACAAGAAGAAGGGCAGGATAATCCTTATATAAATATCATTGCCGCTCGCACGGAAGATAAAGATAATCCCATCTATAAGAAAATTGTCGATGCTTATCATACCGACGAAGTTAAAGCGGTTATCTTGAAAGATTTTAAGGGCGCTTATCAACCGGCTTGGTAATAATTTCTATGACGAGATATGCTAATTTGTAAATCTAACATTGTTATAGATAATTAATAAGCAGTTAAAACAACAGCGGGTATGAAAATACTCGCTGTTTGTTTAATTATGGGGAGAGATTTTTTTATTGAAAATAAAAATAAAAAAGTTTTGAGAAAATATTTCGGGGGAAAGACAGGGGATGAAAAATCTTGGATATTATAACGGCGAAATAGGACTTATTGAGGATATGCGTATTCCCGTAAGCGACAGAGTTTGTTGGTTTGGCGACGGAGTCTATGATGCGGCAATGTGCGCAAACTATACTATTTTCGCATTAGACGAACATATAGATCGTTTTTATAAAAGCGCCGAGGCAATTAGAATCAAAGTTCCAATATCAAAAAAAGAATTGAATAATTTGTTATGCTCTTTAGTAAAAAAATTAGACAGTCCTCAACAATTAGTTTATTGGCAAGTTACCCGCGCGTCGTCTGCCGAGAGAACGCATGCTTTTGACGCGGATCAAAAAGCTAATCTTTGGATAACTCTGCGTAAAGATTCTATCGATGATATTTATAAAAAATTAAAATTGATTACAGTCGAAGACACTCGTTATTTTCATTGCAATATTAAGACATTAAATTTATTGCCTAATGTTTTGGCAATGCAAAAAGCAAAAGAAGCGGGATGCGATGAAGCGGTTTTTTGCAGGGGGCGGCAAGTGACGGAATGTTCGCACAGCAATATACATATTTTGAAAAACAAGCAATTTAAGACTGCTCCGACGGACAATTTGATTTTGCCGGGAGTTGCGAGAGCGCATTTGATAAAAAACTGCCGTGCTTTGGGCATTCCCGTAATTGAACAGCCTTTCACTATTGATGAAATGATGAATGCGGACGAAATTATTATTTCAAATTGCGGTTTGTTTTGCGCCGGCGTTAGTCATATAAATAATTGCCAAGCCGGCTCAAAAGATAAAGAAACATTGTTGGCATTGCAGGATATGTCGATTAAAGAATTTTATGCGGCAACGGGAATAAATAAAGCGGCGGCACAATTAAATAAAGAATGAGATTTTGAAAAATAAGTTTTGTCTATCGATTAGCCTCAGCCGCAATTTTAATATTAAAAAAGGAGAAAATTATGCCTAATTTATCAAAGAGATTAGACGGATTTGGTGAATCTATAATAAGAAAAATGACAAGAATTTCAAATCAATACGGCGCTATCAACTTGTCTCAAGGTTTTCCAGATTTTGATCCTCCTAAAGAAATTACGGACGCCTTAAAAGTAATCGCCGACACCGGACCTCATCAATATGAAATTACTTGGGGCGCTCAGGTTTTTCGCGACGAGCTTTCCAGAAAACAGAGCGCTTATATGGGATTAAAAATTAATCCAAATGAAAATATAGTGGTAACTTGCGGCAGCACCGAGGCGATGATGGTTGCAATGCTTTCCGTCTGCGATATCGGCGATAAGGTCGCCGTCTTTTCTCCTTTTTATGAAAATTACGGAGCAGACGCCATACTCTCCGGAGCGGCGCCTCTTTTTGTAGAACTTGTTCCGCCGAACTTTTCATTTGATCCTATCAAACTTGAGGAGACCTTAAAAAACGGAGCAAAAGCGATAATTCTCTGCAATCCCAGCAATCCGTCTGGAAAAGTTTTTTCGCTTGACGAGTTAAAAATAATCGCCGATCTTGCCGTTAAATACGACGCATTTGTAATAACCGACGAAGTCTATGAGCATATTGTCTATAAACCTTATAAACATATTTATATCGCTTCTCTGCCCGGAATGTTTGAGAGAACAATTTCCTGCAGTTCTTTATCTAAAACATATTCCATCACCGGCTGGCGTTTGGGTTATGTTATCGCGCCCGAACGTATTATAAATGTCTGTAAAAAAGTTCACGATTTTTTAACTGTCGGCGCGGCGGCTCCGCTTCAACATGCGGCTGTAGTTGGTCTCGCTTTTAAGGATAGCTATTATGATTTACTTCTTAAAGAATATGAAAGGAAACGTTCCATTTTTCTCGACGGACTTAGACAAGCTGGACTTTCTTTTTTTGAGCCGCAGGGAGCGTACTATACTCTTGTAGATATAAGCGCGCTTAATCCTTATCAGACTGATCAGGAATTTTGCGAATGGATGATTAAAACAATAGGAGTTGCAGCCGTTCCGGGATCAAGTTTCTTTCGCCAAAAAGAAAATAGATATATTCGTTTTCATTTTGCAAAACGCGACGAGACTTTGCGCGCCGCTATAGAAAAATTAAAAAAATTAAAACAATATAAGCGAGGGAATATTTTATGAGCATAGACAAAGAAATAATAAGACTGCGCAGACATTTTCATTCAAATCCCGAGCTAAGCGGAGTTGAATTTGAGACGGCGGCTTTTATCGAGGGTAAATTAAAATCGCTTGGCATCAGCTCAAAAAGATTGGCTAAGACCGGCGTAGTCGGACTTATTAAAGGGAAAAAAAATTCTAAAACAATAGCGTTAAGAGCCGACATAGACGCGCTTCCGATAACGGAGGAAAATGACGTTTCTTATAAATCAAAAAATGAGGGAATTATGCATGCTTGCGGCCACGATTGTCACGCGGCGATAATGCTTGGAGCCGCTGAAATTTTATCCAAAAAAAAGGAAAGTTTATTGGGAAATGTAAAACTGATTTTTCAGCCGAGCGAAGAAATGTCGGGCGGAGCGAGGGCTGTGATAAAAGAAGGGTGTATGAAAAATCCCAAAGTGGATATGATTTTAGGCGTTCATGTTTCAAATAAAATTGCGTCGGGAAAAATTGGAATAAAATTTGGCGCTATGATGGCGGGCGTTGACAAAATACACATCAATATCGCCGGAAAAATGTCCCATGGCGGTTATCCTCACACGGGAATAGATTCTATTTGCGCGGCCGCTGAATTTATTTTATCCGTTCAAACAATAGTTTCAAGACAGATAAATCCGCTCCAGCCCGCCGTCATAACTATTGGAAAAATTGCAGGCGGCCAAAATTATAATATAGTCGCTCAAAGTGTTTCTATGGACGCTACGGTAAGAACTTTAGACGAGAAAGTTAGAAAACAAATTAAACAAAGTATTATAAAAAAACTTATAGCTTTAGAAATTTCTTATGGAGTCAAAACTTCCATTGATTATATAGATAATGCGGACGCTCTTATAAATAGTCAAGAAGCGGCTGAATTTTGCGAACGCGCAGCTAAAGATTTTTACGGCGAAAAAAATGTTGTTTTGATAAAAGACGCGGTTATGGGAGGCGAGGATTTTTGCGAATATCTTAAATATGCGCCGGGAAATTTTATGAATGTGGGAACTTATAAAGATAAGAGCAGTTCTTGCCCTCATCATAATCCAAAATTTAATGTTGATGAAAACGCTTTGCCAAAAGCCGCGGAATTTATCGCTTACACAGTTGAAAAATTTTTATCGCCGGATTGTTAAATTGCCGCCCCCGCTTGAGCATTTCATTATAATTTTGAGCTACTCCTACCCCGAAATAATACATCATGCCCAAATTATATTGAGCGTCCGCAAACCCTTGATACGTATCATAACAAATCGAACCCTCTTTCTCTAACATGGATGGTTAGAATAAACTATCTATTAACTTCTCAGTAAGATTTGGAGCCGCTGGAATTACAAACAAAATAGGAGCTTGAGCTGCTTTCAAAGGAAGAGTGATCAAAGCCATAACAGACCTTAGAACGTTGGATTCTTTTTCTTCATCATCAAAGTCATGTCCCACGTACATTGCACCACGTTTACCGTTCAAAGTCATAGCTCTCACACGCTCACGGTCAAGCTCATAAAGAACCCTGATTTCATACAAAAATATTCTATCTCGAAACAAAGTAGTTATCAAATTATCACAATCTACAGACATATTGAGTTCCAAAAGATCCGGCCTTTCTTCAAAGACATTTCGACCTCTTGCTAAAACTGAGTCTGGTAACGCTTCCATATTTCTACGAAGTAAAGCGTTCCAACCCTTTTGTCTTATAGTACCCCCGTAAATTGGACAATTCTCAGCATAGGACGTATTCGCGTAAAGGGATTCATATTCCGATAACTCATTGTCCCTAAAGATCACCCTTACATCTGTAACCCAATCGGGGTCGTATAACTTTTTAGGTAGACCTGAACGAGGGCCAGAGTGAACACATCCTGTTACCATAACTCCCATCAACAAAACTAACGCCATAACGTGAGTTGGTTTCATTTTTACTCTCCTCAATTTTATTTAAATGCATTTATTTAAATTCAACATACTTTTCAAATCCATTATCAATAAGCAAGTCTTTTACTTTTTGATCCACGACAATCTCCTCTACATAAAAAATAATTGATTATTTATATTACTTATATTGTTTCCTGCCGTATTTTCTTTATCAGAAACCTTAATTGGCGGCATTGTCTGTTGAATCCCCTCTTACAATTTTGGCATACATGAGAGAGAAAGGAAGCTATAACTCGTCAAGGCGTATTAAAGTTTTTTTGAGATTTTGACTGACTTATATCGTAAAATTGCAGATACTGTTTCTGGAAGGAGCATATGTCCGGTTTCTATAAAATTTTTTTGGATTTTTAATTTCAAAAAATCATTTCTATATTGTTGTTTTATATTGATATATTTTCCCATCTCTCTTTCTCTTAAATAATGCGTTATAGGAAAATCTGAACCTGTAATCATTTTTTTAATGACTCCAAATTTCGCAATTTTTCTCAAACTCTCATTACTTACAAAAGCGGTATCGCCAAATACATTCTTATATTTTTTAATAATTTCAATCGCATTTTCTAATGGACGACAATGTGAAAGTATAAATTTAATATCTTTATATCGATTAAAGAAAATTTCAAATCTATCCGCCATGTCAACCGTATTATTTCCCGTATGTATCAAAACTGGTAATTTTTGTCTCTGAGCATAATCAAAAGTTTCGTTTAATACCGCTAAATGTTTTTTGTTTGTTAAATCCCATTTTTGAGCAAGCGGATGTATTTTTATGCCTTTATAATCTATATATTGGCTTACGCTTTCTATATCAATTCTCTGTTGTATATATTCCGGTATTAGCCCAAAAAACGGATGCGCTTTGCCAAAAACATATTTTATGCTCAAAATTTCTTTTTCTATTTCTTTATATTTAACGCCGTCTTTGCAGCTTGTTGTCGATGAAAAAGAAAAACTTCCAACCCCTGTTTCTAAAATTGTGTCAGAAATTTTTTGCGGCTCGTAATAAACTTCATTAAATTGTCCTATATGTATATGATTATCTGAAATTGGCATTTTGTTTTGCTTTCCAATTTAGAACTATTGTTTTATTTATTGCCGCAACTTTGCAAAAATGCTCGTTAATTTTTAATGGATCGCCTTCTGGATTTTCATTTGCATTTCTAACCATACACATAGCGCAAAACATTTTATCAGCGCATTTTAAACATTTCGGAAAATCTTTTTTTCTTATGTTTCTTAAATATTTTACTCTCGGACTGTTTTCCCAAATATCTTTTAACAAAGTTTCATTTAAGTTCCCTACGACTTGGTCTTGCCAACCGGCGCACGGATAACAATTTCCGTTTGCCACCATACAAAGCATAGATATACAAACTCCGCAAACTCTATCATTTGAAGTATCGGTTCTATCTTCTTTTGTAAAATCGGCTTTTAACACATCTTCTTGATAATATTCGTTATTTTCTATAACTGCTTTTATAATAGTTTCAACTTCTTTTTCATCTAAACGATTTTTAAGGTTGTCTGTAGTATGGTCATATTTTGCCATCATTATCATATCGGTAGTTGCGCGAACTTTATGCTTGTAAGCCCAATTTAACACATCAACAAAACAATCTTTATTTTGTTTCATAGTAGGACAGCTTATTTGTAAAGGTATATCGTTTTCTATAAGCTGTAAAATTGCGTTTTTAGTTTTTTCAAAAGAGCCTGTCATTTGCGTTATTTCATCGTGAATTTCTGGCTTCATACTATACAAAGACGCCTGAATAGACGATAAACGATTATTTTTTAACTCTTTTATAATTTCATCGCTCAACAAAGTTAAATTGCTTAACACATTTACAGAAAAATCATACTCTTTCGCTTTTCTTAAAAAATTGCAAAACTCCGGATGTAACATCGGCTCGCCGCCGGAAAGCGTTAAATTTAATATGTTCATTTCTTTCAGTTGTTCAAGTGTTTTATAAAAAAGTTCCGGCTTGATATCGTTTATTTTGTTTTCGTGCGGTATATAACAATGGATGCACCTTTCATTACAGCGGCTTGTAAGTTCTATCTGAAATGCAGTTAAATGCGGGTTATCATTAAAATGCTCTTCTAAAAACTCTTGACTTGATTTATCCGCTCTTAAAATTACGGGACTAAAATCATTATTTATAGTTTTAGGTTTTAGAGCTTTATAAGAAAATTTCACATCTTTTTTATCTAATTCCGCTTCTGTTTCGCCTGATACAAGAAAACCGTCTGCTTCAAGCATTTGGTAAAATTCTTCAGCATCTTGCTTTATTGTTTCAAAATCTACGTTTATAAATTCTTTTTGTATATCTTTTGCCAATTCGTCTAATCTTTTTGCTTTTCTTGAAAGCGCTTGTAAAAATACTGCGCCGGATTTATCTAAAACCCTGTCGGCAAAACTTCCTTGATTTACAATATAGCCGAACCCTTGATATATACGTATAAATGTGTCAAATTTTTGACGATAAAACATATTCTGCCTGCCTTTTTGATTTTCTTTTGACAATTAAATAATCGGCAGGGCATAAACTATTAACAGCGCTTTACGCCCTGCTAAAAAATGCCTTTTATTGGCTTATTTCACATCGCCAGTTGCACTTGCCGCCAAACTCCCTGTTTTTTTCTGGACATCCTGCCGCATAAGAACCTTGCGCTCCGTTTTGCGCGACAATCTTTGGTTTTGAATATGTCATTATTTTTCACCTCCTTTTTATGGATTAAATTGTTTTGATCTCCCGCATACCCTTTTTCTGCCGCTAATCTAAACCTCTTGAGCGCTTCATTATAATTTTGAGCTACTCCCTGCCCATAATAATACATCAGATCCAAAACCCCATTCCCCTTAAGTTTCCTTTTGCATATTCATCCCCTTGATCTGCCGCTAATCTATACCATTTAGCCGCTTCATTAAAATTTTGAGGAACTCCTAATCCATTTTGATACATCCATCCCAAATTATTTTGAGCGTTCGCAAACCCTTGATCTGCCGCTAATCTATACCACTTGACTGCTTCTTTATAATTTTGAGGAACTCCTAATCCATTTTGATACATTATGCCCAAATAATCCTGAGCGTTCGCAAACCCTTGATCTGCCGCTAATCTAAACCACTTAACTGCTTCTTTATAATTTAGAGCTACTCCCCACCCATTACGATACATTATGCCCAAATTATTTTGAGCATATTCATGCCCTTGATCTGCCGCTAATCTATACCATTTAGCCGCTTCATTAAAATTTTGAGGAACTCCTAATCCATTTTGATACATCAATCCCAAATTATTTTGAGCGCGCGCATGCCCTTGATCTGCCGCTAATCTATACCACTTGACCGCTTCATTATAATTTTGAGCTACTACCCACCCATTACTATACATTATGCCCAAATTAAATTGAGCTTCTGCAAACCCTTGATCTGCCGATAATATAAACCACTTAGCCGCTTCATTAAAATTTTGAGTTACTCCTTGCCCGTCATAATACATCATGCCCAAATTATATTGAGCATCTGCAAGCCCTTGATCTGCCGATAATCTAAGCCACTTAGCCGCTTCATTATAATTTTGAGCAACTCCTTTTCCTTCATAATACATCCAGCCCAAACTATATTGAGCTTCCGCATCTCCTTGTTTTGCCTTTTTCTCTATACTTTCAAAACTATCAGCGCTTGATGAATAATCAGAACTGCAGGAAGGAAGCGCAAGGCCAAGCAAAACAAGGACAGCTGCTCCTATAATGAAAGTTTTTGTCCGCTTTGGTATTATAGCGCCCCGATTTTCAAATATATTGTCAACAAGCAAGTCTTTTGTTTTTTGTTCCATGTTTTCTCCTTTTTTTAATTTAATCTGATTTGCGTCTTTTGCTTTTATACAATGAATAATCAAACCTATCAATAAAAAATGTATGTCAAGCTAATCGCAGCCTATCCTATAGCAATCCCAAAAATAAATAGTTTTATATAAATTTTTTGCTATTTTATTTAGAGAGTCAATAACTCTGTCCTCTTCGTGAGAAACAATGTAAATAAGCGGATATTAAAACCGTTAACTCTTCATCAATCTTTTGTTAGCCGGTTGATTTCATATTCACCTCTCGACAACAACTACCCAGCTATTATTTTTTTTATCCATAGCAATTACTCTTTTGCCAATAATAAATTTATCAACTTCGTTTTTTGTTGTAATCTCATAACTTATGGTATTAGCCCAAAACTTATTATTTTTATCTCTAAAACTACCCCTTGCAAACTCTTTCACCGCTGCCAATGATACTGAACTAAAAAGTATTGCAATTGTTAAAACAAGAATTATTTTATTCATCCTGCTCCTCCATTGGATTTTAGATATCGTCTTCGGTATATCCCATTTCCACAAAGTGTCTCATCGCTTTTTCATGCCCTTGGGCTATCGCTAATCTATACCACTTTGCCGCTTCATTATAATTTTGACGCTTATACATCAAGCCCAAATTATATTGAGCATCCGCAAAATTATCAGTGCTTTACGGGGATTAGAACTACCGGAAGTAAGATCAGCGGCGTAAACATGCATACTTCCAATCGCGATTTTTTCTGACTGCTTTTTCTATTAAACTCTCCTTTTTTTATAGCAAGAGCATTTAGAAAACTCATCATGAATGTTTTTTGACCAACTCTCGTATCCAAGATCCTCAACCTCTGGAAAACTTTTGATTATTTTGCTTATTGTTGAATGATAATTTTCCACTGTTTGTGTATTGAAAGAGCGCAAATAAACCTCAGTCCATGTATCATTGGTTAACAGATAATTGATGATAGTATGCGGATCAAAAACACAGTCCGGCGGAATTTTGTCCAATACTTCTTTTATAGCATCTTTTAGTTCCATAGTATTCACCTCCTTTTTGTTAAAAATCAAGATATCCTAAAGGATTCAGTTTTATGTTTTCTACTCTAATACTTAATAGACAAATATCTATTCGCTCATTGCGGATAAAACCGCGTAAAGACCGTATAGCAACAACAGTTTTTGTAGTCCGAGTTGCTTGATCGGCGCTGCATATAAATAAAAAAAGCAATAGAAATAAATCTATTGCTTTTTTCAATATTATAAAAATTAAAATTGTGTTTGTTTTTTTAGAAAGAATTAATTTTGCGGGGGGGGGGGGGGGGGGGGGGGGGGGGTTTTTTGGACATTTGAGGGCATTTTATCATTTTTTTTTTAAAAATTAAATAGAGGGGTTTTA
>JAISQF010000003.1 GCA_031274365.1 Elusimicrobiota bacterium | reverse complement strand
GTCTGTCTGTCTGTCTGTCTGTCTGTCTGTCTGTCTGTCTGTCTGTCTGTCTGTCTGTCTGTCTGTCTGTCTGTCTGTCTGTCTGTCTGTCTGTCTGTCTGTCTGTCTGTCTGTCTGTGCCTTGATTAAAAGTTTCGTTCAAAACACTATTGAATAAATCTTTAGTATTTTGCAAATTCTTTTTATATATCTCCTCAAGTTTTTTAGTTTTGTCAAATATTTTATCAAGTTTTGCGGCTATTTTTTGCTGCTCTAAAATATTGGGGACTTTTACTTCAATATTATATATTTCATTACGATTGATCCCCGGCTTCACTCCTTTAGCAAATCTTGGAAGGTTTAATGTGGAAAGCAATCTGTATATAAATTTTAAGGAGTATTGTTTTTCATCAAAAGTTATAAAGTACGTCACATCTAGCGGCCAGAATTTACTTTCTGTTAAATTAATCTCGCCCGCAGAACCTTTTCTACCTATAACAATACTTGGCTTATTACAAAAAAATTCATTAGTCCTGCCTTTTTCACCATTAGCGCCATAAATAGGATACTTTCCTTTTACATCTCTTTTATAATCTGGCAAAGGTTTACCATATTCAAGTTTAATAATTTCCCCAAGTTTCTTTACTTCCCAATTTTTATTTTTCATCATATAAATTAAACCCTTGATATTTCCTCTTTTAAGATATTTGTTTTCCCTTTACAGTCTATAAGCAAATCAATTACTTTATTAAATTCAACCTCATCGTCCTGCGGCATTAATATATTTCCATTTTCATCAATATATCATCGTAAAGTCGGCAATTCTTAACATTTACAATATATCCTCTATGTCTTTCAACAATGTCTCCGATTCTTTATCGAGAGCAAACATTTCTTTTACTATTTCCTCAGGTTCTCTCAAAACAGTTTCATCTTTTTTATTCGGATTTTTAACCGACAAATCAAAAGTATCTTTATTTATATCTTTAACTTTTACAATCCAAGAGTTTTCCGAATTTGCTTTTGTTTTCTGTAATTTCAAAAAATCTGCCAAATCATCTTCGCTTAAAGGATTTGTTTTCCCTAAATTTCTGTCAAGATTTAATTGATAAAACCAAATTTTTTCAGGCGCTCTGCCTTTTTCAAAAAATAAAATTATTGTTCTAACGCCTACTGCAAAAACCTTGCTCGGCAAATCTAAAACCGTATGCAAATTACAACTCGTAAGCAACTCTTTGCGCAAAGCAATCGAAGCGTTGTCAGTATTGGATAAAAAAGTATTTTTTATTACTACACCCGCCTTTCCGCCCGCTTTTAACTTTTTTATAAAATGCTGTAAAAATAAATATGCCGTTTCGCTCGTTTTGATATTAAAATTATGTTGAACTTCGGGACGTTCCTTTCCTCCAAAAGGAGGATTGGCTAAAATCACATCGTATCTATCTTTTTCCTGAATGTCGGCTACATTTTCTTCTAAAGTATTTCCATGAATGATATTTGGCGTTTCCACTCCATGTAAAATCATATTCATCGTGCCGATAATATACGGCAATACTTTCGCCTCTTTACCGTAAAAAGTATTTTTCTGTAAAGTTTCTAAATCTTGTGTGGTTTTAGTTTTATCCTTTAAATAATCAAACGCCTCTACTAAAAAACCTGCCGAGCCTACCGCACCGTCATATATTGTTTCTCCTATTTGCGGAGCGACAATTTTCACTATTGTTCTAATAAGCGAACGCGGAGTGTAATATTCGCCGCCGTTTCTGCCGGCATTGCCCATATTTTTTATTTTTGATTCATATAAATGCGACATTTCATGTTTATCTTTATAAGATTGAAAATGAAGTTTGTCAACCAAATCAATCACTGCTCTTAAAATATATCCGCTTTGTATTTTATTTTTCAATTCGCTGAAAATCTCGCCTATTTTATATTCAATGGAATCATAGCTTGTAGCCGTTGTTCTGAATTTCTTGAGATAAGGAAAAAGTTCTAATTCCACAAACTCTATAAGTTCATCGCCCGTTTTTGCTTTATTATAGTCTAATTTGCCGTCTTTAGTTTTAGGAGAAGCCCAAGTTGACCAAATAAATTTTTTTGAAATTATCGGACTGTGACTTTTGCCGGTTATTTTTGCTTTTTTTTCTTTTTCTATTTCTAAATCTTCAAGGTATTTAAGAAATAATATCCATGAAGTTTGCTCTATATAATCTAATTCAGTTGAGCAGCCCTTATCCTTAAATAAAGCATCGTCAATATTTTTAAAAGTTTGTTCAAACATAATTTTACCTTTTATATAATTTTGTTATTCTTTAAAACTTTTATAAGCAATATTTTATCCGTGTCCGTTTCCATCAAAACATCTATGTTTTTATTAAAAATATTTTTTCTAAGTTGTTTTTATAGCGATAATTACTTTTTTAGAAATCTCAAAAGGATTTTTTCATTTAAGTCGGATTCGACATCCTTTAACCTCAATTCTCTTTTATTTTTTCCCCTCTCCATAAATAAATCGCATATCGGGCAGTTCTGTGCAATAATAATGCACCCATATATACAGATGATTAAACAATGCGGCTACCAATGCCGCAGACGATAATAAAAATAATCCAGGAACCCACAATAGTAGAAAACCATAAATATACATAGCATTATTTGAAAAACGAAATATACCTTTTTTTACAAGCGGCGCATTACGATAAGATTCGTCAAAATGATCAATGCCAAAAGCGCGTCTAAATCCAAAATAACGGGCGATAGAATAAATTAGATAAAGCGACGGGATTAAAAAAATAATTCCAATTATCGCGGCAATAATTGGATTTAACGACAGCGTTTTTTGATTTGATATTGCTAAAGCAATAATAGTCAGCAGTCTTAGAATAATTAAAATGGCAAAACCCGCGGCATAGTAACTAAACCCTCTTTGACGACCTAAAGTCGAGCTGATTTTTTTATAATAAAGTTCAATTCTCCAGCAAAACCACACATAAAATTGATGAACAACAGGAATAGAAATTGCAAATACAAACCAAGTATTCGAGCTTATGCCAAAGAAAGAACCCGGCAGCACAGTGTTTTTATACCATACAACAACAATCAATAAAAGCGCTAATGTCAAAAAACAATTAGGCAAAAAACCTTTAAATAATTTCTGCTTATTAATGTCCATATCCGCTCCTTTTATAATTTTTGTAAGTCTATCAATTAGCAAAAAGTTATTTTAATCATTTGGCAAATTCAATTAAAGCCTGAAAATATTATATCGCCAATAATTGCACCAAGCATAAACTTCTCCATAGCTGCCTTTGTTTTATAAACTTATTTATTAAAATACAATTTTTATGTCCTCTTTGTATTCCTATAATGTTGTGTTTAATGTTGCCGTCCAACCGTCTATTTGCCTGTTTCCATTAAAACATCTATATTTTTATTGTTAGAAATTTGATTGGGGCATTTAAGGTCAGTCAAATGCTTGGAGATAACTTTGTCAAACGGCGATTGTTGGGAAAGCTGTTGAAAAATATCTATAATGCTATCAACGCATTCTTCTTGATACGGCTGTATATCATAGCGGAATTCTTTCACGACAATAATGCTCCTTATTAAGTATGTATTATTGCATTATACTTTATTATATATCCGCATTGCCATTTCTATAAAAACTAAAAGAGTTATCTGTATAATGGCATCGTCAACTTCTCTTATTTGGCTCGCGCAATTTTGATGCGCCGGTATTTCTGACAATGCGCTTCCATATAAGCGCAGTCGCTGCAGCGTTTGGATTTTGATAAAAAATATTTCTTTTTTTCGACATTTGCTGTAGTTACAACTATTGTAATTTACAGAAATAAAAAAGAAAGTTTTTAAGAGTTAAATTTTATTGATAGGCGGGCAAGGCAGCAACGGCAAACTTCTGTATAATATTTTTTTCATTATTAACAACAGCGAGCGGCGAATTATCAAATAACCCGCCGCTCATTTTTAATTTTAACTCATTGACATATAAATTAAATTTTCTGTTGTTCCATAAAATAACTTTTCACTTTTCTAAAATTCCTTGAATATAAAACGACGGGATTATAAAAGACACATCGCCATATCCGCCTGTTGTATATGCTTTCAAAGATATTCCATTGTCTTTATGACTTATTAAATATTGCTCGGGAATTTCAATTACAAAATTTACATCGTATTTTTCTCTTACAAGAGAACCGTAGAGATCCAATGTTATAAAAATTAATATACGATCGCCTATATTATAATATGTATTAGAATAAATATATTCATTATTAAACTTCACTCCGTTTTCATCTATTATTTCTTTTAAGGATAGAACATCATTATTTTTTAATCTTGTATTAAACGATGTGATTAAATAATATTTATTATCGCCTGTTTGCAATTCTGTAGCTTTTACTGACGCGGAAACTTTTATCTTTTTATTATCGGCAAGAAGTTTAATTTTCGGATATTCCGCAACCTGCTCTTTCTTGAAATTATCATTCGAATACTTCGCCGCTTTTTTTACATCTTGCGCTGTGGAAACCGCCGCATTTGCCGAAACTGAAACAAAAAACATCATCCATAGAAACATTACAAAAACTTTTTTCATACTTTTACCCTTTACTACGATTTTAATTTATTAAACAGATATAAATATCTTAAAAGATATTGATTGAACTTCCTTCGAAAGAGACAAGAAATTGGAATGTAACGTTGAGTTGAGAACGACTGTTGAGTATTTGCATAATCTCATTTCTTTCATTATTTTACTACAAAGTCTAAAATTGTTTTTACTATATTCAACTTTGAAATGCAAATTTTTGTTAAATCTCTGTCAACGCAAAGTTAAAAGCGGACTCTGTGAAATACTTTAATCCGTAATAAAAAATATTTTTCTTTTATGATTTAACAAACGCGCCGACGGGTATAAAAACATTGTCTTTGAAATAAAAAGCCTCCGCCCGTCTGCCTAAAAGACAGCGCTAAAACTCAAATAAGTTGTGTTGTTTTGAGCTATGTATTTTTTGATTTTCGTTTTTGCCGCGCACATCAGTTGTGTAGTTTTTTGTCATGTCGCTTTTCGTCGTATCGTTTTTATATAAGTCTCGCATAGACAACACTTGCCATTGCTTCTGCTGTGTCGTTTTGAGGTGCCCCGTTTTCTATTTTTCATTCGTCTCGCCGTCAGCCTGAAAGGCTGAATCTCCATAACTGCAGGTCAACGACCTGCGGAAAGCAATACCCACGCAAGTGACTGCCTGAAAGGCAGAACTAAAACACAAAAAATATGGTAAAACATCTTACTTCTCTCCGGGTATTTGACGAACTCGCCGCCCTCACGCATTACGACATAAGGTAGGACATCTCACACAGCGGAAAACTCCTACCTATATAATATTTTTCACTATTAACAATAGCGAGCGGCGAATTATCAAATAAACCGCCGCTCATTTTTAATTTTAACTCATTGATAAATGAATTAAATTTTGTTGTTTCATTTAATAACCTTATAAATTAAAACTATATCCTAACGTTATCATCAAGCGCTCAATCGTCACATCCAAGTTATCTTTTGTAAAATAACTCTCGTCGCCGTCCTCTAAAGTATAACTATACGAGTGATATGATACCCCAAAAACCAATCCTGACACGGTCTCATATCCTACACCACCAGCCCAATATGAACCACCGCTCGACTTTTGGTAAAAATAATTTTTCCCAAGATCTGCGTAGGAAGCATATATACTCCGCCCAAAATTTGCAAAAAAGAAAAACCCTCTATTGATTGACAAAGGCATTATTTTTATCCCCGCATATATCGGAATAAATTCGGTTGTTGAATAATAGCGACCTATCTCTGTTTCAAGACGAAAAACGCCGTATTGAGCTCCTATCCCTAATTTTATTGCAGGAATTATTTTAATCATATACTCCACACCTGCAGTCACCGACAATACGCTTGACTTTACTTCCTCGTCATCACCAACTTTCTCGCGGCTAAAAAATAGCGGTAAGCTTGTCAACACCGAAATAGACTGCCAAGACGCTTCTCTTTTTTTAATTGCGTCTTGCTTTTTTTTGACTGCTTCTTGTTTATTTTTGCCCATCGCAGCGGCAAGTCTTGAATCGTAATCATCAGCTGCCAGCGCAGGAACAGCAGAAACAAGAAATAAAAAATTAAACATTAAAATATTTATAAGTATCTTTTTCATTTTTTATCCTTTTTTTATTAATATAAAACTAAAACTTTAACTTATTCTCCGGTAACTATTATTGTATAGCTTGTGTATATACCTAAAATTATATTTTTAACTTGTATGTCAACTGATGAAATCTTTGTAATTCCAGCTTTAGACGCTGCTCTTGCTATTCCATAATCGCCGGTAGCAACTAAACCTAAAATAGAATGAGCTTTTGACACACCAATTTTTGAGCCGACATTATTAGTTACAACGCGCGTTTCAGGACTTGCTTTTGTGACGTTTGAATAAATCAATCCGACAGGCTCATTTGAATACAGGATGCATCCGTTAAATCCTAAAAATACCAACCCTAAAAAAACAATTACAATTACTTTTTTCATACCTTACTCCTTTGATACAATTTTAATTTATTAAACGACTGTAAATATCTCGAAACACATTGAACTTCCGTCGAAAGAAACAAAAAACGGGAATATAAAATTGAAGTAATTACGGAGGGTATTGCATTAAAATACAACTTAAATCAAGTTTGGTATAACAAGATAAAAACTTGACTTTTTGCTTAAAAATTACATTAAAGGATTTATTTGTGTTGTGTTGTGTTGTGTTGTGTTGTGTTGTGTTGTGTTGTGTTGTGTTGGTGATTGCCGCTGATGAGTATTTGCATAATCTAAATTCCTTTTATTATTTTGCTACAAAGTCTAAAATTGTTTTTACTATATTCAACTTGAAAATGCAAATTTTGTAATATCTCAAACGTTAATTTAGCTTGCCCAGGTTTCATTTTCATTATCCCGCTAAACTGCGCCCTCTGAATGTCTCCGCCAAACATCTCTTTTACTTGGCGCAGTTGCTCGTCAAACGCCGCCGCCGCTTGTTCCTCTTTTGGCCGGCGCGCGTATATTATCGACAACCATCTCCTCGCCGTCTCTATATCGTCCTCTATAAGCAAACCCTCGCCGCTTTCTATTGTCTCTATCACTTCTTTTACTTTGCTCAGTCCTTCCTCGCTTAATTGCAAAGTCTCGGCGGCTGACGGCGCAAGCAATTCGTCAAACACGCTTTTTATTTCAGGTGTCAAATCTTTTTCCGCTCTTGACACAAGCGTGTCGCGGATGTCTCTCAGCCAATTTCTAAACAAGTCAAACATTCTCCTCAAAGCGCTGTTTGGCGCTTCGCCCGTTTTTACATACGCAACAAACGCATTTGCAAATTTCTCGTGCTGCTCTTTAGTATATTTTCCTTGTCCCTCTTTTACGCCAAGCCATACGTCAACCCTGCTTTTTAATTCTAAAAAGTTTTTGTCCTCTGATATTAAAGATAATTGATAAATGTTTTGTAGGTATATGTGTCCAAACTCGTGGATGATTGTTGATTTGTCTTTGTTTTTTGTAAGCGTAATAATAGCTTTGAAAGTGTCGTCAAATTCCACACTTCCCCGCGCTTCTTTTTCGGTGTTGTCGTTGGTATTGTTTCCGTCGCCTACCGGCTGATTGTATGTTTCGGGCGGCTTGTCTGTTTCGTTTTGGGTTTCAGTTCTGGATTTGCGATGTCGGCGAAGGCTTTCTTGGAGTATTCGTGTGATTGTCGTCTGCTTTCCATCAACGCCTCCAGCTCTTCCGGCGTCAACAGCCTGCTTTTCGAATTCTTGGAGTTCTCCGTTTGTGAGGTATTTTTCTTGTCCGCCATAATATCCTGCCTCCCTTAAAAGTTGTCTTAAACTTATCCCAAATTCTACTTTAAGTTGCTTGTCAAAGTCAACTACTTTCTTTGGGTCAGGCGTAAGTTGCGGCCCGTTGCGCCCTGCCGCCAATGTTATAACGTCAACAACTTCCCCGCCATTGCTTTCAACATAATATCGCAATGTCGAAAGCGTCGTTCCCATTGCCGCCGCATCATCGGTTAATATATACTTTCCGCCTTTTACCACTTTGCCCTTAAATGTCGGAACACTGTCTGTTCTTTCTTTTCTGTTTTTTTCCGTCCTGCTTACTTTATTTGCTTGTGTTATTTTATCGTCGGCGGTAATGTTATAATTTTTCCCTGTTTCTTTTCCAAGACCTTTTGCGCGTGCTTCTATATAATCAGCAAACATTGACGGAATATAATTTATTCCATTCGCCTCCTCCGCATGCACGCCTACTACTATCGCCCCCGGATTTCTCTCTATCAACTCGTCCACTCTTTTTTGCCGTTTCGGTTTGCTCATCAGGTTTCTTATCAGCAGTTGTGCCGCTTTCATATTCCCGGCTTTTCCCTCATCATACCCCGCCGTGTTTCTCAACGTCTCGATGTTTGTTATAAGCGTTATCTTTTTTAGACTTTCCGGATTTTCCACATCCTGCGCCGTCAACGGTTTGGAAATATCCTCACCCCCTATCGCCTCTCCGCCCAACAAATCCGCCGTCGCCATATCCACGAACTTTTCGTAAGTAAGATTTTGTATTTGCTCTACGCTTAAATTCCTTATTCCTAAATTCTCTCGTATAAACTCCCAAAACTCTTTCAACCACGCTTTTATCTTTCCAAATGTCCCCGCGTCCTCTTTGGCAAACAAACTCTCGCCCTTGTTCCCTATGGCCGTCGCCAACACTTCGGCGGCTATTTCGTCGTCGGTCAAACCCGCATAATCAGGATTGTTTTTTATCTCGTCAAAAAGTTTCGTTTCTTTTGCAAGGCTTACACCTTTTTTATAAAGCTCCGGATTGTTTTCTTTTACAAAGTCAACCCACAAATGCCCAAACTCGTGTATCGGCGTGTTTAAGTTCATATCGTCTTTATTAAGATATACGTCCCGCCCCGACACAAACCCTTTCAGTTTTCCCTGCAATTCCATTTTCTGCGGCTTATTATTTTTTATCTTTTCATATTCCTCTTTCAGCTTTTCCTGACCCGTCTGGTCAAAATATGCAGTTCCCTGGATATGCTCTAATTTCCCTAAACTTTCAATATTACTGCCCCTAAACATTGCTATTCCGCCTATCGTTTTTAATTCGCCCAAATCCTTGATTTTAGAGCCGCTAAAATAAACGTTCCAGCGGATATTTTCCAATTTCCCCAAACTCTCAATATTGCTGTTCTTAAAACGAGCGTCGTTGCCTATCTTTGTTAATGCGCCAAGCCGCTTAACAGGGCTGTTCTCAAAAAGAGCAGTCCCCCCTATCGTTTCTAATTGGTCTAAATCCTCAACTTGACTATCTTCAAAAAAAGCGCTTCCGCCTATTTTTGTTAATTTCCCCAAATCATCAACTTTTGTATGCCTTAAATCAAGATCGCCCATTACTGTAGTTAGTCCGCCCAAACTTGTAATATCGCTGCCCTCGAGTTTTATAGTCCCAACTTTTTCAAGGTTCTTTCCCAAACTTGTTAAATTCTTATTCTTGCGCAGGTCTAAAGCCCCGCCAATTTCTTTAACCACACCTAAATCATTAAAAACTTTATTATTGACTTCCAATTTACCACCAACACTTTTTACATTCATTAGGCTTCTTATGTCTGTGCCGCTTATATCCAACGCGCCGCCAACAACTTGCAAATTGCCTAAATGATGGAGGTTTGTGTAAGATATGTCGCAGTTGCGCTCTATTGTGCTTAAGTTCCCTAAACTTTTAAGCCCGCTGGACATCGCATGAAGGCCTCCAAGAAACTCTATTTTTTCTAAAGTTCTTATTTGTTTGGCTCCATTAAGATACAATGTTCCCGTCACCGTTTTCAAGTTTCCTAAACTGCTTATCGCCTTATCCCTAATGCTCAAGTTCCCATTTACAGTTTCTAACTCGCCTAAACTTGTTAACGCCGCCTCGCTTTCTATATAAACGTTTCCAGCCGTTATCGTTTTTAATGCTCCTAAACTCGTTATGTTTATTCCCTTAAAGAAAATATCATCATCTGCGCCCGCCGTTACCGTTTCTATGTCGGCAAAAATACCATCCACGTTCTCCTTTACTCCTTTAAGTTTCTCAAACAGTTCAGTCCCTAAAATCTCATATTTACCATTATCATTTTTCACATAACCGATACCCAGCCCTTTAAGTTTATCCTCTGTAGTCTTAGCTGTCCGCCACACTTCCGCTCCCACCTGCCGATCTTTTGATATTTTAAGAATGTCAGGCAGCTGCACATTTGCCCAACGTCCGTGCATTTCAGCGGGCGGGTTTCCCAAGTAATCAGTGTAAAGCGCCAATATTTCATCGGTATATTCCGTCGGGATATGCCCCATATTAAATTCATCTTGTATCTCGACCAACACGTTTTCGTGGGGCTGTCCTATTTTCTTGCCCGTTGTATATTTTCCTTTTCCAAAATCGTTGAATCTCAAGCATATTTTCGTCTTGCCTTTTTTATCGACAAATATCCAAAAGTCGCCCTCTGACAGCATTTGTGCCGATTTATAGTTACGCGTGCACCACGCTTGCGCCGATATGCCCCTTAACCTTTCCACATTTTCCTTATAGTTGTCCGGGTCGTTTGTTCTGGACTTTATCCTATACCAAGTCCCAGTGTCTAACACCATTTGCTCCTGACCCTCTTTTGCCCATTTGTTTACTTCGTCATTATAAGTATTTACAAAATTCAATTTCCCTTTTGGGTTTTTCTCTATGCGTTCCATTGCCGCTTCATACGGCGTTTTATTATATCGCATAGGCAGTTTGTCAGATGTTTTATAAACCCCTTGAATAAGTTCTCGCATTACCATTACACGAACAAAAGGATTCTCGTTTGCCAACACTTTTTGCCAGCGTTCAAAGTTTTCTCTGCGTTCAGCATTCATATGACGCACAAGCATTTCCTTTTCTTTTTCTTTGGCTCCCGGTTTAGATAATGCGTCAAGCGTTTGTTTCGCGGCGGGGTCGCCGTCATCTGCCATTTCTTTTAATATTTCATACTGCCTGTCATAATCAAAGCCCTCAACATTTATGGCATAATTGTCATAATCGCCTAACTTCTCATACTCCTCTTGTGCAAAAGCGAGCAGCTCGTCAACTGTGTCAAACTTTCCCAACTCAAAAAGAACTCCGTTAAACTTCTCAACAAAAGCCAACGCAAAAGGAATACTCCTTACATCCGCATCGGTTTTTTTAACAAACTTTTCTACGCTCGCTTTATCTTTTACCAGCTTATTGAGTTTTTCTTTAAGTTCTTGCTCGGCTAAAAAATAAACATTCCTCGCCAGCCCCGTCTTACTCAACTGCCTTATTAAATGATTGAACGCCCGCTCTATCTGCCCGGGCTTTGCGCCGCCATCTTTTCCCGTTTGCAAAGAAATATTATTTGTCTTGACAATATCCGCTTTTGTTTGTATATTATTACCCGAGCCTTGAAGTCCGTCATGCGGCGGCAATTGGAGCTTGCCCGAGACTTCAGGGCTTTCGTCTTTTACATACACTACATTTCCTCTTTCTGCTTCCACCCTCATATATCTTTCAAAATCGTCTTTACCATAAACAGCAGGCACAAAATGATATTCTCCGCCCTCTTTATTTATTGCTAATATAACTCTCCTATTACTATTATCTAATGTATCCAAAACAAGAACAAAACGATTTTGTGTTGTTTTCAATACTGCCAAAGGGTCATACATATAATCAAGAATATTCTTTATGTCGTCAATTTTTACATTGTGTTCGTGTTTATAATTTTCTAAATATCCCGCGGCTTTTAATATAATTTGTTTGTCAGTTACTACTGGTAAATTTTCCAACCCTAACGCCTGCAAAATAAACGGCGTGCTTCCCATTTGAATTTTTGGATTTCCGCCGCTTCTATTAAACGCTTTCTCTAAACTTTCCTCGTATGTTTTTTTATCTCCCTCGTCTGCCTTAAACAAAGCGTCTATTTCCTTTTTGGAAATACCCACTCCCGCCTGATTATAACTCTCGCTTGCACTCATTGCCTTTTTCAGTCCCTTTGCCGCTTCCCCTAAAACTATCTGGTCTTCCCTCGCCACATCCTCGGTATCCGCCAACATCTTTTCAAGCCGCTCGCTTTTTTTTATACGCATTCTTTTTTCTGCATTTCTCGCTTCCGTTTCCCCAGCCGTATTTTTATACCGCTCATACGCCAAACTTCTCGTCAACTCTTTGGCCGCCTCCGCTTTCATCCTCAAATACGGCAATGTCACTTCCACATTCTCTATTATTTCCTTAACTTTCTTTTTGTCGCTCTCTCTTATCCATTTCCTCTCATTGTGTCTTTTCAAAACAAACGGAACTTTTCCCTTTTTTACATAATCCTTTAATATTTTTAATTTCTTTTCTATCAATTCTAAATCATTATTTTT
>JAISQF010000002.1 GCA_031274365.1 Elusimicrobiota bacterium | reverse complement strand
AAAAATAATGATTTAGAATTGATAGAAAAGAAATTAAAAATATTAAAGGATTATGTAAAAAAGGGAAAAGTTCCGTTTGTTTTGAAAAGACACAATGAGAGGAAATGGATAAGAGAGAGTGACAAAAAGAAAGCGCAAGAGATAATAGAGAAAGTAGAGGCGACATTGGAGGATTTAGAGGAAGCGGCAATCTATGGGGACGAAATGTGGATTAGGCAGGAAGCATTTGATCGATATAAAAGGACGGCTGGGGAAACGGAATCAAGAAATACAGAAAAAAGGGCGCTAATGGGAAAAAGAGAACGGCTTGAAAAGATGTTGGCGGATACCGAGGATGTGGCGAGGGAAGATCAGATAATTTTGGGCGGGGCGGCGAAAGGATTAAAAAGCGCTATAGAGGAAAACGCAACAGAAAGAAAGAGGTATAAAATAGAAAACGCTGACGAGGCAGGAGCAAACAAAAACGAAGTAGAAAGAGCAAAAAAGCTTTGGGACGAGATGGGCGCGAGAAGCCCGTTTTTTAAGCGGTGGTTTGGGGATTGGGAAACATCGGCGATACTTAAAGGCAATTCTGTTTTTGACGTTCATTCGTCCGACATACCTATTATAAACGGAAAAATAATTGATACTGCTAAAGCGTGGATTTCAGAACATCCTATTAAAAATATATCTGTTTCTACCTCTGACGGAGTGTTTGATATTGAAGTAACGCCTAACGGCATACAAAATAGTTTTGGACATACTAAATACAAAAATAAAATTTTCGTTTTGCCGGCTATAGAAAGCGTTATAAAAAAAGGCGCTTATCTTGGACAAGCGATAGATACAAAAGATAAAGGATTAAAGAATTTTTATTTTGCCGCACCTGTAAAAATAGACGGACAGCCTAATGTTGTTTTTGTAAGAATAAGACAAATGGATGGTGATAAGAAACGATTTTATGTTCACGAAGTATATACCCAAGAGGAAATAGAAAAAGAGGCGGATGTTTTGCAGACCGTCGACGCCCTTAAAAAAGGACTTCCGCACGGTAAAACACCCGCCTCTATGTATAGAAGTATAATAAAAAACGGATTTGATGTCAAAAATGTTTCAAAGATAGTTGATGAAAACGGTGAGCCGGAAGTGTTTTATCACGGGACACAGCGAGCCGACCGCGTGGGGAGCGTGTTTAGAAAAGACAGAGCGACGTCGGGAACAATGGCGTATTTTACAAACAACAAAAATGTTGCCGAGAACTATTCTAAAAACAAACAAGACACGAGCCGCTTAAATGAGGAAACGGCATACACGCATTGGTTTTTTGTCAATGGGCTTGATTTAGAAAGTTATGGCAAGACGTTGACGAGAGCGCAAAACGATAAACTTTTAGAGAAGTTGAAACATATAGGCTATGACTATGAAAATGTATCTTATGGCGAGACAAGCGACGCTATGGTAGATCCGCGTCATTGGGATATGGTGTATAGAGAAAAAAAAGGCAATGCGATAATGACGGCGGTTGAAGTATTTTTGAATGACGGGAATATGATTGACAATGAGAAAAAATTTTTAGAAGTGTTGAAACTGTTGGGAGTAAAAGAGAAAGACATAACAATGGACTTTCCGACCGAGCAATATCCGGGCGTGTATGAAGTGTATTTGAATATAAAAAATCCGTTTAACACGGAAAACATACCAAAAGAAATAGTAAAACAATTGGAGCAAGCGGCAAAGAAAGCGCCGAAGCCGGAGTATAAAGAGGGTGTTGATCATTGGGATAAAAACAGCGCTGATCCGAAACGATGGATAACGAAATTAAAAGAGGACATAAATAACGGGACGACATATGCGTGGACGAGTATTCCCGATTGGGTGTCGGACGTGTTAAAAGCAAACGGGTATGACGGGATAATAGACAAGGGCGGGAAATATAATGACAATCCAGAGCATAAAGTCGTGATACCTTTTGAAAGCGAACAAATAAAAAGCGTTGAGAACAGAGGGACTTTTGATAAGAGGAATAAAGATATAAGGTATAAGATAGAGGAGGATATTTCCAAACCGTTGACGGAAAAGGAAGTAAGAAACCCCGATAGGCTAAAAAACATAACGCTTATAACCAATGCGGACACGCTGAAAAACACGGCTGGTTATGATGACGGAAAGGCCGGGAATATGAAAGCGGCGGGACAATTGATAAGAAACCTGATGAGCAATCCGGCGCGGCAAGAAAAAGTTGACGACTTGATAAGGAGCAATCCGGGTGCGATAGTTTTGGGTGTGCACGCAGAGGAAGCAAAAGGAAGAAATTATATTCCGAGAAAGTTTGCTGATTATATAGCAAAAAGAGGAAAAAATAACGGAATTACCGCTGATAAAGAAATAGTTCAAACAAATAAAGTAGGCAGAACGGGACAGGGCGAAAAAGAGAGAATAGACAGAATGCCAATCTTTGCCGGCAAAGTGGTAAAGGGCGGAAAGTATATATTAACCGATGATTTAGCCGCAATGGGAACGACGCTTTCTGCGTTGAGATATTATATAGAAAGCAATGGCGGGGAAGTGGTAGGCGTTGTAACGTTGGCAGGAGGAATGTTTAGCTCGCAGCTTACACCAAACCCGAAAGAAGTAGTTGACTTTGACAAGCAACTTAAAGTAGAATTTGGGATAAGTTTAAGAAATTTGTTAAAGGAGATAGGCTATTATGACGGACAGGAAAAATACCTCACAAACAGAGAACTTAGAGCATTCAGACGTCAGGCAATTGACATCAAAAGAAATAGAGGAATTGAGGGAGAGCAGTCGTCTTTGCAGCGAGCACTCCGAGAAGCAATTCGCCGACATAGAACCACTTCCCGACTTTCGCAAGAAAAATCAAACCCAAAAAACACAAAGCCAAACCCCAAAAACCGGCCAAAATATAAAATAGAAAAAAGCGATAAAGTTGAAAAGAAGTTGAGTGGGCGGCAAACGTCGTTGATGGACGACGATCTTGATAATGCCGACAACGCATTGAAATCATCTATAGATAAATTTGACGAGTTTGACGATTTTGGCAATATTGACAATTCGTTGAACTCGGCAAAAAAAATAAAAACTTTTTTTGATGTAAATTTTAGAAATGCAAAACAAGGAATAGAGAATCTTTCTGAACAGGCAAAAAGTATAAAAGGGTTTGAGGATAATATACTCGGGCTAAAGTCCCGGTTGCAAGGCGGGAATGCCGGCAGAGTAAAGGCGGCTTTATACTTTAATACATTTAAGTTAAACGCTAAAGGGAATATAGAGATAACCGGCGAGGGATTAAAGCCTATAATAGACGACGCTATAAAAGAACTTAAAAAGGACGGAATAGGCGCGGAAAGAGCATTTAACGACTTGAATGATTATCTTATATCACAGAGATACGTCAATGATTTAGAGAGACGAGGAAAAGCCACAGAAAACAAAATAAATGCGGCAAAAAAGACATTGTCTAAACTGACTAAAAAATATAAAGATTTGGATAAATTTGAAGCGATAGCGGAGCGGCTATTTGGATTTCAAAAAAGGGTGTTGAGTAATTATGTTGACAGCGGGGTATTGAGTCAAGAACGATTTGATACTATATTAAAACTGAATCCGCATTATATACCGTTGCAAAGAGTGTTTAATGATATAGAAAAAGCGCAGGGACAAAATTTAGAAAGTAAATCGCTTTATGCTATAGACCCGAGCGACTTGCTTGAAAAGAATGCATTCCAAAGCATAATAAAAAACACGGCAAGAATAATAGAGTTTGCCGTGCAGAATGACATAAAGCGAGAGATAGCGGGGCTGTCAAAAGATTTTCCTGATGAGATAAACAAGAAAAATTTCTTTTACGAGCGAGACGGGGCAAGCGAGAAAGCGTCAAAGTTGACGCCGCAAGAAATAGCAAATGAGAGTTTTGATTTATACTTAAAAAAACGGGCGGAGCAGAGAAATAAAATAACGGTGTTTCATTATTATGATAATGGAAAATTAAAGTTTATAGAAGTAAGCGATCCGATAGCGGCGGGATTAAGACAAATACCGGAGCTTGGGCGGGTGTGGAAATTGCTGACTATACCGACAAGACTGTTGAGAAGCGGAGCGACGACGTTCTCATTGAGATTCCTTGTAAGAAATCCTGTAAGGGACAGTTTGGTTGCATTTATGCAGGCAAAGAATGGATTTACACCGATATATCACTCGCTGAAAGGATTAAAATCGCTTTTGACAAAAGACGAGTATTATAAAAAGTTTTTAGAAAGTGGCGGGAGCTTTGGCTCTTTTATGGATATGTCGGACGCAAGTTTGCTAAAGTTTGCAAAGAGTTTGTTTAATGTAGGCGGATGGAAACAAGAGAAGTGGAAAACAGTATGGGAATATACGCTTGGAAATTTGGAAAAGTTGAATGAGACAATGGAACAAATGACAAGGATAGGCGTATTTAAGGCGGCAAAAGAAAAGGGATTGACGGACGCACAAGCGGGATTTGAGGCGAGGGAAGCAACGCTTGATTTTGCAAGGATGGGGACGGCTATAAAATACGCTAATCAGATAGTGCCATTCTTGAATGCCGGGATACAAGGCGTCGACACGATGTGGCGTGCGTTCAAGGGAAACAAATTAGGATTTACGATGAAAGGGTTATTGGCGTTGACGTTGCCGTCTATGATAATGGAAGTTTGGTATTTGTGTTATGCAGACGACGACGATAGGGATGAATTCTTGGAAATACCGGAATACGAGAGAAATATTTATTGGTTTTTTAAGACAAAAGGGAAATGGATAAAAATACCAAAACCGTTTTCTTTAGGATTTATTTTTGGAAGCGTTCCGGAAAGAATAATAGAAAGCGTCTATAAAAGAGCGCAGGGAATAAATGATAAAAGTGCAAGAGAGGAGCTGTGGGAAATTTTAATGGGCGTGATAGCGAGCGTGTCACCAATACAAGACGTTGGATTTGTGATCCCGCCGATAGTAAAAGTGCCAATAGAAAATATGTCAAATTATAGTTTTTTTATGGAAAGGAATTTATATTCGCCGTATTTGGACAAATTGCCGGCAAGTGAAAGATATAATGCGAACACCTCAAATATTGCAAAATGGATTGGTAAAAACACAAATACGTCGCCTGCTAAATGGGATAATGCGATCAGAGGATTTTTAGGAACAGGGGGCGCTGATTTGGCGTCTTTGAGCGGAGGAACAAAACAAGAGCCAATATTAAGTGCTGTAATGGAACGTGATCCGGTGGGGTTTAATTCAAGATCGGTTGGGGAGTTTTGGAATAAATATAAAAAGTATTCAGAAGTTCACGCAGAGTTTAAGAGGAAAGCCGAAAGAGCAGATAATGACATAAACGACTACATAAGAAAACACTCAAAACAATTAAATAATTATGAAGCGGCGAGAGGTTTTTATAAAACAATAACGGCACAATCGGCGGCAATAAAGGCGATAGAAAAGTCAGAAATTCCAAAATGGAAAAAAGAGGAAGTAGTGCGGACAATTGGAAAACAAATGACACAACAGGCGAGAATGGCTAATGAGGTAATGGGGCGGTAAAAATCGAGTCAACTTATGATAAGTTTTTTGTTATCATTTTGTTATCAAAAGACTTTAAGAGCTTGCAAAAACACTGCAAACTTTGCAAAGCTATTTTTAACATTTTACCGACGACAGAGAGTGAAAAAAGAGTGTTTCACTCACGACATCAAAAGTATATGATTAGCGGGCGTTGAGAAACCGCGAGAATTTGGAAAAGGTTTTGAGACGGTATAGAAAATTTTTGAGGCAAAAAGAATTTAATATGCCTTACAGTTATGTGAGGCAAATAAACGATTTGCTTTATAGGGCGAATATAAGCACAAGGGAAGAAGACACGAAATTGGAAGTGGTGGCAAAGACTATGATGGATGAAGGGAAAGATTGGCAGGAAGTTTTGGATGCGACGGGGTATTGGACAACAGAAACAATATTAATAAGTGTAAAGCAGCATAGGAATGAAAGACAAGCAAAGGATTCACTCATAGTGTCAAAAGTATATGAATAGCCGATGAGAGGACTTGAACCTCCGACCCGCTGCTTACGAAGCAGCTGCTCTACCAACTGAGCTACATCGGCAAAAATAAATCTTTGTTTGTTGAAAAATTTCGGAAAATCAATAATTTTATAAAATTTAGAAAAGCAAAAACAATAGAATAATAATATATTTTTATCATTCACATTGTCAAATAAGTGTAGTTTCATAACCTATGGCACTTTTTATCAAAAAACGACAAGAAGTCATCATTAGATTACGGACTGCACAGGTCTAATATCTCGCCCGCATTCCAATTTATTGGCAGCTTGAAACTTCTTCTTTAGCCTCTATTAAATATTTTTTGTCAAAGCCAAATTCTTCATAACCTTCTTCTACTTCTGTATAATATTCATAATTATCAGGCAGAGGCGTCGGCTTGGTATTGTTCATTATATAGATCATACCTTCTATCTCCGCTCCGTCGTAACTTAATCTAATCATTTCTTTTCGGTAACGATTTTCTTGAACGCCTTCATAAGAATCCAGCTCTATTTCATCCTCTTTTGTAATGCTCCAAATGCCTATTGGAACAATTTTGCCCAAACATTTTTCCACAGTTAAATATGGATTTCCATTTCCACAAGCGCGAAATAATAATCTATAATCTTTCAGATAAGTTTTGCCTATTTTTTTCGCTTCTTTACAACGACGGATAAACTGTTTAGTGTTAAGATTTGCGCCATACGCCAAGTGAAACATCTCTTATCTCCTTTTTTACTTTTCGTCATTTTCTTTTTTATCTTCTTTTTTATCGCCGGCGATTTTATCTTTCACTTTACTAAAAAGATCTTTTCCAATATTTTTTGCGGCATTTCCGATAGCTGAAAAATCTTCTTTGTGCTCTTCTTTAAATTTTTTTGCGCCTTCCACAGTGCCTTTAGCCAAATCGCTCAAGTCATCAATTTCTTTCTGATGTTTATCCTTAAATTTCTTTGCCTCATCTTTTATTTCACTTACAACATCGTTTAATTTTTTCATTATAAACTCCTTTTTTAAGATAGTTCCGCGAACTCTCGCAAAACATATATTATTTTTTCACTCTCTTTCTACTGCTGATTTTTTATGCCATAACAGACCTTCGCTTTCTGCAAAATTTGCTATTTGCTCATAATCCTTTTTATTTTTTTTAATGATTTGCGCATAACTGCTTCTCTTTAAGAAAGTCATAACGGAAAGACCGCTTGAAAATTTTGCCGTTCCCCCCGTCGGTAAAACATGCGACGGACCAGCCCAATAATCCCCTGCGGCCGTGGGAGTTTGATACCCTGCAAAAACAGCTCCGGCGTTTTTTATATCGCGCAAAAATATCGACGGATTTTTCACAAGCAATTCTAAATGTTCTGGCGCGATTTCATTTGATTTTTTAATCGCTTCCTTTATAGAACATTTTTGAAATATTATTTGTTTAAGCGCTATTTCGGGAATCGCTTTTTTTATCTCGTCAATTTTTTTTGCGCTTTCGCATAATAAATACGCTTTTGCCATAGGATCATGCTCTGCTTGAGCCATAATATCGGAAATAATAAAATTAGCGGGCGCGTCTTTATCGGCAATTATCGCCACTTCGCTTGGACCAGCAAGAGAATCTATTCCAACTTTTCCAAAGACCTGCCTTTTAGCTTCGTTGACATAGATATTTCCCGGACCTACTATCATATCCGTTTTTTTTATTGTCTGAGTTCCATAAGCTAAAGCCGCTATGGCGGCGGCTCCGCCAACGGCATAAATATTTTTTATACCGCACATATCGCAGGCAAAAAGCACGGCATCGTTTATTTTTTTTGGCGGAGTGCATATTGACAAATTTTTTACACCCGCGCATTTTGCGGCAACGGCAGTCATAATGACCGTCGAAGGATATGAAAATCTCCCGCCCGGAACATAGATTCCCACAGATTCCACAGGGGTATAAAACTGTCCCGTTTTTAATCCTTTTTTTGTCATAAACCAACTTTTTTTTATCTGCTTATACTCTTGTTTGTGATAAGCCGACACATTATTAAAAGAGGCTCTCATCGCTTCTTTTATTTTTCTATGAATATTTCTTTTTGCATTTTTTATTATTTCAGGAGATATTTTATAACCTGTTTCAGACAGATCAATCCCGTCAAATTTCTTAACGTATTTCAAAACGGCTTTATCGCCGTTTTGCGCAATATCCTCAATAATTTTTGCCACTTGATTGTTTATATTAGTATTAAGCATAGCACTATTATACTCTTTTTTTGTCTATCTATGCTTTTTGTATATAGTATTTTGTGCTATAATCAACTTTAATCGGACGAATGCGGCGGCGGCGTTTTTATTATTAAAATAAAAATTCAAATAAAATTAAATTCAAGGTGGGTAAAACTATGGAAGACAAGCAGGCACTAAACGTATTAAGACATTCAACGTCGCATATTTTGGCTGCGGCGGTGACGGAATTGTTTCCAGAAACAAAAGTTGCGATAGGCCCCTCGATTGAGGACGGATTTTATTATGATTTTGACAGACCCACGCCTTTTAGCGTCGAGGATTTATCAAAAATAGAAAATAAAATGAGAGAAATAATAAAAGCCGATTATCCTTTTAAGCATTTGGAAATATCTAAAGAAAAAGCGATAGATGAATTTAAGAAAAAAAATGAAAAATTCAAAGCCGAAATAGCCGAAGGTATCGACGGAGATACGGTTAATATTTATCAATGCGGAAATTTTAGCGATTTGTGCAAAGGGCCTCATATAAAGTCAACCGGCGAGGTTAAATATTTCAAATTATTATCTGTGGCGGGAGCTTACTGGAGAGGAGATTCTTCAAGAGAACAATTGCAAAGGATTTATGGGACGGCATTTTTTACAAAAGAGGATTTGGATAAATATTTGCAAAAAATTGAAGAGGCAAAAAAACGCGATCACAGAAAATTAGGAAAAGATTTGGATCTGTTTAGTATCCATGACGAAGTTGGCGCGGGACTTATTTTATGGCATCCTAAAGGCGCGCTTATCCGTAACATTATTGAAAATTATTGGAAAAAATTACATTTAGAAAATGGTTATGATTTTCTTCAAACGCCTCATATAGCGAGCGAAGAACTTTATTCCATCAGCGGTCATCTGCAAACTTTTAATGAAAATATGTATGCGCCTATGGAAGTGGAAGGAAAACCTTATCGCGTAAAACCTATGAATTGCCCCGGTCATTTAATGATTTACAAAACAAAATTACATTCATATAAAGAGCTGCCCATAAAATATGCCGAGCTTGGCACAGTTTATAGATTTGAAAAATCCGGAGTTCTCCACGGACTTTTGAGAGTCAGGGGATTTACTCAAGACGACGGGCATGTGATAGTTGCTCCCGATATGCTTGAACAAGAGATACTTAATGTTTTTAATATGGCCGTAAGTTTGCTTCAAACTTTTGGTTTTTATGAATATGAAATTTATCTTGCCACAAAGCCGCCGAATAAATATGTGGGCGAGGATTCGGATTGGCAAAGAGCCGAAGAATCTCTTAAAAAAACTCTCGAAAAAACAGGATATAAATATCAAGTTGACGAAGGCGGAGGGGCTTTTTACGGACCAAAAATTGACATAAAAATTAAGGATTCCATAGGCAGAGCTTGGCAATGTTCCACGATTCAATTTGATTTTAATCTGCCTGCAAGATTTGATATTTCCTATGTGGATTCGGCGGGAAAAAAAGTCAGGCCTTATATGATTCATCGCGCGCTTTTTGGTTCTATGGAGAGATTTTTAGGAGTTTTAATCGAGCATTATGTGGGTGCGCTTCCTTTATGGATTTCGCCCGTTCAAATTGTCATCGCCAATATAAACGAAGAGCAAATTGATTATTGCAAGAGCTTGCTTAAAACTTTTAATGATAATGGAATAAGAACGTCTCTCGACGGCAGAAATGAAAAAATCGGACACAAAATAAGAGAAAATGCAATGCAGAAAATTCCTTATATAGCCGTGGTTGGAAATAAAGAAAAGGAAAGCGGATCGGTTGCCGTCAGAGCAAGAGGCAATAAAGATTTGGGGACAATGAAAATAGAAGAATTTATTTCTTTGGTAAAAAGCAAAAATATTCCGGGGATAAATGAAATATAAGCGGGGTGAGCAAATGATATTTCTTAAAAATGCTTTGTTAAAAATTGGCGGCTTAAATTTAATATTTTTACTTTTAATGTCTCTTTGGCGGCTTGTTTTTTTCTTGTATTATGGACAAGGAGATAATTTTTCAGGGCTTGGCGGCGACATAGCGGCGGCTTTTTTAATGGGTTTTCGTTTTGATTTATCAGTCATCGCTTCCACAAATTCCATAGCGATACTTATTTTCATCGTCTTAACGATAATTGGAAAAAGCGCTTTTTTTAGACCTTTCTTTGCGGGATTAAAATGGTATTACACTTTTTCAATATCTATTCTTTTTATAATTCTTGCAATAGATTTTGGTTTCTACTCTTATTTTCAGGATCATATAAATGTTTTAATATTTGGTTTCTTTGAAGACGACACAAGCGCTCTGATAAGCACGATTTATAAAAATTATAATGTTTTTTTAATACTCGCGGGTTTTGCTTTTTTTGTTTTTTTTATATTTAAGTTATCAAAAACAATTTTGAAATTAAAAGAAATAAATCCTCTGCCAAAAAATATTTTTGTCCGAATTTTCATATCTTTAATTCTTGCTTTTCTTACGTTTTTAATGATGAGAGGAACGACGGGAGATTTTCCTCTGTCGGTAAACGCCGGAGTCTCGCAAAATAGATTTATAAACGCAGTGTCCGCCAACGGAATATTTACATTACAAGCCGCTATAGAATCTCATCAAAGAGATAAAAAAGATCCCGATTATATCGCTTTAAGCGGATATGAAAATAATATAAGACAAGCCTTTGCGGATTACTTGGAAACAAATATAAAAAATATTCCCGAAAAAAACCCCGAAGACTCTTTAATGGTTTTGCTGCCTTATAATAAGGAAGCTGAGGAATTAAAACCGACTATTATTTTTATAGTGATGGAAAGCTTGGGAACTGATTTAATGAAATACAACAGCGAAAGTTTCAATATTTTAGGCGAGCTCAAAAAACATTTTAGCGAGGATATAGTTTTCTATAACTTTATCCCCTCATATCACACTACGGTTGGAAGTATGGAAGCCGTCATATCAAATATCGCAAGACGGCCTGGATCTATTTTCTTATCTTTATCTCCTTATGTCTATAAAAAATATAAATTTTCAGGTCCCGTTCCTTTTAAGCAAAAAGGTTATGAAACTTTTTTTATCTACGGAGGAAATTCAGCATGGAGAAATGTCAGCACTTTTATGGCCAATCTTGGTTTTGACAGAATAATAGGAGAGGACGGAATGAAAAATAAAAATTATCCCGGAAACGAATGGGGAGTTTTTGACGAATATCTTTTTGATTTTGTTTATGAAATTTTAGACTCGGACGACAAACAAAAATTTATTTACATTTTAACGACTACAAATCATCCGCCCTATACTCTTCCTAAAGAATATAAAGCGCTTCCTTTAGAAATTCCCAAAAACTTAAATGAAAAAATAGTCGGACGAGATTTAGCCGATAAGAGATTTCTATCTTATCAATATTCAGCGCGGGCACTCGGGCAATTTATAGAAAAAATTAAAAAATCAAAATACGGAGAGAATGTCATAATAGCTGTGACGGGAGATCATAATTTCAAAAATATTTACTCCTATTCCGCCGACGAACTTTTTGATTCAATAAGAGTGCCTTTTTATTTATATATTCCAAAAAAATTAAAGCCGGCAAAGTTTGACGCAAAAGTTTTCGGCTCTCATTTAGATATTATGCCAACGCTTTATTCAATATCTTTATCCAATGTAAAATATTGGGCTATGGGAAAAAATCTATTTTCAAAAGAAGCGCAAAACAATATTGCCGTTCATATAGATATAAGCATGGATAAAAATTATATTGTCGAATATGAATTTGGAGGAGAGAGGGTTTCTTTTTATCTTTGGGATAAAAAAGCAAAAGACAAAATTATTTCTTCAGAGGAAATGGACGGACATAAAAGACTCATCAAACATTTCTTATCGATGAGCGCCGTGTCCGATTTTATCTTAAAAAATACCGGGACAAAATAATGATAAAAAACATACGCGCAAACATCAAAATAATACACATATATATATTAAAAGAATTTATAGCTTCTTTCTTTTTTGGAATAGCCGTATTTTCGCTGCTGCTTCTTTTAGACAGAATTTTTGATTTGGCAAGTCTGTTTTTATCAAAAGGAGTTTCTTTATTTAGCATAATAAAACTTTTTGCTTTCATCTATCCAAACATTCTGCCTTTTGCAATTCCAATGTCAATACTTTTTGCAGTTTTACTTGCATACGGCAGACTTTCAGAGGACAATGAAATCACGGCTATGAAAGCAAATTCTATGGATTATAAAACTTTGACATTGCCGGTGATAATTCCAGTCTGTATAATTTCTTTTCTGCTTATATTTTTTAATTCTTTTATCTCGCCTTTTATGCAAAGCCGGGTAAAAAATATTTTTCAAGAAATAATAACGCAGCGCCCGTTTGTTACTTTTCCTGAGAAAACAATCATACGTCTAAACGATCACACTTTTTATATCAACAAAGTGGATAGAAAAAATAATATCCTTGAAGGCGTGAGTATTTATAAATTCAATACTGAAAATAAAGACGAAGAAAATGAAAAGTTTGTAAAACAAGAAGCCGAGACTAATAGTAAAAACAATGAAAACACGGAACAAATAAAAGAAGAGTCCGAAAGCAAAACCTCTGCCGCGCTGTCTGCCGGAGTTGCTGTCAATGATACGGAATCAATAAAAGAAGAAGCCGGAAGTAAAACTCAAAATGAAAAAGCGCAGGCAAAAGAAAGCAAAAAAAATCTCACGTTAAACAATGGAGACATATCATGGCGTATTTCAGCTTCGTCGGCAACCGTTCAAGTTTATACGACGGGAGCTTTGATAACTTTATATGCCGGATTTTGGCAAAAAGCAAATTCAGAAGACTTACACAATATGATTCATATGACGTTTAATTCTTATAAATTTTTTATGTCGCTTACGGATCAAATTGAACAAGCCGTGATAACGCCGCAAGAAATAAACTCTTTCAAATTATTAGAAAAAATTAAAGAACTTAAAAAAGAAAAAGAACCTTATTCGCCTTACGTGATAGAATTTTGGGTAAGGCTGTTATTTGCAACTGCTCCGATAGCGTTTGTTCTTACGGCAATGCCTATCGGAATAATGGCCGGCAAAGGCGGAAAAGCCATAGGCTTTGGTTTGAGCATAGGGCTGATTGTCGTGTATTATATGCTTCTTGTCATAGCTATGAATTCGTCTGAAAAGAATTATAACTATGCCGGAATTATTTTATGGTTTCCAAATGTTTTTATGACTTTATGCGGAATATTTTTGTTTACGAAGATGATAAAGAAATGAAAATTATCTATTTGTATATATCAAAGAAATTCTTAAAAATTTTTATAGTCACGGCGCTGGCTTTCGGCGTTGTCGTTCTTATTTCAGAGCTCTTTAGACAAATAGCTTTTTATATTGAATACGATGCGTCTTTTGGACTTATCATAGCTCATTTGCTCACAAAACTTCCTTGGTGGACGATACAAGTTCTTCCCATAGCCACATTGTTGGCTCTGCTTTTTTCTCTCGGGGATTTGGCGAAAAAAAATGAGATAACGGCTATAAAAGCCGCGGGAATAAATTTATGGAAAATTATAACGATGTTTCTTATCATAGGTTTTTTTATAGGAGCGGCAGATTTGGCGGCAAGAGAATTTATAGTTCCTAAAACCGTCTATCTAAATGAAATTATTCAAAGAGAAAAGATAGAAAAAAAACCAATGACGGTAATAACTGAATTTGAGGATTTAGTCGTGTCTTTAGACAATAATATAAGACTGACCGCTCAATATCTAAACACTGAAGAAAGAATTATGGAGGACATTGTCATTGAATATTATGACGATAATTTCCATATAAAAAAACTTGTTATTGCGGAAAAAGCCCAATGGAAAGATAATTTTTGGATTCTTGAAAACGGCATCGAAAGAGATTTTATAGACAATGCTTGGACTGAAGAAGTATTTAGCGAATATAATTCCGCAATTAGTTTATCTCCCGACGATCTTGCGATTAAAGACGTTCATTTTGAAACTATGACGACAAAAGAATTTAAAAAATATATAAATCAATTAAGATTATTCGGCTATGACGCCATAAAAGCCCGCATAGTCTTAAACATAAGATATGCGACGATTTTTTGTCATTTAATAGTGATGATGATAGGCATACCTTTTGCTTTTGGAATGAATAATCAATTCGGTAAAATAATTAGTTTTACTCTCGCTCTGGCTATGACTTTTGTCTATTGGGGCGTTCAGGCAATAACGCAGTCTATGGGGCAAAATTATATTATCACGCCTTTCTTAGCGGCTTGGATGCCTAACTTTATATTTTTAATTCTGGGCGCTTATATGTTAAGCACTATTAGAAAATAAAAGAATCTATTTTATATTTATTGATTTTGCAGCATTTTATAAATTAAGCTCTTTATTATCTTATGCTATAATAGCGCAGCCTTACAAGATAATTTAGATAACGCAAAAAAAGATTGGAGGAGTAAAATGTCAAGAATTCAATGTTCAGAAATTCAAATTGAAAGACGTAAGTTCAAACCGCAATTGCCCGACACCTTAAAATCCGATCCTGCTAATATTAAAATAAAAAGAGGTTCCGCGACAAATTCCATATCAAATCAAGAAGAGCTCAAAGCGATTTTTCCAAATACTTACGGACTTCCTTTAGTCGAGCTTGTCAAAGGAAAAAATTTAGAAATTAAAAAGAAGCAATTAAAAGTCGGCGTGGTTCTCTCGGGCGGACAAGCACCGGGAGGACATAATGTTATAGCTGGTATTTTTGATTGTCTAAAAAAAGCTAATGCGAAAAATTCTTTAATAGGTTTTTCGGGAGGACCTTCTGGAATACTTGAAAATAAATACAAAGTTATAACCGAAAAAACATTACATGATTATAGAAATACGGGCGGATTTGATTTTATTCAATCAGGCAGAACAAAAATAGAAACCCCGGAACAGTTTGAGAAAGTAAAAAACAATTTAATAGAAAATAAACTTAACGCATTGGTAATCATAGGCGGAGACGATTCAAATACAAACGCCGCTTTTTTAGCGGAATTTATGCGGGCTAATAATATTGATTGCAATGTTATCGGCGTTCCAAAAACAATAGACGGAGATTTGAAAAATAAATATATCGAAACTTCTTTTGGTTTTGACACGGCTACAAAAATTTACGCTGAGCTTGCGGGTAATATTTGCCGCGACGCTTATTCTTCGAGAAAATATTGGCATTTCATAAGACTGATGGGCAGAAGCGCTTCTCACATAACGCTTGAAGTCGGCTTTAAGACTCAGCCAAATATAGTTTTAATAGGCGAGGAAATATCCGCAAAAAAAATGACCCTTGCCCAAGTTGTTGACAGCATAGCAGACATTATAGTCCGCAGAAGTAAAGAGGGAAAAAAATATGGAATCGTTTTAGTGCCCGAGGGATTGATTGAATTTATTCCCGAAATAAAAGAGCTTATATCGGCTCTAAACGACGCTCTTGCAAGCGCAAATTTTCCAAATGATTTTTCCATAGAGCAAAAGAAAAATTTCTTATACGAAAAACTTCCGTCCAATTTGTCCAATTTGTTAAAAAGTATTCCCTCTCAAATAGCCTCTCAACTTCTATTGGACAGAGATCCGCACGGAAACGTTTTAGTCTCGCAAATTGAAACGGAAAAACTCTTAATCGAAATGACTCATAAAAAATTAGCTCAATTAAAAAAAGAAAATTTATATGATGATAAATTTGCGGCTATTACGCATTTTTTCGGATATGAAGGACGCTGCGGTATTCCGACCAATTTTGACGCCAATTACACTTATACTTTAGGATATAATGCGGCGATATTGGCGCTTAACGGTTTGACAAGTTATATTTCGTCGATAAGAAATTTAGTTAAACCTCCCAAACAATGGATATGCGGCGGCGTACCTATCACAATGATGATGAATATTGAGAGAAGGAAAGGACATAATAGACCCGTCATACAAAAAACTTTGGTTGACTTAAACGGCAAACCTTTTAAGCAATTTCAAAAAGTTAAGGACAAATGGGCTATTGAGGAGTGTTATTTATTTCCCGGACCGATACAATATTTCGGCGATTCGTTTATCACGGATATGACTACAAAAACGCTAAAATATGAGCAGAAGTAAAAATTAGCAGAATTATTTTATAAAAAACCCAGAGAGAAATTTAATTCAAATTATTTATAAGGAGAAAAAAATGGCTGACAAATTTTCTTTTGATATTGTTTCTGAAGTAAATATGATGGAAATTGAAAATGCGATAAATCAAGCTCAGAAAGAGCTTGCCACAAGATTTGATTTTAAGGGAAGCAAATCGTCCATCGAGCTAAATAAAAATGAAAACAAAATTATTTTGATAGCGGACGATGAATTCAAATTAAAATCCTTAAAAGATATTTTAGAGGGACGTCTTGCAAAAAGAGGAGTATCTATAAAAGCTCTAAATTATAAAACTCTTGAAAAAGCTTTTGAAGGACATATCAGACAAAATGCTGATATAATTTCAGGACTTGCCGCCGACAAAGCTAAGGAATTGGTAAAACTTATAAAAGATTCAAAGATTAAAGTGCAAACTCAAATCGACGGTTCAAAAGTAAAAGTAATATCAGCCAAAAAAGACGATTTGCAGGCGGTAATTACTTATTTAAAAGAAAAAACTTTTTCCGTTCCATTGCAATTTACTAATTATAGATGACATTATCTAATTAGACAATGTCTATATCAGGTTGCGGGTTGAAAACAGCAGCGCCAATAACAAAATAAAATTACAAACAATTATTAGAATTTATAATCTCTTGTAAAGTTATATTTCTATTTCTAAAACGTTTTGCATTTTTTTCGCCTTTTATATGAATGCTTGTGAGATGACAAGCGTTTATACAAGCCATGCAATATTCACATCTATGATGATAAACGGGATTTTCAGTTTCAACAGTTATATTTGCGCGCGGGCATACTTTTGCGCAATTTCCGCATTTTATACAACTTTTATCGACTCTGAAATTTTTATCTTCAAGACCGGTGATGGATAACATTTTGCTGACAATAGCCGAAAACATTCTCGTAAAAATTCCTTTCTTTTTTACCAAATTAACTTTTCTGTATTTGATATCATTTACTATCGCAATCAATTGTCTATCTATATCTTTCTTTTGCTCGTTTTTTAATTGGACGTTTATGTCAAACCCGGGTAAAAAATTATCAATCATAAGTATCTCATTTGTATAGTGAAATTTTATATTTTTTTCTTTTGCCAACTTTTCAAGATTCTGTAATCCCGCCCCCGACATATTTCCATAAGTCATTATTGCAAAAAAATAATTTGCTTTTAATGTCGCTTTGCTCAAAAATTCCCGAACTATATTTGGAACATCAAATCCATAACAGGGAAAAACTATTCCAATAGCGTCGTCTTCATGAAAAAACTCTTTATTTTTTATCATTTGGGGAATGGAACACAAATTCCCCCCTATTTTTTTTGCAACACTTAAAGAATTTCCAGTCCCCGTAAAGTAAAAAGTCTTCATTTTCTTCTCCATTTTGTTCAAATCGATCACAGAACTTATTATCGCTGTGATAAAATTTGAAAAAGTTTTGCTTATTATTATAAACAATTTATAAACATATATCATTTTATTTTACAAATGTAAATAGCTATGTTATAAACACATTGAACATAATATACTTTCACACTTATATTATTATCCCACAACCTCAGAAATTTAATCTGCAGTCTATCCGCCTTTTTATAAGATTATGTAAAACGCAACAATGATATCATTTATTTTGATTATACTAAAATGCTTAATTGTTTAATATAAAGTTGTATATCAAGTCTGCAATTAGGTTTCTAATCATAAAAAGTATTTAATAATATCGCTTGACAAGTCAAAGCAAATCATATATGATTAATATGTAATCATTGAATTTATTCCAACAAAGCATATATTATTACTATGAATTAAATCCGAAATTGGTTTAGTTCCAGCGATTTTTAAGACGAGTGAAACAAAATAATAAAAATGAAATATCCTCAAACTTTATAAAAAATAGGAAAGGCATTTATGTTAGAAATTAAAAATATAAAAAAATCTTTTGGAAATAAACAAGTCTTGAAAGATGTTTCCTTATCCGTTCAAACGGGAGAAGTGATTGTCATTTTAGGTCCGAGCGGATCGGGAAAAACCACCTTACTCAGATGCATAAATTTTTTAGAGCGCGCCGACGGCGGAGAGTTGACCATATCGGATAAGACCGTTAATTTCACAAAAGTTCATAAAAAAGATATTTTTGAAATTAGACAAAAGACGGCTTTCGTTTTCCAAAATTATAATTTGTTTAACAATAAAACGGCGATTGGAAATGTTATGGAAGGGTTGGTCGTCGCAAGAAAAATTCCAAAATCAAAAGCTGCTGAAATTGCCAAACATCATTTAGATGAAATGGGACTTGCGGATAAATACGATTGTTTCCCCTCTCAATTATCAGGCGGACAGCAGCAAAGAGTGGCAATAGCAAGAGCTTTGGCTCTTAATCCGGATGTTATTTTATTTGACGAACCGACATCGGCCCTTGATCCGGAACTTATCGGCGAGACTCTTGGAATAATTAAAAAGATAGCGTCGGCTCAAAATAACACGACAATAATAATAGTAACACATGAAATGTCTTTTGCTCAAGGCGTCGCACATAAAGTTGTTTTTATGGACGATGGATTTGTAGTGGAAGAAGGAAGTCCGGACGATATTTTTTTACGGCCGAAAAAAGAAAGAACAAAACAATTTTTAAGCAGAATTTCACCTATAGAATACAATATATAAAGGAATATAACGGAGGATTTATGGCTGAAGAATACAAAATAAGAGAACAGAGACCTTACACTTATGCCGACGGCTGCGGAAAAAGTAAAGATATGGAATGCCGTTTTAGAGAAAGAAAAATGGAAACTATGGACAGAACTTTTGCCCAAGGATTGCAATGTCAGGAAATCAACAGCATAGGCTCTTTATTATCTTTAGAAGATTCTGTTTTTATAATTCACTCTCCGCAAGGTTGTATAGGATGCAGCGTCACTTCCGTCGATAGATATAGAGTCGGCCAGGCGCATAGAGGTAAAAAGGTTTATAGAAGTCCGCGGATTATCGTCTCAAATTTAGATCAAAACGATATTATTATGGGCGGCGAGAAAAAACTCGTTCAGTCTATACTCGCGGCCAGAGACCGTTATAATCCAAAAGTTATTTTTATTTTCGCTTCCTGTGCTTCGGGAATAATCGCCGACGATATCGACGGCATAGCGGCAAAAATGCAAAAAGATATGGAAGCTATTATCGTTCCAATTCATTGCGAGGGTTTTAAGTCAAAAATTTGCGCCAGCGGTTTTGACGCGGCTTTTAGAGCAATATCAAAGTATATTCTAAAAGATGAAAAAAATCCCAAAGAGGAAGGACTTGTAAATTTATTTGCTCCGACTACGGTGAGCTATAAAGATCAATTGGAAATGGAAAGAATGCTTTCGCTTTTAGGTCTGCGGGCAAATTATGTTCCTTTTTTTAGCTCTCTTGAAAAAATGAGAAAAATGACGGTCGCTCAAGTTTCAACTTCGATTTGTAAAGTTTTTGCCGACGAATTTATGCAAGAATTAAAAGATAAATACGACATACCTTTTTCGCACACAGTAATGCCCGTGGGTTTAAGAAATACGGATTCATGGTTTTTAGGGATAGCAAAAATTGTGGGGAAAGAAAAAGAAGCGTTAAAAATTATCGAACAAGAACATAAAAGAATACAACCGGAAATAGACAAAATAAAATCAAGACTTGAAGGCAAAAGAGTTTTTGTCTGCGGTGGAACGGGAAGATCTTTTGCGGCCGCTCTTTTAATCGAGGATTTCGGAATGAAACTTGTCGGGCTTGAAACTCCAGTTTATGACGGCGACGCTCAAGACGACATTCAATATTTAAATAAAATTTATGGAGATTTTATCGTCGATATTGCAAATATGCAGCCTTTTGAACAAGTAAATATCGTCAAACGTTTAAAGCCCGATCTTTTTATAGGAGTTCCTCACTGGTCGGCGAGATTGGGAATTCCCACCACGCATATTCTCGAAGGAAAAAGACCAACTATGGGTTATGACGGAATATTATATTTAGGAAATAAAATAGCCGATCAAATGGAAAATCCCGGCTTTAATAAAAAACTTTCAAAATACGCAAGGCTCCCTTATAAAGAGAGTTGGTATAAAGAAGATCCTTTCAAATATATAAAAAAAGTTCAGTCTTAAATTAAAAATAAATTTAACAAAAGGAGACAGTATGCCGCAAATGTTGGAAAGTCCGAGAGGAAATTGTGTTTTAGGAGGAATAAACGCCGTCTTGGCCGCAGTCGGACGTCTATGCCCTATTCTTCATAGCGGCCCGGGTTGCTGCATGCAAATAACGGCGGGAGAAGTTTTACAAAGCGGCGGGAAAATTCCTTATTTTTTATCGGGAGTTTCCATCCCCTCTACCAATATGCTTGAAAGAGAAGTGGTATTTGGAGGAGAACAAAAGCTGCGCGATGAAATTCAGGGCTGCCTTGACATAATAGACGCCGACGCATACTTTATATTAAACGGATGCACTTCGGCAATTATAGGCGACGATATAAAAAATATCGCCGAGGATTTTCGCAAAAAGAATTATCCGGTTTATCCCATAGAAACGCCGGGTTTTGCAGGCGATTCTTTTTTAGGATATGAAGCGGCTTTTAAGGCTTTTACAGATTACATAGTTAAGGAAAGCAAAATAAAACAAAAAAATCTTGTAAATCTTATCGGCATTATGCCTTATCACGAACCGTTTTGGGAGGGAAATATTGAAGAGCTTACAAGAATATTAAATGCTTTGGGTTTAGAGGTGAATTCTTTTTTTGGTTATGGACAGAGTATTAAAAATATAGAAAAGTCGGGAGCCGCCGCTCTAAACATCATAGTAAATCCGTGGCTTTTGAAAGGCACGCAAAAAACATATTTAGAAAAATTCAATGTCCCGTCAATTCGTTTTTCCTCAACGCCGATAGGCGCTACGGACACGAGTAATTTTATACGCAAAATAGGCAAAACGTTAAATATTGATAAAAATTTGGTCGAAAAAGTTATAGAGGAAAATGAAAAATACGTTTATTATTTTTACGAGCAGGCAATTGGAAAACTCAGTTGGAAAAAATTTGCCGTCGTCGGAGACGCAAATTCAACAATAGGTCTCACCAAATTTTTGGCTAACGATTATAGTTTTACTCCTGTAGTCTCCATAGTCACCGACTCTTTATATCATCAATCGGATAAAGACGAGATTGAAAAAGAAATAAAGAATCTGGAATATATAAAACCGCCAAAAATTATTTTTGAAAGCGATTATTACAATATAATTGAGGAATTAAAAAAACATGATATTACTCTCTTATTGGGAAGCGCAAATGAAATAGAATTTGCTATGGAAAAAGGAATACAGTTTTTAGAACTTACTTTTCCCATGACTGAGAGATTGGTTTTTAATCGATGTATCGCGGGATATAAAGGATCCCTCACATTGATAGAAGACGTGTATGACAATTTATAATAAAAATTAAAAATTTAAGGAGAATTAAAAATGAAGAAAATATTTGTATTTTTGTTTTTTGCAGCGACAATAGGAATTTTATCGGCATCGGCCGTTCAAGCGGCGGCGCCGAAAAAAATTATTGTGGGAGTTGGGTCGGCCTTTAAGCCATATACTTATATTGACGATAAGGGTCAGCCGGCAGGTTATGACGTGGAAGTTCTTAAGGCGGTAAACAAACTTTTACCTCAATATCAATTTGTTTTTGAATCTTTAGAATTTAGGAATATTCTTGTAAGCGTAGGCAGCAAAAAAATAAACATAGGGTCGCAGCAATTTGAAGAAAACGAAGAGAGACGCGAGAAGTATTTATTTTCAAATGAAGGTTTTACAGTCTATAATAAATATCTGGTCGTAAAAAAAGGACGCAAAGATATTAAATCTTTAGACGATATGCAAGGCAAAACTGTTACCGTAAGCCAAGGATCAAATTCGGCTTTTGTTATAAAACAATATAACGACGCTCATCCTAATAATCCGATAAAAGTAGTTTACTATCAAAGCGGCCAAAACGAAGCCATAATAGCCTCTATAACGAGCGGGCAAGTCGATGCGACTATACAGGTAAAAAGAGTTTTAGACGATTGGAATAAAACTTACGGCAATAAATTGAGCTTAGCTTATGACAAACCGGTTTCAATTTCGGACACATATTTTATTTTTAATAAGTCTGATAAAAAATTGAGAGACGATGTTGATAAAGCTTTGAGACAATTAAAGGATTCTGGAGAATTGAAAAGATTGTCAATAGAAATTCTTGGCGCAGATTATACGCCTCCGGATAATAAATAATAATTTAATATAACTGTGCGGCAGTCTGCCTTTGATTTTTTTATAGGGGACTGCCGTCAGTTTGTTTAGAATTTAATTTATGAATTTTAACGATTTGTTTTCATTTGAAAGATTGATTGAAAATATGCCAAATGTTTTGGCCGGACTTCCCGTAACACTCTCGATTGTCGTCTGCGCTTTTTTTATAGGAGGCCTCTTAGGGTTTGGCATAGCTATAATAAGAATTAGGCATATAAAAATTTTAGAGCAGCTAATCATTGTTTATATTTCATTTATGCGCTGCACCCCTCTTATTGTTCAACTTTTTGTCGTCTATTTCGGATTGCCGCTTCTTGTCGGCCTTGTCGGCATAGATATAAATAGATGGGATAAATTGATCTTTGTTTTAATCGCATATATTTTAAATGAAGCGGCTTTTTTATCCGAGCTGATACGTTCTTCGATTTTAGCCGTTCCGGCGGGGCAGACTGAGGCGGCATATTCCATAGGTCTTAGCAATATTCAAACTTATTTTAGAATAATTATTCCCCAAGCCGGAAGAATTGCAATACCGGGTTTAAGCGTTCAAATAATAAATCTTTTTCAAGGGACTTCTTTGGCTTTTCTTATGGGTGTTTTAGATATGATGGGCAGAGCGTCGGCAATAGGCGTCAACACCTATCATGTCATCGAAGCTTATCTTGACGTCGCCATTATTTTTATAATTATCAGCATTTGTCTTGAAAGATTTTTTATTTATCTTAATAAAAAATATTCCTATTCTTTGATAAAAGGCGGTTATTAGTGGATATACAATTTGATTTTTTATATAGATGTTTTATTCAAGGACTAAAACACATTCCCACGACGTTATTACTTGTTTTTGTCCCGATGTTTTTTTCTCTCATAATAGGTTTTTTTATAGCCGTGGCGAGAGTTTTTAAGACGCCGTATTTAAGTAAAATTTTGACGATTTACACGACGATTTTTAGAGGCATTCCAAATATTCTCGTCCTCTTAATTGTAAATCTTATTTTTTTATTAAAGTTTGACGACTTTGCGCAATTTATAGGAATTGGATGGAGGGTAAGAGACATTGACAAAATATATGTGGCGCTTTTTGGACTAACTCTTTATTTAATTCCGCGCCTTACCGAGACTATAAGAAGCGCCTTAATTTCAGTCGATTGGTCTCAATACGAAGCCGGATTTTCCGTAGGAATGACAAAAAGCCAAACAATGAAATCTATAGTTATTCCTCAAATGATTCCCGTTATGATGCCGGTGTTCACAAATAATTTTATAGGACTGATGAAAAACTCGTCTGTAGTTTTTGTCATCGGCGCGGTGGACGTATTAAACGGCGCATTGATAGAAGGCGCGGATTATTACGCTTTTTTGGAAGCCTATTTAGCGGCCGCCGTAATTTATTGGATAATAGGATTAAGCTTTGAAAGAGTTTTTATTTTTCTTGAAAATTACAGCGGAATGTATAGAAAAGCGTTGGTAAAATAAAATGAGCAAAAATATAAATATAAATCATCCTTGTTTTACTCAAGGAGGCTGTCAAAATCAAACTGTCGGAAGACTGCACTTGCCCGTAAGTCCGCTTTGCAATATGCAATGTAAATTTTGCATAAGAGCTTTTAATAAAACTCAAAAAAGACCGGGAGTAAGCGCAAAGATTCTTGAAAAAGAAAAAGTTTTTGAGACTGTCAAAAAAGCGCTTTGTCTATGCCCAGAAATAAATGTTGTTGGAATAGCGGGACCGGGCGAATCTTTGGCCACAGACGACGCTCTCAACGCTTTAGAAATTGTCCATAGAGAATTTCCATTTTTAATAAAATGTTTAAGCACAAACGGTTTATTTCTGCCTTTTAAGATTAAAGATCTTGTCCGCCTCGGAGTGCTGACTATAAGCGTCACAATAAACGCCGTTAATCCTGAAATTTTAAGTAGAATTATTTCATATATTTTTTATAATGGAAAAATAATAAAAGGAATTCCGATGGGAGAGATACTTATAAAAAATCAACTTGAAGGAATAAGACAAGCGTCTCTTGCGGGGATAAAAGTAAAAGTAAATACTGTTTTAATACCGTCGGTAAATGATTTTCATATAGAAGAAATTGCAAAAACTATAAAAGAAGCCGGCGCGGATATTTATAATATCATTCCTTTAATACCACAAGGGGAATTTAACAATCTGCCGGCGCCAAGCGCTCAAGAGCTTTTATTAGCTCAAAAATCGGCTGAAAAATATTTGGAAATTTTTTATCATTGCCAACGTTGCAGAGCGGACGCTTGCGGCATACCGTCTAAAAATGATTTTGCAAATCAATTATATGAAGAATCTTTTGAGACTTTTTCTCATGGATGAAAATTTATAGCGCAATTGCAAAAAGGAATAAATATAAATGAAAATAGCCATATCAAGTTCCGATGGTAATTTTGTCGATATTCATTTTGGAAAATGCCTCAAATGGACTATTGCCGATTTCGATCCTCAAACCGGAAATTTTAGTATTTTACAAACAAGAGAAGCTCAACGTTTATGCAGCGGCGGCGGACATAATGAAAACGCCGTTGAAACTATTTTCGAAACGCTCTCCGATTGCGGTATAATAATCACGGCGCGTATGGGGATATGGATTAAACAATCGGCAATCAATAGAGGAATAAAAGTTATAGAATATGTGGGAGAGATAAAGGATTGTTTGGAAATTTTGAGAAAATCTTAAGGAGCTTTTATGGCTAAAAAAATTAAACAGATAGCGATTTATGGAAAAGGCGGTATCGGCAAATCTACGACGACGTCAAATATCAGCGCCGCTTTATCAAAACTTGGTTATAAAGTAATGCAATTTGGCTGCGATCCAAAAAGCGATTCAACAAATACTTTAAGACTTGGAAAATATGTTCCGACCGTTTTGGATTCTTTGAGAGAAAATATGAATCTTAAAGCGGATGAAGTTATACATAAAGGGTTTAACGGAATTTTTTGCGTTGAAGCCGGCGGACCCGCTCCGGGCGTAGGATGCGCGGGACGAGGGATTACTACGGCAGTTTCACTTTTTAAGCAGCAGAATATTTTTGAAAGTTTAGATTTAGATTTTGTAATTTTTGACGTTTTGGGAGACGTTGTGTGCGGGGGCTTTGCCGTGCCGATAAGAGAGGGAATTGCAGACCATGTTTTCACAGTTTCATCGTCGGATTTTATGGCAATATATGCGGCTAATAATTTGTTTAGCGGAATAAAAAAATATTCAAATTCAGGCGGAGCATTGCTTGGCGGAGTTATCGCCAATTCAATAAATATGCCATACTCAAAAGAAATTATAAATGATTTTGTAAAAAAAACGGACACTTCCGTAATAGAATATATTCCGCGCTCGACAATTGTTACTCAAAGCGAATTGCAAGGAAAGACGGTGATAGAGGCATTTCCAAATTCCAATCAGGCAAAAATTTATACTGAGCTTGCTAAAAAAATAGCCGCTCATGAAATTTCAAAAACGCCCGCACCTTTGAGCGTTTCAGAGTTAAGAGATTGGGGCGCAAAGTGGGCTGATTATTTGCTTGCTATGGAAAGCGGCGAGATGAGAAGCGAGCGTGAAGGTCTATAAAAAGCGCAAATAAATATTTCGTTTTGATTTAATTCTTACCGCTCATTATTTTTAATTGACAAATTATTCTCAATATATTTTATTATTTTGCTATTATAAGTAAAATTTAATATGGAGAGAATTTTTAATGAAAAAATTATTACTGCATATTTGCTGCGCGCCCTGCGGCGCATCGGTGCTTAAAGCCTTAAAAGATGATTTCAAAATTTCTTTTTTCTGGAATAATCCAAACATCTATAATCTCAACGAATATAATAATAGAAAAGATTCCGCCAAACGATATGCACAAGAGCTTGGAGTTGAATTTTTTCAATTAGATAATTTTGAATATGATTATCAATTGTGGAAAAATCAAAGCAATGAAATATGCTCAAACTGTTATCAATTAAGACTCAAAGAGGCCGCCGCTTTTGCAAAAAACAAAGGTTTTGACTTTTTTTCAACATCTCTTCTCTCAAGTCCTTATCAAAAACATAATATCATCAAAGACATTTGCGCAGAGCTTGCGTCAAATTTATCCGTCGAATTTCTTTACCGTGATTTTAGAGAATTTTTTTACGCGGGAAAAAACGAAATGAGAGAAAAGGGATATTATTTACAAAAATATTGCGCTTGTGAAAAATCCTATTTTGAAAGATTTCATAGAGGAGAAAAAAAGTGAAGAAAAAAATAATTTTATTTGCTCTTTTTCTTTTTATCTCGCCGTCGCTTTACGGGCTTGAAAAAGTAAATGACAATATCAGAATTGGAATTTTGGTAAATGTCAAAAATTTCAATATTTCCTCAAAAAGCGGCTTTTCCATAATCGATTCTCAAAACAAAAAAATAAAATATTCAAAAAATGTTTCCGTCCCTATGCTTTTTTCAGCCGGCAAATTAAGCGATAGAAAAAACTCTATGACTTTCCCCGTAAAAATAGAAAGCGAAGGCGATATTGCGATAAATGGAAAAAATTATCACGGCTATTTTCTTATAATCAAAAACAGAAATGGAAAAGGCGTAAACGTAATAAATATTTTAGATATTGAAGATTATATAAAAGGAGTCGTTCCAAAAGAATCTCTTCCCGGCTGGCCGATAGAAGCTCTAAAAGTTCAGAGCGTTATAAGCAGAACATACGCGATAGCAAATTTAGGGAAACATTCTTTAGACGGTTTTGATTTATGCGACGGAACCCATTGTCAAGTTTATGGCGGAGCGGACGCTCAAACGCCCGTAAGCGACGAAGCCGTTAAACTCACAAAAGGCGAGGTTTTAACTCATGAGGGCAAACTTGCAAACACATTCTTTTTTTCAAACAGCGGAGGAATAACGGAAGAGGCAAAATATGTATGGGGCGGCAATGAAAGTCCCAAATACTTAAAAAGCGTAAAAGATCCTTATTCAAAAGGGCAGCCCAATTATTCTTGGGAATCTGAAATTTCTGAAAGTTTCATAAGAAATAAATTAAAGGTTGGAAAAATTTCTTCAATACAAATGAGAGGAAAAACTCCCTCGGGTTCCGTAAAAAATTTTCTTATTAAACATTCGAAAGGAAATAAGACTATAGGAGCCGCACAATTTAGATTAATTATTGATCCAAACAGAATAAAAAGCACGCTTATTACAAGCGTAAAAAAATCGGGCGGCTCTTTTATTTTTAAGGGTAACGGCTGGGGACACAGAGTGGGGTTGTCGCAATGGGGAGCAAAAGCTATGTCTGATAAAGGAATGAAATATACGCGGATTTTAAAATTTTATTATCCCGGAACAAAAATAGAAAAGGTTAAATACAAATGAATAAAACAGACGAATTGCTTTCAAATTATGACTATGAAATTCCAAAAGAACTTATAGCGCAGCGCCCGTGCGGCAATAGAAGCGATTCGCGTCTTTTTGTTTTGGATAGAGAAAAAAACACATTTTCTCATAAAAAATTTTCCGATATCGATGAGTTTTTTTCAGAAGGCGATTGTTTAGTTATAAATAATGCAAAGGTTGTCGCGTCGCGTATTTTTGGAAAAAAAGAAACCGGAGGAAAAGTTGAAATATTATTGACAAATCCTTTATTGAATTCAAAAGAGTATAAAGCGCTGATAAAACCGCGCATAAAAATTGGAAAAAAAATTATTTTCAAAGACGGTTATGAATGTTTAATTAAATCTCAAGATGAAAATGGAGAGGTCCTTTTAGAATTTAATAAAAGCGAAGTGTTAGAGTTTATGGAAAAATTCGGACTTATGCCGCTGCCTCCTTATATAAATAGAAAGGACGGACTTGGCGCAGAAATGTCTGATTTTGATAAAGAACGTTATCAAACAATTTATGCAAAAGAGAGAGGAGCAATAGCCGCCCCGACGGCAGGGCTTCATTTTACTACCACTGTATTAGACAATTTAATCAAGAAAGGCGTAAAAATAGCCTGTTTAACTTTATATGTCGGCTGGGGAACTTTTAAGCCTATATTGAGCGAAAATATAAATGAACACAAAATGATGTCTGAGAGTTTTTTGATAGATAAAAAAAATGTTGAGATTATAAATTCAACGATAAGAGAAAAAAAGAAAATAACTGCCGTTGGAACTACTTCGGCAAGAGCTTTGGAAAGCGCTGCAAAGAAAACGGGATATACGGACGGCGGATTTTTTCAGATAAAAGAATTCGAGGGAAAGACTGATATTTTTATACGACCCGGCTATAAATTCAATATCGTCAATCGTCTTATTACAAATTTTCACTTGCCAAAATCCACGCCTCTGATGATGGCAAGCGCTTTTTCCTCAAGAAAACAAATCCTTTCCGCTTACAAAGAAGCAGTCAAAGAAAAATATAGATTTTTCAGCTATGGAGACGCAATGATTATTCTGTAGAATTCCATAATTTTTGCAACCGTCGTCTTTGCTGCTAAATATCTAATTCTTTTGTTATTACAAAATCAACGCCCAAATTATCTATATTTGAAACTGCGACATCTCCTATTTTTACGGGAGCTTTTATTTCCAAATTATCTAAAGTTTTCATAGCTTTATAAATTTCGGATTTGGGAATATCTTTATTTGTTTTCACCGACACTCTCGAAATTTCCGCTCCTTTTATTATTGCAGTCGAAGTAATAACTCTCGTCGGAGAAGTTAATTCTTTCTTGCCATAGACTGTGCCTCTGTCGCAGGCATTGCCCGTTACTTTATAATCGTTTTTAGGGTCAACGTTAATATGGCAGCCGTTTGGGCAAACTATGCATATCAAATCCACCGTTCCGTCGGGATTTTCAACTCTGGTTTTTGTGGCGCTGTCATCCGCGGCAATTTTTGCGCCGTTAATTGAAACGGTAATTTCAGAACTTTGCGCTTTTTCTAAAAGGGCTTTTGGAATAATTATTTTCTCCATTTCGCCGGGCGCTAAATGCTGTCTCTTAAAACTTGCTATCAAAACGTCTCCGCTTTTAACTTCTATCTGCGATTCTTTATATATGGCTTTTGTTCTAAAAAATATTTCAACTGATTTTTCCACATTATTGACGCGTATTTTTTGAGGAACGGTATAACCCACGCCTTCGCCGTTTTTGACTATAAAAGTTTTTGTAGAAACCGCATCGCCTTTTTGCGCATATTCGGCGGCCGATTTTCCGGCGTGTATGCTTTCGCCCGTCACAAAATCAACTAAATCGTGAACGTGGCAAACATTCCCGCAGGAAAAAACGCCGGGGATCGACGTTTCCATATTTTCAAAAACCGCCGCTCCGTTTGTCCTTGCGTCTATCTCAATTTCAGCTTGTCTTGTAAGTTCATTTTCCGGAATTAAACCGACTGAAAGCAAAACTGTATCGCAATCTATAATTTGTTCCGTTCCGGGTATGGGAATCATTTTCTCATCAACTTTTTGTATCACAACTTGTTCCACTCTTTTCTGGCCGCGTATGTCGGTGATAGTGTGAGACAAATACAAAGGAATATTATAATCATTTAAGCATTGGACGATATTTCTTGTAAGTCCCCCCGAATAAGGCATAACTTCATAAACCCCTAAAACTTTAGCGCCCTCGAGAGTAAGTCTGCGCGCCATAATCAAACCGATATCTCCCGACCCAAGTATCACAACTCTTTTTCCAACGTTAAAGCCCTCTATATTCATATAAAGCTGAGCCGCGCCGGCCGTAAAAATCCCCGAAGCGCGAGTGCCGGGAATTCCTATCGCGCCTCTTGTGCGTTCGCGGCAACCCATAGCAAGAACTATGGCTTTTCCTTTAATTTGCATATAACCGTATTTTGGATTTATTGCGGAAACCGTTTTATCTTTTGAAATTGATAACGCCATCGTGCCGCATAAAATTTCCACGGGAGTTTTCTTAACTTCGTCTATAAATTTTTGAGCGTATTCTGGACCGGTCAATTCTTCCTTAAAATAATGAAGTCCAAATCCATTATGTATGCATTGATTCAAAATCCCGCCTAAAGATTCATTTCTTTCAATAAGCAAAACGTCTTTTGCTCCGTTTTGATAAGCCGACAAAGCTGCCGCAAGACCGGCGGGACCTCCTCCTATTACTATAACGTCATAGTTGTTTTTCATAGATCCCCCTTTTTTGTTTCGCTTATTATGATATACATACCTTCTCTATCTAAAGGAATATCTTTTTGTTTTCTTTTTGACATTTGAGATATTAAACTTTGAACTTTCGGTCCGCAAAACCCCCCTTGACAACGTCCCATTCCCGTAAGGCAGCGGCGTTTTATCCCGTCGAGTGAGACGGGAGGAATAGGTCTGTTCAAAGCGTCTATAACTTCTCCCTCAGTAATTGTTTGACAGCGGCATACTATCGCGCCATAAGCTGGATTTTCTTTTATCGCTTGCGCCTTTTGCGCATCGGACATATGTTTGAATCTTTTTATTTTACGTTTTGAAACAAAATTGGAATTTGGCTTAAATTCTAATCCGGCTTCATTTAGCATTTTAGCCACATCTTTTGCTATTGCGGGAGCCGAAGTGAGTCCGGGAGATTTTATACCCGCCATATTAAAAAATCCAGGGGCGGTTTTCGATTGACCGACTATAAAATCTTCTAAACCCGCGTCCGCTCTAACACCTGAAAAATTTCTTATTGAGGCTCTCAAATTGACCGACGGTATCAACCTCAAAGCGCCTTCTCTTATGCTTGCCAATCCTTTAGCAGTGCATCCTAAATAATCTTTATCGCTGATTTTACTGTCCGGACCGACAATAATATTTCCGTGAACTGTCGGAGAAACTAAAATTCCTTTTCCCAAAACCGACGGACACGGGAAAACCACAGTGTTGACAATACCGTCTTCCGTAGTGTCAAGCAAAAAATATTCTCCGCTTTTTGGAGTGATTGTAAAAAATTCAGGCTCTATCATCCGGCTGACTATATCGGAATTTACGCCCGCGGCATTTACTACAAATTTAGATTCAAAATCGCCTTTATTAGTTTTAACCTTAAAACCGTCTTTCTTTTTTTCAATAGATATAACTTCGGCATTAAACTCTATTTTTGCTCCGCCTTTAACGGCGCATTCTGCTTGCGCAAGAGCCAATTCCCACGGGGCGATTATGCCGGCGCTGGGAGCATAAAGAGCGCATATCGCTTCTTTACTTAAATTTGGCTCCATCAAAAACAATTCTTCTTTTTCTAAAATTTTTAAGCCGGGCACTCCGTTTTTATTTCCTTTCTCTAAAAGTTTTTCTATCGACTTACGGTCCGTCTCGTCAAAACCCACAACCAAAGAACCTATCTTTTTATAAGGTATGTCTAAATCGGCGGCAAGTTGTTCGATAAGAGCGTTTCCATAAACATTATATCCCGCCATTTTTGTCCCCGGCTCGGGATCGTAGCCCGCGTGAACAATAGCGCTATTGGCTTTTGTCGTCCCTACGGAAACGTCATTTTCTTTTTCAAGCAAAAGAGTTTTAACTTTATATCGGCTCAATTCATACAATAAAGAACATCCGCAAGCTCCGGCGCCAATGATTATTACATCTTCCATTTTGCCTCCTTTCTCAAGCGACTCCGCTCAATACAAAAGAAAGGAGTCCCCCTGAAAATTTATCAGAGGAACTCCTTTTTTATTACAATAAAATTATACGAGACCTACCGCCTTCGCCACAAGACAAGCGGCAACTCCGCCTAAAATCGGCGCTATAACGGGTATCCAAGCATAACCCCAGTCCGAACCGCCTTTTCCTTTCATTGGAAGAATGGCATGCATAATGCGGGGACCTAAGTCACGAGCAGGATTGATTGCATAACCCGTAGTTCCGCCCAAGGATAAACCGATTACCAAGATTATTCCTCCAACTCCAAAAGCTTTCACCGCGTGGGCGGCAACATCCGCTCCCGCTGCATCCACAGAGCCTATATTATAGAATGTCGAGCCAATTCCTACGATAGTAAATAGCAGCATAAAAGTTCCTAAGAATTCGCTTATGAAATTTCTGCCGGTGCTGCGTATCGCCGGACCGGTCGCAAAAACTCCAAGCTGTGTTCCGGGATCATCCGTTTGATCAAAATGATCTTTATACTGAAGCCATACAAGAAATGCTCCTAAGAATGCTCCTAAGAATTGCGTAAGTATATAAATCGGAACCTGATCCCACGGAGTTAACCCTATTGAAGCGAGACCGAGTGTCACAGCGGGATTAAAATGCGCTCCGCTAAAAGGTCCAAACATCAAAACGGGAATCGCTACTGCAAAAGCCCAACCAAAAGTGATGACTATCCATCCGCCGTTAAAACCTTTTGTTCCTTTCAAAATACAATTAGCCACTACAGCGTCTCCAAGATAAACAAGAACTGCCGTTCCTAAAAATTCTGCTAATGCGTATGACATTATTGCCTCCTATTTTTTGCCCCGCCGGATTTTACCGACGGGGATTTTTTCCCCTCATCATTGAGGGATATTATTTTTATTTTTTCTCCCAACCCAAAGAACGTTTTACAGCCTCTTTCCAACCTGCAATCAATTCGTTTCTCTTTTCGGCGCTTATTGTAGGTTTGAATACGCGGTCAACTGAAACATTCTGTTTAATATCTTCTTTATCTTTATAAAAACCTACCGCAAGACCGGCAAGATATACCGCGCCCAAAGCCGTGCTTTCGACAACTTTTGGACGTATAACTTCAGTATTTAATATATCCGCTTGGAACTGCATTAGGAAATTATTCGCAGACGCTCCTCCGTCAACTCTCAACCCTTTAATCGGAACTCCGGCATCTTTGCCCATAGCGGTTACAACATCATAACTCTGATATGCCAAAGATTCCACAGTTGCGCGGATAAAATGCTCTTTCGTTACTCCGCGTGTGATACCAAAAATAGCGCCGCGGGCATATTGATCCCAATACGGAGCGCCAAGTCCTACGAAAGCCGGAACAACATAAACTCCGTTGCTGTCCGCAACTTTTGTCGCATATTGTTCTGAAAAAGAAGCGTTATCAATCATTCTAAGTCCATCGCGCAGCCACTGAATTGCGGCGCCGGCTATAAAAACGCTTCCCTCAAGAGCATATTCAACTTTCCCGTCGGCTCCCCACGCTATTGTGGTCAACAAACCATTTTTTGATTCAACGGCTTTCTCGCCCGTATTCATCAAAATAAAGCAACCCGTGCCATAAGTGTTTTTAGATAATCCCGGTTCAAAGCAGCATTGTCCAAACAAAGCGGCTTGCTGATCTCCGGCCGCGCCGGCTATTGGAACTTCTCCTCCGAGGAAGTTGGCATCCGTTTTTCCATAAATGTAGCTTGAAGGTTTAACGTCAGGAAGCATTGATTTAGGAATATTCAATTCTTTGAGAATTTCATCATCCCACTTCAAATCATGAATATTATAAAGAAGAGTGCGCGAAGCATTGCTGTAATCTGTTACATGAACTTTTCCTTTTGTAAGATTCCATATAAGCCAAGTGTCAACAGTTCCAAAAAGCAATTCCCCTTTTTCCGCTTTTTCTCTTGCGCCGGGAACATTCTCCAAAATCCAGCGGACTTTTGTTCCTGAGAAATATGCATCGACAACTAAACCCGTCTTTTCTTTGATTTTTTTGTCAAAACCTTTTGCTTTCAAAGTGTCGCAATATTCGGCAGTTCTGCGACATTGCCAAACAATAGCGTTATAAACCGGTTTCCCCGTTTTTTTATCCCATACGATAGTCGTCTCTCTTTGATTTGTAATACCGACAGCGGCAATATCAGAAGCGTCTATTCCGCTGCGAGCCTTTACTTCGGAAACTACTCCGATTTGACTCGACCAAATTTCCATAGGATCATGCTCCACCCAGCCTGCCTGAGGAAAAATCTGAGTGAATTCTTTCTGTTCTACTTGAACGATATTGCCCTGTTTATCAAACAAAATACAGCGCGAACTCGTCGTTCCTTGATCTAATGCCATCAAATACTTTGCCATAAAACCTCCTTAAATTTCCGTTCTACATTGAACGGGTTTAAATCTATACGCAAAAGCGAAAAAAGAAAATTAAAATTCCGTATCCCCTATTTCCGCTTGTTTTCCCACAAGACCGTTAAGAGCTTCTTCTTTTACCTCGTCAAATGTTGCGCCCGCCGCTATTTGAACGGCAGCCCCGACGGCTCCCTCCACGATAGGCGCGGAACACAAAACAACTTTTGCAGCTTCTTTCTCATCAAGCATTTCGACGGCGGCTCTAGAACTTATGACGGCGCTGCCCAGATCCATAAGTATTAAAACTCCGCTTTCGCTATACGCTTTTTGAATTGTCTCAAGAATATCGATCACATCCGTTCCAAGCTCGCTACGATCCGTCCCCGTGCCGCCCGCCGCAAAAATCGGAATATCGGATTTTGGACTTACTTTTCGAGCAAGCTCGGCCGCAGCCTGAGCCAATGCCCTGCTATGAGATACTAAAACTAAAGATACCATTTTGTTCTCCTATGACAACGTGTCGGCGGCGGCTTGTAACAGCATAGCCGAACTTGTGGCTCCCGGATCTTGATGACCCGCGCTCCTTTCACCCAAATAACTTGCTCTGCCTTTTTTCGCGATTAGAGGAATTGTGGATATTGCTCCCTCTTGAGCCGCTTTTGCGCTTGCGCTTAAAGCGTCCGCTAAATCTTTTCCCGCGTCTTTTTGAGCTTTCAAAGCTTCAAGAGCTGGAAACAAAGCGTCTAACATAGTTTTATCTCCTTTTTGAGCTTTTCCCAACTGAACAATTCCTTCTATTCCTTTAGACATCCCGTCAATCCATTCGTCTAAACCTATTTCATTTTTCTTTCCCGCGGCTAAGCTCATTTTTCTAAAAAATGTTCCGTAAAGAGGACCCGACGCTCCGCCGACAGTTTTAATTAAAGACATAGAAACTGATTTGAAAACTCCCTCTAAATCAACCGGAGGTTTTGCATTCAAATCATTGATAACAGCGTCAAAACCGCGCGCCATATTAACTCCATGGTCTCCGTCCCCTATAGCCGAATCAAGTTCCGATAAATAGAGTTTTTTATCATTATAAATAGATTGCAGAGATAAAAAGAATTTGCGCAATTTTTCCAAAGTTATCATTATATCCCCCAACGAAGCCCGGCCGTATGAACAGGCGCATCCCATAATTTTAGAATTTCAGAATTTGCTTTCAACACAGTGATACTAAAACCTTGCATTTCAAGCGAAGTTATATAATTTCCCACTAAACAGCGGACTGTTTTTATTCCTTTCTTTTGAGCCGTTTCAACCGCGCGGTTAAAAAGAAGATACAATTCTATAAGAGGCGTTCCGCCCATACCGTTTAACATCAATATTATTTCGTCGCCATTTTTAAGAGATATGTCCGATAAAACGGGATCCAACATCATATCTACAAGTTCATTGGCGGGTTTTAATTTCATCCTTTCGCGTCCCGGCTCTCCGTGAATTCCAACTCCCATTTCAATTTCATCGTCGCCTATTTCAAATATAGGTTTGCCGACTGCGGGAAGAATACAAGAAGTAAGAGCCATGCCCATACTCCGTCCATTGTCTTTACAATATTTTGCATAGCTAATGACTGTGGCAAGATCATCGCCTCTTTCAGCCGAAGCGCCTATGATTTTTTCAGTAAGAACTGTGGCGCCCACGCCTCTGCGTCCCGCCGTATAAAGACTATCTTTGACGGCAACGTCATCGTCGATAATAATAGCCTCTACTTTAATTCCTTCGTCGGCGCAATTATCCGCGGCCATTTGAAAATTCATAACGTCGCCCGTATAATTTTTTACAAGATGAATTACTCCAGCACCTCCATCGACGGCTTTTGTCGCTTCTTCCATTTGATCCGGAGTGGGCGAAGTAAAAACTGCGCCGGGACACGCTGCGTCGAGCATACCAAACCCCACATAACCGCCGTGCATAGGTTCATGTCCGCTGCCTCCGCCTGAAATAATAGCAACTTTTCCTTTTTTAGTGGGACTTTTTCTTGTAATATAAGCGGGTTCAAAATTAATTTTTAGAATATCACCATGCGCTTTTTCCATTCCTTTTAAAGCTTCAACAACTACATTGTTTGGATCATTGATAAGTTTTTTCATTTATACTCCCCCTTTTTTACTCCGCATTGGAGCTTTACTTTGACAAAAAAAAACGGATATTCTTTATTTAGAATATCCGTTTTGTGTTTATAAAATATTTGTTGTTATTAGCAACGCTTCTATTTCCATTAACAATTAGAATGTTTTTACCGCAATTAAAGTTTTGCCGTCCAAAACAATAAGACAGTTTCGTGACACCTCTAACATAATTCATAGGATTACTCCTACCTTTTTAATATTTATCGCTTAATTAGCTTTCACATTCACATTTATAAATTTCTCTATAGTCTTAGCGTCTTTGCATGACTTGCGATAATTTTATCCGAATAATTGCGTAATGTCAAATTATTCCACATAAATTTCAACGCGGCGATTTCTTTCTCTGCCCGCTTCCGTGCCGTTATCCGCTATAGGAACATCCGAGCCTAATCCCACATAACTCAACTTATTTGCGGGAACGCCGCTCTCTAAAAATTCATTATATACGGCTTCGGCTCTCTTAATAGAAAGACGTTTGTTTACCTCTTCAGAACCTGTGGAGTCGGTATGCCCTTCTATAGTTATATGATTAAATGAAACTTCGTCCAATTTTCTAGCTTCTCTGCGAACATTTCTCTTTGCGCTGGATTTTAACACAGCCTTGCCAAGTTCAAATATAGCCACTCCCATTCTATATGATTGCACATTGGGTTTCTCTCTTCTTTCTTTTGCTTCTCTGGCAAGAATCGTCGTTCTTCTTGCGTCTCTCACTCTCTTTTCTTCAGCGGTCATTATCTCAGCATAATTATTTCTATATTCAATAACCAACGGCTGGCTTTTATCTTTCATCTTAACGCCGTTTGTCACTATCACAAGACCCCGTCCTACTTTTACCGTGCGTATAGAATCTTCGCTTATTTTTGCTCCCTTTTCTCTAAGTTCATTTACAAAAATCAGAGCTTTTCGCCTATTACTAAATAAAAATTCTCTTCCCACATAGTCAACAATATAAATATTACCGTTTTCTTTTATGCCAAACTTTGCGGCAAATTCTTTATCCAATTCCAAACCATTATCTTTAACCGTAAGTTTCCACTCTTGGCTTTCTTGCGCCATATCGTTTACCATAGCGGAAATTATCATAGTGTCTTCAAGACTTGGTTGTGGAATATTCGGTTTTTTTGCCTCTTTTCTTGCTTCACGCTCCACTGCTTTTGCCTGCGCCGCTTCCATTCTTTTTCTTACGGGGCTTGGTTTATCTAATGCGGCAAGTAAAGAATCGCCGGTGACTGCCGATTTAGCTTGAGAACGTCCGCCGCCGCTTGCTAATCCGACAACTTCTACGGCGCCGTTATTATATTTTTTCGTTTGAGGCGCACGCGCCGCCGCCGGCAAAGGCATATCTATAATACTATTGTCTAATTTAACGGCTTTTGTCGAACTTCTATCAATATTTCCGCCGGCAGCTTGGAGCTGTTTTACAAAAGTATCCGCCTCTTCTCTTGTGTCAAAATAAAAATCTCTATTGTCAACTTTAGTCAGATACACATTTTTACCCGGTTTAACATCTAAAGCTTTGATCGCATCCTCTTTTGAAATAGCGCCGTTTCCTTCGGATTTTTCTTTATTTATTAAATCATTAATTTTGTCGCGCAGAATCATGGCTATTATTTGTTTTTCAACATTATTGACTTCATAATGTCTCTCTCTTATTCTCTTAGTTTTCGAACCTATTTTATAACCGGCTCCTATGCTTGCATAATAAGCCGTTAAATCGTCGGCTTTGTTAAAATCTAAATTTACAAATGCGGAAACTCTATCCGTGAAATTATATTCCGTCCCGGCAGTTATGCCAAAGAAAGCATCTTTTTCCTCGACACTGTTGACATTCATACTTTCGCCCAATTGAATAAATTCCGTTTTATATTCCGCTTTTGCGCCGGTCATCACATAACCGCCATAAATTCTCCCGCGCCATCTAAAATTCGGTCCATTATCCTCAACGCCTAAACCTAAAGTCATTACTAATCTGTCATATCTATCAGCCTTAAACTTGAGATTGGCATCCTCTCCGTATTTTTCTTTAATTTCATTATTAAATATCGAAGCGCCTTGCAGACCAATAAAAGGATTTATATCTATTTCATCGCTTTGTATTACGATATATTCAATTTCAGTGGCATATTTTAATGAATAAACAGAAAAATTAGCTTTGGGCTCAAAATATACGCCGGGGAAATTATACCATTCAATCCTCTCGCCGGCTAAATTTATTTTGCGGACAGTCTTAATATCATTTTGTCCAAATGAAAGGCTTGCTTTTATATTGACTGCGTCAATTAAATATCCGCCGTAAAGACCTATACTCATCGCTTTAGAATTGGCTTTATCGTCCCCTTGTTCATAATCTCCATTTTGATACTCGACAAAAACGCCGGCCAAAGCATTATCGCTTATAATTTTATCAGCTCCCGCCTGGACGCTTCTTATAGCTGATTTGAATTCTCGGGGATTGGCTCTGTTTTCATTATATTGAAGCGCACCATACGAGCCGTTCACCCAAATAGATTCAAAAATATTTTCTTCATATCTTTTCGTTAAAGAATTTTTGGAAATAACTCTATTGATTCTTGAATACAGCGCATCGGTATTATTAGCGGCGCTTTGTTTTATGACTGTGGCGATAAAACTTCCGCTTAAAATATCAAAAGTTTTTCTGCCGATATAACCCGTCGGGTCTGCGCCCGGAGCGGTAATTCTCGTTAAAGCGTCCACAAAATTAGAATTAATTGCTCCGCTTTTTCTCGCATTACTAATAGCCGAAGCTGTTTCCGACTGGCTATTGCCTAAAGTTCTAAGAACATTATCAAAATCAAAATATTTTATGGCCGCAAAACGTCCATAATAATTATTTGCGTCAACTTCTGCCGAAGTTGTTGAAAGCAAAATCAATTTATAATCGCCGTCTGAAGTTACATGTATCGTTGAAAAATTAATCTTGCTTGAAAGCGACTGATTGCCGTCGGCAACTATAAAAGTTCCGGCCGTTGCGCCATAACCTTGAAGCACGACGGTAAATGTTGTGGCTGAATTGATTTGAAAAGTGCCGCCGCCTTGGGCAATGACAAGCTGGCCATAACTATTATTATCCGTATTTGCTCCCACTGCAAGCTCGCCGTTGATAGCTCCGCCTGAAACTAAAGTTCTTAAAACTCTCGGACTGTTTCCTCTTTCTTGTCTTAAATAAGGAACTCCGTTTATATCCCATCCCGCTCTTGGATTTAGAAAGAAAGATGCGCCCGCGCTAACATTTAATGTGTTTATAAATCCCGCCTGACCAAATGAATAAGTGGTTGTGCCGGCATAAGCCGATACGGCGGCAGTTCCCGACACCACAGACAACACTCCCCGCAAATTCAAATGACCGCTTAAAACATTCATCCCTGACAAATTCTCTATTTTCGTATTTTCATTTGCTATTACTCCGCTAAAAAGAACAACGGAATGTTTACTTGAAGCTGAAGCGGACAATTCCATATAAGCGTAATCATCAAGATACACATCGTTTGGCGTGGAAGACATTCTATTATTTGCAAAAATTATATTGCCGCTTTGGGCGTTTAATGATATTGTTGAAACATTAGTCGCCGCATTGCCTTTTAGATAAACGGCGCCGCCGGAAGTTTTAGCGACATTGCCGGTAAATGTAATAAGACTATCTGCTCTTGAAAGTATATCTATTACTCTTTGATTTTTAGTTGAATCTGAATTTTCTAAATAAATAGCTCCGCCCAGATCCGCGCTGTTTTGTGAAATAGCGGCTTTTCCATGAAATTTCAAATCAGTATTTTTTGCATATATAAATCCGCCGTGACCCTCAAGAGATCTATTATTTGAAGCAATAAGATTTGTATTGTCAAAATTTACGCCCGTATCCGTGGATAAATAAAAAGCGCCGCCGCTTGAGACGGAAAGATTTCCGCTTATATTTGTATTTGTCAAACCGTTAGCCGAACCAAAAGTTATATTATCAAACTGAGTTTGATTGCCGGTCAAATAAAAAGCGCCGCCGCTTTGCCTTGCTCTATTGCCAATAATTGATGTATCTCCGCTAAATACTACTACTCTTGGGCGCGGACTATGCGAAACGTCTGTTGCGGACGAACTGTCAAGCGATAGAAATCCGCCGTTTTGTGCTGTATTATTTAATGCTTGGACTTTTACATTATTCTCAAAAAGAATTTGTCCGTAATCAGATCCCCCTATCGTATCGTCAAAATAAATTATGCCGGCTCCATGCGAGGAAATATTATTTACAAAATCCACGCTGCCGCCATTAAAAATTATTCTCGAATTTCCGGAGGGGCTATCGGCCGATGTGTCCCTCCTTAAATATATGACTGCGCCGCTGCTTGCTATATTATTTGCAAAAACAGTTCTTGAATTATTAAATGCAAGAGTTGGAGCATTATCGCCGTCAACAATTATACTCATATAGACGGCTCCTCCCAGATCCGCAGTATTATTTTCAAATCTCACTGTAGAATCATTAAAGGACATTGTAGATCCTCTGATAATTGCCGCTGCGCCTCCTTTTATAGCGCTATTGCCGATAAAAGTAACTGTTGAAAAATCAAAGCTGATATTAGAGGCTGTCACAACCTTGCTATTGTCCACAATTCCTAATATAACGGCGCCGCCGGTTGACGCGGCTTTATTGTATTCAAAACTTACATACGAATTATTAAAAGCAATATTTATACTGCCTATCCCGCCGCCCGGCTGTAAAACCCCTGCCGCCAAAGCTCCGCCTGAATCCGCCGTGTTTTGCCTAAAGTTAAGATTTGTTCTGTCAAAAATTATCCGGCTTCCGCTTCCTCCACCAGCCGCAATCATCATCATAGCTCCGCCGCCTATTATGGAGCTTGTGGACTTATTTCCTATAAAACTAAATGCGCTATTTGTAATTCTGGCGCTCTTTATAACGCTAAAATATAAAGCAAAAGCGCCGCCGTTTTGCGCTTCATTATTAGTAAAAGTTAATTGTGAATTTATAATAGACATTGAGCTTGCGTTAAAGAATGCTCCTCCAATACCCGCGCTCGATATATTGTTTGAAAAATTAAGTCTTGAATTAGAAATTGAAGTGTAAAGAGAACTCATGCCCGACGGTAATGCTGATGCAGATAGATATACCGCTATGGCGCCGCCGCTTGAATTAGAAATATTTCTATTAAAATTTAATACGGAACTATCAACAATAAAATCAAGCGCCAAGTTATAGGCGCCGTCATCAATGGCAGAAATGGCTATCGCTCCGCCTTCGACAGCAGCTTTATTATCTGAAAAAGACGCTTGAGTATTATTAAATCTTAATTGCGCGGAAGTATTAGCTGCGCCCTGAGTATTGAAATTTAAAGCGCCTCCGCCGAGCGCTGAAGTATTGTTTGTAAAATTAACGTTTGTTCCGCTAAAAGTTAAAGTGGAATTTACTACCTCTAAAGCCCCGCCTGCAGCGGCATTATTATTATCTCTAAATCTAACAGTCGAATTTATAAAAAACAGTCCTGAATTCAAAACTTCAAGATGATGAATTGATTTTGAATATGTAAAATTAGCGCCGGCGCCAGTCGCAATAATATTCAAAACGCCGTTTCCATATACGCTGACCGAAGATCTTTCAATAGTGTTTTGTCCGCTTAGATTAACTTTACCGGCGCCTATAAATCCTATTATAGAGTCCGCCGCATTTATTCCGCTGTATAATTGAGCTGCTCCGTATGCATTTGTAATTAAATTCAAAGATGAACTTGATAAATATAAATCATTTAATCTGCCGCCTGCGGTATTTCCATAAAACACAGCGGTTGAAAACGCCGCATCCCCCGCTATTACAATAGTAAGAGACGAAGCCTGCGCCGATATGGCGCCGCCATTTCTTGCCGCCGTATTATTTGTAAATAACAATTGTTTTCCCATTCCGCTTCCGACAAATGTAGCCGTTGATCTGACGAGAGTTATCGCTCCGCCTGAACCTAAAGAGGCATTATTAGACATAGAAATTGCCCCGCTAAAAGAAGTTACGCTGCCTTCTAAATATAAAAAGCCGCTGGCCGGTCCGGAATTGTATCGAGCATAAATATCCGTTTCCCCCAAAGTCACCAAAGCGCCGTTATTCCATTGAATTACGGCTCCGCTTGCAGTTCTATTAGATATAAAATTTGTCTGTCCGCCCTGAAACTTTATAACCGAACCTATTTGAGCGCCCGAAGCGCCTGAAAGATATATGGCTTTTGTATTATTCTGAAATGTTACGGTCGAATTAACAAATGTTATGGAAGAAATATGTTCGACAACATTTATAACGGCTTTATTTGGATCGCGGAAATTAGATAATGTAACAAGGGAATTGTAAAATGTAAGAGTTGAATCATCTATATTAAAAGTTTTTCCATTGGTATAGATAAAAGTTGAGCGGGTATTTTGACTGCCGACTGTCAAAGTTACTGTGGAAAGCTCAACTACAGTATTATCAAAATAATTATATCCGCCTAAATTCAATTTTACCTCGCCTGTATTTCGGACAATAGCGCTATTTATAGAGTATATTCCGCCAAGAAACGACGCGCTGTTAGCAGCGTCGCCGTTTAAAATTATGCGTGAATTGTTTGACAAATAAATATCATTATCCATTTGCCCGTTTCTTGATTTATTACCTGTAAAAATTACCTGAGACGCTAAATTAAAACTAATGGTTGAATTATTCGTTGCAAAAATCGCTCCGCCTTCTCCTCTGGCCGTATTGCTCCCGACATTTAATTGTTGATTAAAAACAAGATTGTTATTATTTAGATACATCAATCCGCCGTTGCTTGCGCTATTGCCATAAGCTGTTATTTTGCCAAAAAATGTTATGGGAATATCTCCTCTTATATTATTATTCCAAGAAATAACGCCGTTGCCCTGCGTAGAAATATTTGAGCTGATATTAACTTCTCCATCAATAGTAACTCTATCTATGCTTGCATTACCGTCTATATAAATTGCTCCGCCCGCAGCGGCTTTATTGCCTATAATATTCAAAACATTAGTGGTATTAATAAAAGTTATTGTAGCCGAATTTGTAATATACAATGCGCCGCCCGCGCCAACCGCCGTATTGCTTGCCAAAATAACGGCATTGCTCAATAATAATTTTTTTGTTGAATCTAAAGCTAAAAACCCGCCGTTTATAGACGCATTGCCAATAGCGGTTAAAGGTCCCGCTTCCGAAAAATCTACTATAGAGTTCTCGCCGTCCCAAAACAAAACGCCGTTTCCGGCACTTGAAACATTGTTTAAGAATTGTAATGTTCCTGCTACAAATTTTATCTGCACTTTCCCCGAACCCACAGATCTATAGGAATCCACATATATAGCAGCTCCTTTTTGAGCGGTATTGCCGGCAAATATAACGTTAGAATTGATAAAATTTATAGTCGTGTTTTGCACTGACTTAGCGCCGTTTCCTAAAGTTGTTACGGCATACAAACCTCCGCCGTATTTAGCGCTGTTAGACGATATATTTACAGCTGTATTAACAAATTCTACAGATACGGCGCCGCTATCAGCCGCATTGCTTGCATCTATTGAAACCGCTCCGCCTATAAACATACCGCCGCCGCGCGAATCCGAGCCGACGGCTTTATTAGCGACAATATTTACTTGAGAATTTAGAAATGACATTGATGAAATATTTCCATTATTTTGCGCTCTTGATTTTAATCCTCCGGCAACAGCTCCCGCTATAAATATTCCGCCGCCTTGAGCATTGGCTCCCATTACCAAATTATTTGAAATATTTACTATAGAGCTGTCAAAGAAAACGCCGACGCTTCCGGCCGAAGCCGAAGTTTGAGTATTTACTCCGTTTGCAACTACACCCGCCACAAACATACCTCCGCCCTGCGCTTGAACAAGCTGGCGGCTTTTTATTTGTTGCAAAGACTGCAAACCTATATAAGAACCTCCGCCGTATATAGTTCCTTGATTTGAAGAAGATAAATTTCCCATAATAGAAACAGACGATCTTACAACTCTTAATGTTGCCGAGCCGCCGCTTATATCATCGGTTAGAGCGGCTTGAGCTCCGCCGCTTACAACTCCGGAAATAAATAAGCCTCCGCCTTGACTCTGAGAAAAAGAGACGGCGTCAGTCATATTATTTGATAAAGAAACGGTTGAATCCCCGATAGTAAATTCCACAAACGAATTGATTGAATTAGGGTTGGACTTGAGACTGTCTTTGCCTCCGGACACAATTCCGGAAATAAATAAACCGCCGCCCTGCGCTTGCGAATTATCGGCGCTTGCAATCGCCTTATTATTTATAGAAGACAATCTGGAATTTGAAAAATCTATATTAGCAATAAAATTATTGGATGTGTCGGCAGTTGAATTTGCCCCCAGAACTATACCCGCTGAAAATAAGCCGCCGCCCTGCGCTTGCGAATTATAATTTTGAGATAATGCGCTGTTATTTGAAAAAAACAAAACAGAAGATGAAGATTTAAATAATGAATGATTTGCGCCGCCTGTAATTGTGGTTAAGTTACTTCCCGTTGTGGATGAACCCGCCACAGCGTGAGCGATAAATAAACCGCCGCCCTGCGCTTGCGAAAATATTCCCGACACTCTTGCCGTATTATTGTAAAAATTAAATATATTATTAGTAGAAGTTGAAATAAAATAACTGTTTGAAACGCTTGAGCCCGCGCCGGCCGCTTCGCCTGCAAAAAAAGCGCCCGCTCCCTGCGCTTGTGAATAACTGCCGGCAGAGGCGGTATTAGCCGCAAAAACTATTACTGAACTTGAAACAAACATTTTAGCCGATGCAGCTGATGCGCTAACTCCGGAGCCGTTTGACACTGCGCCGGCAAGAAACAAACCGCCGCCTTGCGCCGCCGAGGCATTTCTTGCACTGACGGAATTATTGGCATAGAAAATGTTTGAAGTTGAAATAGAAAATATAATCTCTCCAGCAGCAACGCTATGACCCGTTATACCTAAAGCCGCCGACCCCGCTGCAAAAATAACTCCACCCTGCGCTTGCGAAAAATTTCCCGAAACAGAAGCGAAATTATTATAAAAAGAAGAACTGGAATTATTTATTGAAATATTTGTTTGCCCATTGTTAACAGCGGCCGCGGCATCTTGCGATTCAACCGTATTGCCTGCTGCAAAAATAACTCCACCCTGCGCTTGCGATATTATTCCATTAGCGATAGCGGAGTTATTAAAAAAATTCATACGAGCATCTTTATTGGCGGCGGAAGAATAAAAATTTAAGTAAAGTCTTTCAGCGGAAGCGCCGCTTGTTGAAGCGCTCACAAAAATAGCGCCGCCCTGCGCTTGCGAAAAAACTGAACTTGTGGCATTTACAGAATTATTTTCAAATTCAACAAAAGGATTTGCAGAAGTGTATTGATAATTAGAATAAATATTTATTGTGGAAGTATTTAATGCATATATCGCAGAGCCTTTGGCTCTTGTGTCTGAACTGCGGGAGAAATTAGTAAAGTGTATGTCTGAAAAACTCAATGGATTTTTATTGTATAATTCAAATCCTGAAAAACGATTTCCGTTTAACGTTAATCCCATTCCGTTTATGTTAGCGGTATCCGCGCCTATGACAATTGGGCTTTTATCTAAAATATTTATATCTCTTGCAAATTCTATATCTTTTCCAGCAGCCAAATCTAGAAGAAATTCATTCCAATTAAGAGGTTTCCCCGTATCCCCATGTGAATAAGCGAGCAAAAACAATAGAAATCCCATAACAATTATCGTTCTCATGGCGCTTTTGGATTTCAACATACGAATTCTCCTTTCTCATTTATTAAAATTTAGATTTCCTCAATCATAAAATAAACTTAATAACAAAAAACACACAATTGCGTATAATTTACAATATTATCTAAAAATAGTCAAGAGAATGTATATACTATCTAATAAATCAACCCCGCTATTACATTGTGGATTGAATTAAATCCACAACAACAGCGGGACGATGTCCACAATGTATTTGCGACGACATAATGGCGAATTTATTATTTTGCTTTTCCTTGATTAGCCACAGCTTCCATCGCTTTTTTCACAGCTTCAGGATCTCCAAGATAATAATGTTTTATAACTTTCATATCATCGTCAAATTCATAAACAAGCGGCATACCCGTCGGAATATTAAGACTAATAATATCGTCTTGACTAATATTGTCAATAAATTTTACCAAAGCTCTCAGGCTATTGCCGTGAGCGGCTAGTATAATTTTTTTGCCTGCCTTTATTTTAGGAACAATTTCACTTTCCCAAAAAGGAACAACTCTTGCGACAGTATCTTTTAGACATTCGGTTAAAGGCAGTTCTGATTTTGTAAGACTGGCATAACGCACATCTTTTCCCGGATATCTATCGTCCGTTTCCGAAAGAGGCTCGGGCGCAATATCATAACTTCTTCTCCAAATTTTTACTTTTTCTTCTCCAAATTTTGCAGCCGTATCGGCTTTATTAAGTCCTTGTAATGAGCCGTAATGTCTTTCATTGAGTTTCCAATTAAGTTTTTGTTCAACCCATTGCAAATCCATTTGATCTAAAATATTCCACAATGTTTTTATCGCTCTTTTAAGCACTGAAGAATATGATAAATCAAAAGTATATCCTTCCTTTTTAAGTAATTGTCCCGCGCTCTTTGCTTCCTCCAAACCTTTTTGCGACAAATCAACGTCAGTCCAGCCGGTGAATCTATTTTCTTTATTCCATACGCTTTCTCCGTGTCTGATAAGAACTATTTTTTTCATAAACTGCCTCCTTTAATCTTTCAATATTATTTCAACTAATCTTTCAATATTATTTCAGCGACTCTTTTGCATACATTTGGTTTTCCAAGCATTTGACGTATAGTTATCAATTCTTTTACGGTATTTTCATAATTTCTATGCTCTAACTCTTTAATAATAAAATCGGCAATTTTTTCAGGCTTTGCATTGTTTTGTATAAATTCGGGAAGTATCTGCCGATTTGCAAGTATATTGGTTATGGCAATGTATTTAACTTTAATCAGCAGTCTTATAATAAAATAATTTATATAAGACAATTTATACATTACGGCCATGGGTATTCCAAACAAAGTGTTTTCAAGACTCACTGTCCCGGAAGGACAAATGGCAATGTCAATACTCTTTCTTGTATCAAGATCATTTCCATCGTCAAGACTTATATAATCGGGTAAAATCTCTTTGAAATCTTTATAATGGCTAAACATTATAAACGATGCGTTTATTTTTTTTCTTAAAATTTTTGCCGCCGCAATTAAAACGGGAATATGTCTGCGCATCGTATCTTTTCGGCTGCCGGGAAATAAACCTATTAAAGGAATATCCGATATTGTAAAATTTTCTTTTTGCGGAATTTTATCTATAAGAGGATTTCCCACAAAAACGGCGTCAACGCCTTTGTCTCTATAAAGTTTTTCTTCAAAAGGAAAAATCAACAACATTTTTTTTACAAAAATTTTCAGCTTCTCAATTCTTCCGCTTCTTGACGCCCACACCTGAGGACTTACAAAATAATAGACGGGAATATTCATTTTTTTTGCGAGCTTTGCAATATGTATGTTAAATCCGTAATAATCCACCAAAACAATTTTTTGAGGTTTTTGCTCGACAAAATGTCTTTTAATTTTTGATAAAACTTTTCTGAGAAAGAGAAATTGTTTTATCGGAAAGAAACCAAAAGCGTTTATATTAACTATATCTTCGATAAAAATATCGGAAATTTCTTGTAAGTGCCGCCCTCCGACAGCACTTATTTTAATATGGGGGTTTTGAGCTTTCATCTCTTTTGCCAAATTAAAGCTGTGTATCTCCCCCGACAAATCTCCGGCCGAAATAAAAATATTTATCATTAGTTTAACACCTTAATTTTTCAGAAACTAAAAAATCATATTCTTTAATATTTCAAGAGCAAGCTCAACCGCATCACGCCCCTGCTCTCCCGAGACAAAGGGTTTTTTGCCCTCTACAATACTGTTTAGAAAATTATCAAGTTCATAAAAAAGAGGTTCTTGCGATGGAAGTTTTGGTTTTATAATTTCAATATCAAAGAGAGATTTTATTTTTTCTTTGCCGCCTTTCTTTTTATAAATTTTCAAACTTTTACCGGCATAATCTATTGAAATATAAGCCGACGGTTCAAATATTCTTATTTTTCTGTATTTTTCCATAGACACCCGGCTTGCGCTTATGTCGGCGACGCAGCCGTTTGCATATTTTAATCTGACTTTAGCTATATCTTCAGTCTCGGAAAGTATTTTTGCCCCATAAGCTTCAAAGGACACCACTTTATGTTTTACCAAAGAAAACAAAATATCTATGTCGTGAATCATCAAATCAAGAACAACGCCTATGTGAGCCGTCCGCGCGTCGTAAGGTCCGAGTCTATTGACTTCAATAAATCGAGGATTATCAACATAAGGAATGGCGGCGATAACCGCGGGATTAAATCTTTCAACATGTCCCACTTGTAAAATTAAATTTTTTTCTTTTGCTGTCTCTATAAGCTCCTGCGCGTCCTCAACGCTTAATGTAAAAGGTTTTTCAACTAAACAATGGATACCGTTTTCTAAAAGAGGTTTTGCTATTTGATAATGATATTCAGTCGGAACGGACACGACGGCGGCGTCAACTTTTCCTATTAAATCCATAAAATTATCAATATATCCGCAGCCCGCGCTTTTTGCTATTTTCTCTCCTCTTTTTTTATCGCTGTCGACGACAAAAAGAAGTTCGGATTTTGGATGACTTGCTAAGATCCTCGCATGATGCTGGCCTAAAGAACCGACGCCTATGACGGCAGTTTTTATAGCGCTCATACCTTAAACCTCTTTACAGTTTCTATAATTTTTTCTATGTCAATATCCGATAACAACGGATGCACGGGAATAGACACGACTTCTTCAGCGGCTTTTTGCGCATTTGAAAACGCGCATTTATATCCAAGCTTTTTATAATAAGGCTGTTGATACAAAACTTTATCATAATAAATTCCGCAGCCTATGCCGTTTTCTTTGAGATGTTTTATAAATTTTTCTCTTTTGGAGTTTTTTATTCTTAAAGTGTATTGATGAAAAACATGTCTGTAGTCTTTTGGAATTATCGGAGTTTGAATAAAATCAATATCCTTAAAAGCCTCGGTATATTTTAGAGCGTTTTCATTTCTTTTTTCTATCCAGCTTTCAAGATGTTTTAATTGTTCTATGCCTATTGACGCGGCTAAATTTGTCATTCGATAATTATATCCTAATACTGTAAACACGCTGTGCCCGCCTCTGCCGTGATTTATAACTTGTCTTGCATATTTATCAGCTTTTGAATTTGCGACAAATGTCATTCCACCTTCGCCTGTCATCATATTCTTTGTGGCATAAAAAGAAAAAGAAGCGGCGTCTCCAAACGATCCCGCTTTCTTTCCTTTATAAGACGCTCCATGCGCTTGGGCGCAATCTTCGATAAGTTTGAATTTATATTTTTTCTTTAATTTCAAAATAGCGTCCATATCGCACATAAGACCGTAAAGATGAACGATTACGACGGCCTTAACGTTTTTTTCTTTCTTTAAAACATCCTCAAGAGATTTTGGATCAATATTAAAAGTCTGAGGATCTATGTCTGCAAAAATAGGTTTTGCTCCGCAAAAAAGAATTGAATTTGACGTGGCGATAAAAGAGAAAGGAGTCGTTACCACTTTATCTCCCGCTTTAATTGCGCAAGAAAGTAGAGCCGTGTGTAAAGCTGTCGTGCCGTTTGTATTTGCTATGGCGTATTTAACTCCGCAATAATCGGCAAAGTTTTTTTCAAACTCATCGACATATTTTCCGCTTGCAAGCATTTTAGAATCTAAAACTTCTTCAACCGCTTTTTTTTCTTCCGCTCCGACTATCGGAGCCGCTATGTTTATCATTTTCATCTCCTTAGAAAAATCTAAAAATATTGTTAAAAAGCTATTATCGTAACCCCCGCTTGTTTTGCTTTTTTTGAAGTTTCGTCAACGTCTAAAATTAAAGTCGAATCAGCTTCTATAACCATAGCTCTTGCTTTATTTTCTTTTAACACTTCTATTGTTCTTATTCCTATAACTGGAACGTCAAATCTAAAATCCTGATTGGGCTTTGCAACTTTACAAACTATTATTCCTTTACCGCCTAAATTATACGCTCTTTTTATACACTCGTCCGTTCCCTCAACCGACTCTACGGCTAAAACCGAAGTGTCTTTTACGACGACAGTTTGGCCTATGTCAAGACCAGCCACCGCTTTTGCCATTTTAAATCCAAAATCAGCGTCTCTTTTTTCAGACGACGACAATTCTTTACCCGCTATCAATCCTTTTTTAGCCATAAAATCTTTCAAATAAAGAGTGGACGGCATCAAACGCATTCCGTCTTTTTCAAATTCGTCCGCAAAAGTTTTTAACATTGTGTCCGTCTTTTTATTTATCAAACTTGCCATAACTTTTATAGCCCGCCAGTCCATCATTATCGCGGAATAAATTTTTACATGTTTTACCTGCCCCGCCATTATCACTTCTTTAACATTTTCACTTTTAAGAAAATCCAAAATTTTTTGAAATTTTCCTATGGATATAAAAGATATTTTATCGCAAAAATTTTCCAATTCTTTATCGGCTTCTTCTTTAAGCGCCGCGCAAATTACCCTGTCGCCCGCATTTTTTATCGCCTGCGCCGCTAAAAAAGGAAATCTGCCGTTGCCCGCTATAAGCCCTATATTTTTCATATTTTTATTTTGGACGCGCTATCGCCCTTTTTGAATTTTTTATAAAGTCCGTAATTTCTTTAACATAAATACAATCAATTTTTTCAATTTCACTAACGGCGTCTTTAAGCAAGAGTTTTGACAAAAATAATATGCGATAAGCCTTTTTTATATCGTCAATTTCTTTTTGACCCATCTTTTTGCGTCTCATTCCCACAAGATTTAACCCGTCAAGAACAGCTCTGTCGCCGCAACAAAGCGCATAAGGAATAATGTCCATAGTTACTATCGACCCCGCTCCCACCATAACTCCTCTGCCTATTTTACAAAATTGATGCACTCCGGATTGACCGCCTAAAAAAGTATTGTCGCCCACTTCCACATGTCCGCCAATAGCCGCATTGTTTGCAAAAATCACATTGTCTCCGACTCTTGTATCATGAGCCGCATGAGAACAAGCCATAAAAAAACAATTTTCCCCTATGACCGTTTTTAATGTTTTTGCCGACCCTCTGTTTATAGTGACAAATTCTCTTAAAATCGTCCCGCCGCCTATAAAAACTTTTGAAAGCTCGTCTTTATAACTTAAATCCTGCGGCGGAGAACCCACTGAAACCGAATTGGAAATTTTACAATTGTTTCCTATCTCGGCATATTCAATAGAAGAATTAGCGCCTATAACGGTTCCTGATTTTATCACAACGTCTTTTCCTATGACAGTGAACGGACCGATACTGACATTATCCTCAATTATTGCAGATTCATCTATTACCGCTCTTTTATCTATCATGGTCTTACTATCCCTCTTTGAGAACCTTTAATAAAATCAACAATATCTTTAATGCAGGGAGATTGGAGATTTTTTAATTTCTCAACCGCTTCCTCTAAAACAAGTTTTGACGCAAAGAGAATTCTATAAGCGTTTTTAACGTCTTCAATATCGGAAAGTTTCATATTATTTCTTTTCATACCTATAGTATTTAGTCCGACGAGAACGGCTCTATCTCCGTGCACTAAAGTGTATGGAATAACATCCATTGTCACTTTTGTCCCGCCACTTATCATCGCAAGTTTTCCGATTTTACAAAATTGATGCACTCCGCAGCCGCCGCTAAAAATCACATTGTTTGAAACCTCGACATGACCGGCTATGCCCGTAGAATATCCCACTATAACATTGTCTCCTATTATGCAGTCATGCGCTATATGCCCGCAAGACATTATCAAACAATTTTTTCCAATTATCGTTTGACCTGCCGCCGCAGTTCCTCTATTTATTGTAACGCTTTCGCGAACAGTGGTGGAATCTCCGACGATAACTCTCGTTTCCTCGCCTCTATATTTCATATCCTGAGGTCTTTTTCCTATCGAAGCAAAATTAAATATCTCGCAATTTGAACCTATGTCGGAATATTCTATCACTGATTGTCCGTGTATTTTCGTTCCTTTTTTTATAACGGTTTTAGGACCTATAATGCAAAAAGGACCTATCTCCACATTATCTTCAATCTCTGCAGATTTGTCTATCACAGCGCTATTATGTATTAAGTTCATTTTGACTCCTCTTTCTTTTCTCTATTCCGGTCTATCGACTATAATAAACATAAATTCCGCTTCAGCCGCAAGTGTTGAATCTACAAAAACCTCGCCTTTAACTTTTCCGCGTCTGCCTACCCATTTAAGCGTTTCTACATGAATCTCTAAAACGTCTCCCGGTTTTACGGCTTGCCTAAAACGAACATTATCTATTCCCATAAAATATGCGAGACAGTTTTTCGTCTGAGGATTTCCTAAAAACAAAACGCAGGCAGTCTGCGCCATCGCTTCAACTATTAAAACGCCCGGCATTATAGGCGCTCCGGGAAAATGTCCCATAAAAAAATTCTCATTGCCGCTTACGCATTTATATCCGACGACTTTTGTCGGCTCGTTTGAATTTATTTTAACTTTATCAATCAAAATAAAAGGATACCTATGCGGTATGATTTTTAATACTTCCTGATGAGTCAACAATTTTTCGCCTTCTTTTAATTCAACCATAAATGCCTCCTTAACTATTTCACAAGCTCAGCTTTTTTTACAAATTCTCGAACGAAATCAATATTATTTTTATGCCCCGGCCTTTCGGCCACAATCTGGCCTTTTATGCCGCGTCCCGCCAAATACAGATCTCCGACTAAATCCAATACTTTATGACGGACAAATTCGTCGCCGTATCTCAAAGGTTCTTCATTATGAATTCCATTGATACCTATGACTATGGCATTATCCATAGAACCGCCAAGCGCTAATCCGTTTTTGCGCAGCGCTTCTATTTCATAATCAAAACAAAATGTTTTTGCGGGAGCTATTTCATTTATAAAAGAATCTTTATCGATTTGCGCAATTGTAAAATGCTGAACTTGTAAGAAAGGATGGTCAAAACTTATGGTGCAGTCTATTTCAAGTCTATCACATGGAAAAACGCAATATTTACTTTTGCCAATTTCAAACCTCATAGGCTCTCTAACGGTATAATAAAGTTTATCGCTTTCAAGCTCTTTAATTCCGGCTTCTAAAAGAGCTTTGGCAAACATCTTTGCGCTTCCGTCAAGAATCGGAGGCTCGCTGCAATTTATCTCAACGGTTAAATTGTCAATTCCAAAAGCGTGCGCCGAAGCTAAAATATGCTCTATCGTATAAACAAAAGCATCGTCCTTTTTTATCACGCTGCCTCTCACCGCTTGAGAAGAAACCGCATTGCGCCAATTTGCCTCTATTTCAGTTTTTTGCTCAAGATCAACTCTGACAAAACGAATGCCCTTATCGTCTAAAGAGGGTTTGAAAACAATTTTGCTCTCTTTACCCGTATGCAGACCTATGCCTTCTATTGAAATTTCTTTATATATTGTCGTTTGTTTTGCCACTATCATCTCCTAATGTTTTTTTAATATTTTTTATATCCTGATACATTTGCGGCAACTTTCTCAAAGTAGCCCTTATCTTTATGCTTTGACTTAATTCTGCCATAGGATTTCCGCCGACTTTTTGACCGTCTTTAACGCTTCCGGAAATCCCGGATTGGCTTGCTATTAAAACGTTATTGCCTATTTCAATATGCCCGGCAAGTCCCGTTTGTCCGCCAATAATTGTATTATTGCCTATTTTTGTAGAACCCGATATTCCGCATTGAGCGACTATTAAACAATTTTGTCCTATCTGAACATTATGAGCTATTTGAACCAAATTATCTATTTTCGTTCCGCCGCCGATTCTTGTCGAATCAGTCGTAGCCCTGTCAACAGTGGTATTTGCGCCTATCTCGACGTCGTTTCCTATCTCAACATTTCCTATCTGCGGGATTTTTTTATTTTCGCCGTTTATCGCGGCAAAACCAAAACCGTCTCCGCCAATTACTACATTAGGCTGCAAAATAACTCTATCGCCAATAACGGCATTTTCTCTGACGACGACATTTGGATAAATAATACAGTCTTTTCCTATCTTTACATTAACTCCGATATAAACATTTGGAAAAATTTTTGTCCCGTCGCCGATTTGAGCGTTCTCGTCAATAGTCGCAAATTGTCCTATATAAACATTTTTCCCAATTTTTGCCGACGCAAAAACGCAGGCCTTTTCGCTAATGCCGGGCTTTACCGCATTTCTGCGCTCTTTGTCTATAATCTCTAAAACCATCGCATAAGCGTATTGCATATTCGCAACTTTAATTACATTTTTACCGGCGAAATCTTTTTCATTAGTATCTTTAGAAATAAATATTACTCCGGCTTTTGTATTTTTAGCCGCTTCAATATATTTCATATTTCCCAGAAAAGAAACGCAATTTTGATCGGCCTCTAAAAGTCCGGACGCATTTGTTACTTCCTTGCTTTTCTCTCCTATAAGTTCGCCCGACACTAAATTTGCAAGCTGCTCTAAGGTTAATTTCATTTTTTTATCCTTAAAATATATTTCCTATGGAAAAGTAAAATTTCTGCATCTTCTCGCCTTCTTTATGATTTAAGCCGTATCCCCAGTCAATTCTCAACGGAAACATCGGCGTGGCAAATCTTATGCCAAAACCAACGCCCTGCCGCAGATTGTCGTTTTCATTTCCTATATCCGTATTTATATATCCTATATTCTCCCAAGAGCCTCCCACGTCATAAAAGAAAACTCCTTGAAGTATTGTTCTTCTTTTTTCCATTATTATAGGAAATTTGTATTCGACATTTACAACGCTCATTACTTTTGCTCCACCGGAATAACCTATTTGCTGATAATCATATCCTCTGACCGTATCCGCGCCGCCTATATAAAATCTTTCATAGATAGGCACGTCTTGACCTTTATATCCTTCCACTCTTGCGGCTGTAAAATTGACTCCCAAAACAAATCTCCAAATTGTCGGAAAATACCATGACGATCTAAAAGAGGATTTAATAAAATTTGCGTCCCCGCCCAAATTATCGCTCGCCACGCGCGTCGTTAAAGACTGTCTCTGTCCGCGCGAAGGATCAAAATAAAAGTCGCGCGTATCGTAAGCAATTGATGTGATGATGCTTGAAATATTGTCTTTTGATATTCCCGTATCGGCCAAAAATTTAGCATAGGATATTTGTTCGTTATAAGAATCGCCAAACTTAAAATCAGAAAGACGGACATGCTCTAAAGAATATCCCACGGAAAGAAAAACAACGTCGCTGATTCTCGGGCCTACGGTCACCGCCCCTCCGGTTCTTTGCTCTCTATATCTATAAGCGCTCGACACAATATCATAATCTCTCGTTCTTTCTATTTGATAAGCGCTTAATGTCAGACTCATATTGCGGTCAAATAAATAAGGCTCGGTCCAATCTATTTGATAATTTCTTCTGGCGCTCGGCCCAAAACCAAATTCGGTTAATAAATTCAACCTTTGTCCCAAACCAAATAAATTCAAATGCTGCAATTGTATCGAACCTACAAATTCGTCGATAGAAGAATAACCGATTCCGGCTGAAATCATACCGGGTCTTCCCTCGACCACGCTCATTTCTATATCCATAACGTCTCTTTGTCTCGTCGGAAGCAATTGCGGCTCGACAGAATCTATAAATCCTAAATTATATATGCGCTCCACGCTCCGCCGCACTTTATTAGCCGCCAAAGGATCGCCCTTTTTTAGACGAATTTCTCTCCTTATCACTTTCTCTTTCGTAGTCTCCAAACCGTCTATATAAATTTCTCCGACATACACTTCAAACCCTTCTTGTATTTGAAAAGTTATATTCAAAACATTGCCTTCCGCTCTTTGAAATTCGGGGCCTATTTGAGCATACAGATAACCCTTGTCCGAATAAGCCTCATACATAGTCTGCAAAGTTTCATTTATAGCGCTTTGCTTATAAATTTTTCCTTTTTTCAACCTAATAACTTTGCCGACATCTTTGTCGCTGATAACGCTGTTTCCCCAAAAAGTCACATCTCCCAATTTATATTTTGGGCCTTCGCTTACGGCTATATTGATAGAAATTTTTGTTCTGTCGTCGTTATAAGTAATGGAAGACGATAATAACTTATAATCTAAAAAACCGTTTTCTCTATAAAATGTTTCAACGGAAGTTAAATCCTCTCGATAGAAATCCTCATTAAATACTTTTCCGGGTCTTGTCCTTTTTATCAAACGCAGAATTTTCTTTTCTTTATACGCTTCAACCCCGTCGACATTGACTACGCCGATAGTAACTTTATTATTTTCCGTGATAAGAAAATTTATAGTCATTTTATTTGTGGAAGGATTTGTGACAGGATAAGCGTCTATCTGAACGTCCGTATAACCTTTATTTTTATATAGAACGCTGATTTTTTCTATAGATTCGTCTAAATCCAATTGGCTAAAATAACCTTTTTGTTTTAGAACGCTTTCTTTTCTGAGTTTACTTCTTGAAAACTCTTTATTTCCCTTAAAATCAATATTTTCAATATAAGGTCTTTCCTCAACCGTAAATGTCAAAGCTCCGGTATTTTCATTAAAATTATATTGAGCGCCGTCAAAAGAATTCATTTCAAAAATAGCTTTAATATCTTCTCTCACTGTATCGTCTGAAAAAGCTTTTCCTCTCTTTGACTGTATTTCGGATAAAACGGTTTTCTGTTTTACATTTTTTAATCCAACGACGGAAATACTTCTAATAATATCGTCGGCGTAAGAAAAAGAAACGCATAGTATTATCAGACACAACGCGAAAATCATAACTCTTCTCATCACTCTCTCCATTTATTTTTGCACTTATTTTTTATATTTTTTAAGTTGCTTTCTAATTTCGTCAAAGATTATAACATATTTCACATTTTGCCGCCGTTTATTATATTATTATAGTATAAAATTACGGGCTTAAGATTATAATTGCGCGGCATCGCCGTATTCTAACGGCTAATTCTAATTATTTACGCCCGCCGAATCTAATTTGCTGCTGAAGCATAATTCTTCTATCCGGCTCAAAAATAGAATTTTCCGGCAATAATTCATAAGTGGCGTCTATAAATAAATTATTCGTCAGTCTATACTTCATTTCAATTTCATGTCTTAAAGCAAGTTCGTCATTATTACGCACGCTGCTGTCGGCGTTATTTCTATTGATTTGATCAAATATTATCGAATATCCAAACGTCATTTGATTAGTGATATTTTTTTCAAAAGAATATTTTGTTCCATAAAGCAAACTTGTCAAACTTATGGGTTCCGAATTACCGCTTGGAACTTCGCCGTTTTCAGCCGACGTATTTGTAGCGGCTTGTTTTTTTTGCACATCGGTATTGACATAAGATATTTTTAAGCTGTCCACAATCCCCACTTTTCTTAAAATTGTCTGCGTAAAAGGCATTGTCGCATTCTCGTTAAAAAATCTAAAAGCTTTCTGGCGCAAAGCCAAATCCGAAGTGTTTTTATTAACGTAATCGTCGCCGTTTTCCGACCCCGTTCCGACGCCTAAAATTCTTGAATAAACAACTCTCGAGTCCAAAGTGGGATCGTCTTTAGACGAGAATTTCAATATCAAATCCTCAATGCTTGATCTTTCAACTCCAACGCGCATAGTTTCTTCCGCTCCAGTTTTCTTATCTAATACCACAGTGTTGGCTTCTCCGCTTACAAAAACGACATTGTCTATAATTTCAATCTTAGCGTCCACAATTTCAAAACTAACGCCAAGGTATCTAATAAAACCGCTGTAACTTTCAGCCGATCCGTTTGTCATAATATTGGGATATTTTCCTTTTATATTTACTTTTCCATTTAATAACAACAACATATTTGTATTCTCAAAATTCGTATTTTTCCCAGACATAATATCGACATTATAATCTATGGAATTAAGAAAAGACGAAGGATCGGCGTCTTGTTCCACATAATTAAAATGCGTATTTTCTAAAACAATTACGCCTGAAACTTTTGGATTTTCAAGACTGCCTAAAATAGTAATATCAAATGTGGGATTTCCTCTCGAGGCATCGTTTAATAATCCGCCTGAAATAGGAAGCTCTGATATTCTCACGGGAACTCCTTTACCCGTCGTAAAAACTCTAATATCCAAATCTTCTAAAGTAAAATTTCCATAGACGTCTGAAGAATTTATATATCCGCCTCCCGTAATATTTATCTGCCCTGATCCCGACTTCCCGACAAATTCATTTACCTTAATTTGATTTCCATTCCATTCGATATCCACCTCCATATTTTTTATTCTTCCAAAAATATCTTCCATATCAATCGCGCCGTTATTGACGACCAACTTCCCGCTATTTTCTATATTGTCAATAATGCCCGAGACATTTCCCTCTATCGCAAAACTGCCCGATTTTGCTTTTACAAAACCTTCCGTCAAATATTCCAATATATGTAAATTAGAATTACGCATACCGTAAATAATATTTATATTTCTTTCTGAAATTTTTGATTTAACGGCAGGGTCAAGCCAAAAAGGAAAATCTCCCGATACGGCCAAATCCAACATATTGCTTTTATAGACTCTTGCGTTTTTTATCACTGCTCTGTTTTGAGAAACTTCAAATTCTATATTTGCATAATCATAAGGAATAGACATTATTGAACCGTTTATAGAGCTTAATAAAAATTTAATGTCGGGATTTGCCAAAGAGCCGGAACTTTTAAGCAAAAAATTAACTTTCCCCTCGGACTCAATATCAAGATTAAAAATAGCGCTTAAAAAATCTATGTTTATATTTTCACCGTCAACGTTTAACACAAAATCATTTTTATCAAAGACCGCGTCCGCTCTAAAAGCGCTTACTTTATCCGTAATTTCAAAAGATTTAATCGTAGGTTTATTCTTAAAATCAAATTCTAAAGATAAATCGCCATCCTTTCCGATTCTGCCCTTATGGCTTAATAAAAACGTTTTATCTTTAATTTCATATTCAGTTTTATAATTGGACAATCTCGTCCTGTTTATCCAAAAATCGTCCAAATCTAATTGTCCGGAATAAACAGTTTCTTTTCCGTCGTCTGTAATCTTACCCGAAAGCGCAATATTTCCAAAAACATCAAAATAAGAAAGATGAGCGTTGACCAATTTCATATCAAGTTTATATGTTCTATTTTCATAAAAACCGTTTATATTTTGTATCTCCGTATCGGCAATTTTCACAAAAGCGTCGTTTATAGAAATGGATTTTCTTTGTATCCGCGCATTAGATTTAAATTCGTCCAATTTTATCCCGAGAAGAGACATATTTTTTCCGTTAAAAAAAATATTTGCCTGCGCAAAACCGTTATTATTTCTCACAATTCCATTTCCTGAAATAAAACCTTTTAATTCAAGATTTTCTAAAATATCCATTTTTTCCAAAATATCAAGCGGAATATTTTCAAACAAAATTTTTACTTCGTTAAATCTCGAATATTCGCCGCCAAAAGAAATTTTTCCATCTTTTCCGACTAAGATATTGCCGCCTTCAATATAAGCCGCGCCGTCTTTTTGAGCGTATCTTGATTTCAAAGAAAAAGGAATTCCGCGGTAATTAGCGTCTTTTAATAAAATATCGCACTCTATTTGTGGATTTTCAATTTTACCGGAAATATTAAATTTCATATTAACCACGGCCTTGAGATCTTTAACAACATTTGAAAAATCGCTGTTTTTAAATTGAGCGTCGGCCGATATTACGGCTTGATTAAATTGATACCAAAGTTCCCCGCTCAAACCGTTTTGCGTCTTAAATTTAGAGATAAAAACTTCATTTTTTGAAACGGTTGCTTTTGCCGAAACGCCGTTAAATGTTAAGTCCTCCGCTTTTATAAAATCTCCGCTGATAATTCCGTTTATTTTATCTCCGACAAATTGACCGCGGAATGCAAGCAAAGCGCTTACTTTAATTCCTTCTATGGTAAAATTATTCAATTCAAAATCTATATAAGAATTTGTATTAGGTTTTGAAAAATCCAAAGCGGCGTTAATTTTTGCAATAATCTCGCCTTTATCGTCCGTCAATGTAAAATTATCAATATTGATAAAATTAGCCGTCATTTGACTCTTTAACGACAATTCTTTATATGGATTGCCGTAAAATATTCCGTCGGCAATATCTATGGCGATGTCAAGATGGACGTCTCTTTCATAGACTATCGCTCCTTTTGCAATGCCGGTTATATCGATAGAAATTCCAAAAATCGCCAATATTCTGTCTATTTTGCTTTTTGAAAATCTCAGATCCGCAAAAGACAGTCCGTCTTTATCTTTAAGCAAATTAAGAAAAATAGAATTGTCCGCGCTGTAAAAATTTAATCTATAGATCTCGTCTTTTTTTTCCAAAATTCCAAAGATATCCAAATTAGCTATTTTTGTAGTTTTGAAATTAAGTATTTTAAAATCAATCCGTCCGCCGCTTTCGCCCGCAATAGTTCCTGCAAAAGAAGCGCGTCCCGTCGGATTATCGCCGTTAAAAGGACTAAAAGGAATATCTCTCACGGCAATACCCGGCACATTTATATCAGCTTCGCCTTTATCGGTATTTATCCATCCGGACCCCGCGGTTTTTTTATTTAGAAGAATTTGAAATTCTATAAGCGAATCCGGAAAACGTTTAATAAGCGCTTGGCGATTTTGTCCATAATTATAAATTATATCGTAAAGCCCTTCGCCGCTTTTTGATATATCGACGGAAAAATTCCCAAAGTTTAATCCATACAAAGAAAAATTATCGGTTTCCAAACGCACTTTATAAGAATTTATATTGTTATAAACGGAATTTATTTTAAGTTTTGAGTCAATATTTTTATTTATTTTTGAAAAATCTATCAGTCCTTTGAAATCAAATCTTTTTAGATTGCCGGAGACAATGTCAACTTTGCCAAGCGAGCCTTTTAGATTTACATTTAACTTTCCATTTTCTTTTACGGCTTTGCCAATGAGATCGGAAGTTTGAAAATCTCTATCCGATGTTTTTTCTATAGACACATTTTGATTAAAATCAAAATTATCTAAATTAAATATTCCGTCCGCATAAACAAACCACGGAGCTTTATTTCCCGCTTTGACGCGCAAAACGACATTTAGAATATTTTTTTCTTTCGGCAAAAATTCAAGCGAAAATTCAGCCCTGTCTTTTTGATATTCATATACTCCTAAAACGCCCGCCGTATTATAAGAGGAATAGAAGTCTATAGACGAGATTCTATAAACGTTATCATTTGCTTTAATTGAAATTTTTTCTATTGACAGCTTAAAATCCCGCGCGGCAAATAAAATTTCGGATAATCTGCCGCCTGAAATGAAATTATCGCGCGGCAAAGATTTATCGTCAACGTTTAATTCAATTTCAGATATTTTTATCCGTCCTTTATATGCAAACGGATTTTCCGACGAGCTTATAAAAGGAGAGAGGGTTACAAGAATTTTATTTATGACAATTTCATTTCCTATCGCAATTTTATCTGCCGTAATTTCATGTCTTAAAAACGATATGGACATAAAATCAACGGCAATTTTTTGACCGCTTATCTTAGACAAACATTTCGAGGTAAGAAATGACATTATAAAAGATAAAAGAAATAAAATCATTATCAATAAAAAAACACATGAAATTATATATATTATTTTCTTTAGATTGATTTTCTTTAAATTGATTTTCATTAGACTATTCTCAAGTTAATTTTCCAACGGAGCTTTATTTTAATAACAACGCATAATATCATTGCTTTTAATGCATAGGTTAACTGCGGGATAAATATATAATTGCAGCCGCAACTTTATTAGGCCGCGGCTGCAATTTCAAAAACTATATCCAATTATTTTATAGGCGTTCCGCTGGATCTTGCCAAAGACTTAAATTCATCTATAAGCGTCAATGTTATTTTGCCCGGCTTACCGTCGGCTATAAGTCTTGAATCGGCGCAAACCATAGGTATCACCTCGGCCGCTGTTCCCGTTAGAAAACATTCTTCCGCAGTATAGACGTCATACATAGTAAAAAGCGCTTCTTTTACGGGAAGTTTCAATTTATTTTTTGCAAGCTCCATAACGGCGTTTCTCGTAATTCCCTCAAGCGCTCCGGCGCTTACCGGCGGAGTCTGCAAAATTCCTTTTTTTACAATAAAAATATTGTCGCCCGTGCATTCAACGACATACCCTTGAGCATTGAGCATAATAGCTTCCACAAGTCCCGCTTTCACAGCTTCCATTTTAGCTAAAATATTGTTCAAATAATTTAACGATTTAATATTTGGACTTAAACAATCGGGGCTGACTCTTCTCGTCGAAGCAGTTATAACTTCAAGTCCTTTGTCATAAAATTCCTCGGGATACAAAACGATATTATCCGTAATAATTACAATAGACGGAGGCTCTGTGCACTTTCTCGGATCAAGTCCCAAATCCCCCACGCCTCTTGTCACAATCAACCTTATATAAGCGTCTTTAAGATTATTGGCAAGGAGAGTTTCTATCACCGCTTTTTCCATTTCCTTTTTTGTAATTGGAATTGTTAAATTTATAGCTTTTGCAGAATCCCAAAGCCTATCTATATGCTCGGTAAGTCTAAAAACTCTCGAATTATAAGCTCTGATGCCTTCAAAAATTCCGTCCCCGTAAAGAACACCGTGATCAAAAACCGACAATTTAGCTTCTTGCGGCAAAACAAGTTTTCCATTAAGATAAATCTTCATTTTATTCCCCCGTCCTCCATTTTTAATATTCTGTCAGATTTCAAGGCAAGCTCTTCATTGTGAGTTACCAGAATCAACGTCATAGAATTTTGATCCGAAATATTAAACAACAAATTTTCTATTTCATTGCCGGTCACCCTGTCGAGATTTCCCGTAGGCTCGTCGGCAAAAAGAATTCTTGGAGAATTTATCAATGCCCTCGCAAGAGCGGCTCTTTGTTGCTCTCCGCCCGATAATTCGTTTGGAAAATGATTTTTTCTTTCTAAAATTCCAATTTCTTTTAATATCGTTTCGGCTTTTTTTAAGTATTCGTTTTTTCTATCCCAAACGGGAATAAGAATATTTTCAAAGACTGTAAAATCAGCCAATAAATAATGGAATTGAAAAACAAAACCTATATTTTCTTTTCTCATACGGCACATAAAATTATCGTCTGATAAAAAACAATCTTTCCCGTCTATAAAAACTTTTCCGCTTGTCGGTTTATCCATAAGCCCCAATATCTGTATGAGCGTGCTTTTTCCGCTGCCCGACGGACCGACTATGGCCGTTTTTTGTCCTGATTCAATTTCGACCGAAACATTTCTTAAAGCAAAAACGGGACTGGAGTTTTTTCTCTTATAAGTTTTGCTTAAATTTTCCGTTCTTATATTCATTATTGCGTCCTTATGGCTTCAAGAGGATTTAATTTTGAAACTTGATACGCCGGATAAATAGCCGCCAAAACAGTAATCGCAAAAGCGCAGACAGACACTAAAAATATATCCTGCGGTAAAACAGATATCGGCAATCTATCAACGTAATAAATGCCTTTAGGAAGTTTGAAAATATCAAAATATTTCAAAATTAAACTAATCGATAAACCCGTAAAAATCCCCAGAATAGTTCCCATCAGTCCGACAATCAGACCTTCATAAAAAAATATTTTAGCTATTGAAAATTTTGAAAAACCCATCGCGGACAAAATTCCTATCTCTTTAAATTTCTGAACGCTTAAAAGCAGCAAATTTGAAATAATATTAAACGCCGCCACCAAAATAATCAGTCCTAAAATCAAAAACATCATAATTTTTTCAAGTCTCAACGCCGAAAATAAATTTCTATTCATCTGTATCCACGCTCTTGATAAATATGATTCCGAAAGAGCGTTCTGAATTTTTTCCGACACAGCAAGCGCTTTATCTATATTTTTCAAACGTATTCCTATTCCGCCGACTTCATGCGGCATTGAAAATAATTTCTGCGCTTCCTTTATATCTATAAATCCAAATGAAGAATCATAATCATACATACCCGAATGCAAAATGGCAATAACGCTGAATTTATACATTTGAGGAATACTTGTAATATCGGAAGGAAACATCAAAGCGACTTCGCTTCCGGCATAAGCGTCTATACTTCTTGCAAGTTCATTTCCAAGAATAATCTGCCTTCTTGAAATATCGTTATTAAAACTTACATCCTGTTCGATTATTAAATCCGACAAACCCGCTATTTTATTTTCCATTTTATAGTCCACGGCTTTTACTATAAGACCGCTTGTCGCGCCGTTTTCCAAATTTCTAATTATCGCCTGACGATAAATATAAGGCGAGACGCCTAAAATATTTTTATCCGTCTCAAATATTTTTCGTTCAATTTCGTCAGTATTGGTAAAAGGATAACCGTCGACTCTTGTGACGACAATATGAGATTGCACGCCCAAAATTTTATCTCTTATATCGGCTTGAAAACCGCTCATAACGGCAAGAGTTATTATCAAAGCGGCAACTCCAAGCAATGTTCCGCCTACCGCTATAAAAGTGGTGAGGATAGAAAAAAATCCGTTTTTCCTCGCTTTCAAATATCTCAAAGCTATAAACATTTCCACTGACATTGACATTTTTAATTTATCCTTTATACTTTCACGCCGCCGCCTAAATTGCAAAACAACACAACCACAATAACAGTAAATAATTTAATCATCTTAAAATTAGATTAATTATCATCGGGTCTCATAGCCGGAAAAGTAATGACTTCCCTTATGGAATCGGTTTGAGTTAAAACCATTACCAATCTGTCTATTCCTATGCCAAGCCCTCCGGCAGGAGGCAATCCTTGCTCCAAAGCTGTTATAAAATCCTCGTCAAAAGGCATAACGTCGTCGTCGCCTTTTTTCTTTGCTTCCATCTGCTGAGTAAATCTTTCTCTTTGCAACAAAGGATCGTTTAATTCCGAATAAGCGTTTGCTATTTCCATACCGTTGATATAAAGTTCAAATCTCTCGGCAATCTCAGGTTGATCAAATTTAACTTTTGTCAAAGGCGAATAGACGGCTGGATAATCCATAACAAAAGTCGGCGTCTTAAGATTAGGAACGACTTTTTCGTCAAAAAGCTGATCAAGAACTTTTTTATCCGGCGCGTTTGGCGCCACATCCAAATTCAAATGTTTCACTTGCTCAAACATTTTTCCGCTCTCCACAAAAGGCAAAAGATCAAGACCGGTATATTCCTTTATTAAGTCAAACATTTTTTTTCTCGAAAATTCTAAACACCCGCCGTATCCGACTTTCCCCGCGGCTTTTTTTATCAATCTCTCGGTTATATCCATCATATCATTATAGTCGGCGTATGCTTGATACAATTCCAACATCGTAAATTCCGGATTATGATTTCTATCTATGCCTTCATTTCTAAAACACCTGCCTATTTCAAAAACTCTTTCCATTCCGCCGACGACAAGTCTTTTTAAGAACAATTCCGGAGCTATTCTTAAAAACAAATCTATGCCCAAAGCGTTATGATGAGTAATAAACGGTTTGGCCGTCGCTCCGCCGGCAAGAGTTTGCAATATCGGAGTTTCAACTTCTGTAAAATCAAGCGCTTCAAGCTCGTTTCTAATTGCGGATATTATTTTGCTTCTCTTAACAAAAACATCTTTAACTTCGGCGTTTGCAATTAAATCCAAATATCTCTGTCTATACCTTGTTTCAGTATCTTTAAGTCCATGCCATTTTTCAGGAAGAGGACGAAACGCTTTGCAAAGCATAGTCCAGCTTTCAACCATAATGCTTAACTCATTTGTTTTTGTTCTAAAAGGTTTTCCTGAAACTGCAATAATATCCGAAAGATCGACAATTGACTTAAACAACTTAAAATTTTCCATTCCTATTGCGTCGGCGCGAATATAAATCTGAATTTTTCCATAGCCGTCTCTTATGTCAAGAAAAGCGGCTTTTCCCATATTTCTATAAGTCATAACTCTGCCGGCGCTATGCGTCAAAATATCGGACGATTCCCCCGCTTTAAGCGCTTCAAAATCTTTTTGAATTTCGGCTGTATTTTTTTCCAATTCGCTGTATTTTGGCGGATAAGGATTTATTCCTTTTTCAATCAAATCTTTCGCTTTTTGTTTTCTTTGAGCTATAAGCTGATCTATCGGAGCGGATGATTGTTCGTCCGGATTTTTTGGCGCGTCTTTTGAATGAGAATCTTTTAACATTTTACTCTTTACCTCTCTATAAAATATAATAAAAAGCAGCCGGTTGACTTATATGGCTTATTGCGCCTATACGGGTCATCCGGCTGCCATTACAATTTTAGATTATAGCATTTTTGATATGCATTCCAAAATCTCATTGCCGCGTTTAAGTATTACATTTGCCGTGCGGCTTAAAGCCGCAATTCTGGCGTTTAACAATGACGATTCTTAACAAATCTTATATAATATAAAAAGCAATCAAAAAAAGAGAAGTTAATTTCAAATAATAGGAGAAAATTATGTCAGGTTTAATGGTATTGATAGTATTGATTTTAATCGTTTTGATTTATATTTTTTCAACTTACAATTCTTTTGTAACGTTAAAAAACAGAATTAGCGAAGCGGCAAGCGACATAGAAGTTCAGCTAAAGCGTCGTTATGATCTGATTCCAAATCTTATAGAAAGCGTTAAAGGTTATGCGGCTCATGAGAGAGGAACTCTCGAAGCTGTCGTCGCAGCAAGAAAAACTGCTATGGATAATACCGGAAATATTTCTCAGAAATCGGAAGCCGAAGGGGCGTTGTCCGGAGCTTTAAAATCTCTTTTTGCTTTGTCTGAAAATTATCCAAACCTTAAGGCTAATGAAAATTTTTTAGAGTTACAGCGCGAACTTTCGGACACTGAAAATAAAATTCAAGCGGCAAGAAGATTTTATAACACTAATGTTCTTGCAAATAACACAAAACTCGAACAATTTCCAAGCAATATTATAGGAAATATTTTCGGATTTAAGACCGCTGATTTTTTTAAGTTAGACCAAAGTCAAGAAGCTGCCGCAAAAGAACCTGTGAAAGTGTCGTTTTAATAAACGAAGAAAAAATGGCAAAAATTACAACATACGATTTTATCGCGGCAAATAAAAGAAAGACCGTTTTTCTAATGCTGTTGTTTCCAATATCTCTGTTTATAATGGTATATATCGCGATTTTTCTTGTAAGCTCTTTTAATGCGCCGTCAAACGAGATAGGTTATGCAAGCGCTTTGGATACTGCAAATGTAGCCGCCATTTATATTCTTCCGATAATTTCAATTTTTTCTATTCTTGCCATTTTGATAAGTTATTTTTTTGGACAAAATTTTATTCTCTCCGTAGCGGGAGCCGTGGAGTTAAACAGACAAAACGCGCCAGAAATATTATCGATGGTTGAAAATATTTCCATCACCGCCGGCATTCCAACGCCTAAAGTTTATGCGATAAACGACGATGGATTAAACGCTTTTGCGACGGGCAGAGATCCGAAACATTCTTATATCGTTCTCACAAAAGGCATAGCCAACGCTTTGCAAAAAGACGAATTGGAAGGAGTTATCGCTCACGAAATTTCGCATATAAAAAATTACGATATACGTCTTATGCTGATAACTATAGTTTGTATAAGTTTTGCGACAATACTTGCCGAAATTTTATTGAGAATGGCTTGGTTTTCAAGAAGCGGCAGGAATTCAAAAAGCAACGGACTGCAAATACTTTTTATAGTTTTGGCTTTGATTGCATATCTTTACGGTTATTTGCTTGCTCCGCTTATAAGACTTGCTTTATCTCGGACAAGAGAATTTCAAGCCGACGCCAGCGCGGCTTTGATTACAAGAAATCCTCAGGGTTTAATTAACGCTTTAAGAAAAATTTCTGGACATTCCGAAGTGAAAAAATTAAACGATAAAGAAACTATATCGCCAATCTGTATCGCAACGCCGCTAAAACAAGATAAAGCGGCTTCTCTATTTTCAAAATTTTCAGGACTTTTTGCAACACATCCTCCGATAGAAGAAAGAATTAAAGCGCTGCAAATTATGGATGGTCAAAATCTCTAAATAAGCAACAATAATATATTGATTGTAGTTTTTGCACCAATTTTATTTTTTGATGGTCAAGGGCTAAACAAGCGATAATATATTACCGTTAAATATAGACGTTTTAACTTTGAAATTTCTATCAAATATCGCCAAGTTGGCTGTCATATCTTTTTTCACGCTTCCAATTTGCATATTAACGCCCATCGATTTTGCGGGATAAAGAGTAGCCATACGGATAGCTTCGTCCAAAGGAATTCCCGCATTCAAAACCGCATTTTTTACAGACGACGCCATATCTATATTTGACCCCGCAAGCGCGCCCGCCTCATTTCTGCAAATCCCATCCTTAACAAAAACCTTAAAACCGCCAAAATCAAATTCTTTCAATTGCGAGCCCATTGAAGTCGCCGCGTCGGTTACGATATAGAGTTTATCGCCTTTATTTTTTTTAGCTATACGAACGCAATTAAAATCCGAATGTATGCCGTCAACAATTATACCCGCATAAATATCGCTGTTAAAAATAGCTCCGACAATGCCCGGACTTCTGCTTTCAAATTGAGTCATAGTGTTAAACAAATGCGTCGCATTTGTCACGCCGTTTGCAAAAGATTCCATAGCCTCATCATAACTTGCATTAGAATGTCCGATAGAAAGTTTTACTCCGCCAAGAGCAAGTTTTCTTATAAATGAAATATCGTTTTCCTCGGGAGCAATAGTCAAAGTTATTGGAATATCTTTAACTTTTTTACAAAGATAATCTACAAAATCTAAGTCTATTCGCTTTATTAAAGAGGGATTATGCGTGCCGCTCTTTTTTTTGCTGATATAAGGACCTTCAATATGAATTCCTAAAATTGCATTTGGATTTTTTTTATAAAAAGAAATAGCGGCGTCTATGGCGAGTTTTATGTCTTTTTCCTCAGCCGTAATCAATGTCGGCACAAAACTTGTGCAGCCAAATTTCAAAACTGTCTTAAACATAATTTCAAGAGTTTTTTCAGAAATATCGTCGTTAAAAAGCGCACCGCCGCAACCGTTTATCTGCAAATCGATAAATCCGGCGCTCAAAAAATTGCCGGCCGCATTCAAAGTATTTATATCTTTATCCAAACAAGACGCGTCTATAATATCTTTGATTTTATTTTCATCGATTATAACAGCTTTATTTTTTAAGAAATTATATCCGTCAAAAATCTCGGCGTTAACTATCGCATACATAGCCTGCTCCTTTATAATTAAAAACGGCGGCCGCATCTTTCAAAAAGAAAAATTGGCCGCCGTATTTTCATCAATTTACTTTTAAGTTTATTTTGTAACGCGCGTCATCCTAACTTCTCTTCTTAGCTCAAGAACTTTAGCGGGAGAAACTGATAATTCGTCCACGCCCATTCTCAAAAATTCCTGCGTCAAAGAAAGATCGCCGGCAAGCTCTCCGCATATTCCGACCCATGCGCCGTATTTATGTCCTTTTTCAACGACTTCTCTTATGAGACGCAAAACGGCTCTGTGATGAGTATCGACATATCTTTCTATTTTTTGATTTTGTCTATCGACGGCTAAAGTATATTGCGTCAAATCATTTGTCCCTATGCTGAAAAAATCAACTTCCTGAGCCAAAATATCGCATATTATAGCCGCGGCTGGAGTTTCAATCATTATCCCGACTTCAACTTCTTCGTCAAATTTATGACCTTCTTTTTTTAGCTCGGATTGAACGTCTTTAATAAATTTTTTAGCCTCATGAACTTCCCACACCGAGGCCACCATAGGAAACATTATCGCCAAATTCCCAAAAGCGGAAGCCCTGTAAAGCGCTCTGAGTTGAGTGGTAAAAACCTCGGGCCTTTCAAAACTTAAACGCACCCCTCTAAGCCCTAAAGCGGGATTTTCCTCTTTATCCAAATTAAAATAATCAACTTGTTTATCGGCGCCTATATCCATTGTGCGAATAACAACTTTTTTTCCTTTTAATCCTTCAAGAACTGTTTTATAAGCCTTAAATTGCATTTCCTCGTCGGGATAAGTGTTTGTTTCAAAATATAAAAATTCACTCCTAAACAAACCGACTCCGCCAGCGTCGCTGTTTATAACAAGATCCAACTCTCCGGGGGAACCTATATTTGCAAAAATATCAACTCTATGCCCATCGAGAGAAACATTATCTTTACCTTTAAGTTGTATTAAAAGTTCTTTAACCGTGTCCTCGTCATTTTTCTTTTTTTGCATTGTGGTGAGAGTAACGTCGTCGGGATCAACATAAATATTGCCTTTATATCCGTCCACAATGGCCATTTGCCCGTCGTTTATTTTATCCAAATCGTCGCCAGCTTGAACTATGGCGGGAATGCCGAGATTTCTTGCAAGTATTGCGGTATGCGAAGAAACTGAACCTTTGGCGGTGACAAAAGCAAGAAGTTTTGTTTTATCAAGTTTTATAGTTTCGCTTGGATTTAAGTCCTCGGCAATAAGAATAAATTGTCCGACTTGATTGTCCGTATCGTCCGAATATCCCGTCAGACAATCAATCAATCTGTCTGAAATGTCGCGCACATCGGCGGCGCGCCCCTGCATATATTCATCATTCATTTCCGCAAAACTTTTAGCCATCTGCTCGCCCGCAACGGACACGGCATATTCCGCAGCCACTCTCTCTTTTTTAATAATAGCGATAATGGAGTCCAAAAAATCCTCGTCGTCCATCATCATCTTATGAATTTCAAAAACTTGAGCGTCTTTTTCTCCAACTTCTTTAACCGCTTTTTGATAAAGCTGCGCAAGATGTTCTTTGGCTTGTTTTACGGCTTCGTTTAATCTTTCAATTTCTGAATCTATCTCGTTATCTTTTATATACCTGCGTTCGACCATTTCTTGCTTTTTTTTATAACAATAAATTTTTCCTATCGCCAATCCTTTACTTGCGCTTTTTCCTTGAATTACTTGCATAAAAAACCTCCTTAAAATATCAAAGACTATTTTAGAAATAATTTATTTAACGCCAAAATAGTCAAAGAGAACTTTCTCGGCTTCGTCGCTCCACAACTCATTATGTTTTTTGCATACGGCGTCAAGTTTTTCAAATAGAGGATTTGTGCTCGCAAGTTTTTCGAAATCAGAAATAGCGGTAAGAGGAAGATTATTTATTTGAGGGTATGCAAGTTTCTTGCCTCCCGGAATTTTAGGAAGATTAGAGGTGGCTTCAATAATACCGTCAATACCGCATATATGAGTGACCATTACTGCCGGACGAAGCAGACCTTCTTTAGAAAGTTCCAAAGCCTCTTTCATATCGTCGGTATTTCCTCCCGTAGTTCCAAGTATATGCGTGCTTGTATAATGACAATTGTAAAGATTTATTTCAGCCTTAAATTGATTATCCGACGGACCCGCAAAAATATTCATAGCGCCGTCAAAAGCCAAAAGCCGGTCGGCCAATTCGGCGACTTCTTTTACCGGCACATAAACAAAAATATCGTCATATCCTTTGCCGCCGGTTAAGTCCATAAGTTCTTTATATTGATCCGCGCTTTTAGAAGGATTTATATAAAACAGATCGACGCCTTTTGATTTGGCAAATTCTTTAGAAATCAATTTCTCAGCTCTTTTTAATCTATCAGAATCTAAGTCTGTGACGACTAATCTCGACGGCCTTTGCGAAACTGCCAAAGGATATTCAATCGCGCCAAGACCCATCGGTCCAGCCCCGCCTAAAATCAAAACGCTGCCGCCTTCTTTTATTCCCATAGCATGATTATAGTCGCGTTTATTTGTGTGATACATCGCATGATAGGCGCCGATAATACAGCTCATAGGTTCGGCAAGAGAAGCGTTGAAATAACTTTTTCCCCCGTAATGTAAAAGACTGTTTGTTTCCATCGCTTCATTTGGAATAATCGCGTATTGACTATCTCCTCCGCAAAAACGATAAGAATATCCGGGCGAAGCAAGACTTCCTTTATAATTAAAAGCCGGCTGAATGGTAAATTTTTCACCCGCCTTAAATTCTTTCTGCCATTTTTTACCCACTTCAATTATATCGCCCGCGCATTCATGTCCCGTGATAATAGGATGGACATCGACGTCTTGCGGACATCTTTTATGTTTTTTCCCTTGTTTTAATAATTTATAAGTTGACATACATATGCTGTCGCTCATAACTTTAACCAAAATTTCGTCGTCTTTAATTTTTGGCAGCTCAAATTCCTCAAGTCTCAAATCCTCAGCTCCATAAAGTCTTACCGCTTTTGTTTTCATCTTGCCTCCCATATAAAACTCATTTATATTTTCTCTGATAACACAAATGCGAATTTTCTGACAAAATAAAAATCCGCTTTTCTATTTTCAGTTGAAATAAAATTAAAACTTTATAAAATTCTCTCTATTACAACTTGCTTTTTTAGCTCGTTCACCAAATCTTTATTCGGCGGTTTTGTCCCTTCCGTAGTCACCGCTCCGGCGGAAGCGGCTATTGATAAAGAAAACGATTCTTCTATCGTCATATTATTTTCTATGCCAAAACTAAAAGCGCCTACAAAACTATCGCCCGCTCCGACTGTTGATTTGACGGGAACTTTCAACGGCTTTGCGTATAAAGTTTGCTTACCGTCTAATATCAAAGCTCCGTCTCCGCCCATTGTTAAAGCCGCAATTTTAACGCCCAAGTCCAAAAATCTACCGCACAAAGAAGCGATTTCCTTTAAGTCCAAATCTTTTTTTATGCCGAAATATTCTTTCATCTCATGTAAATTCGGTTTTATAAAATCCGGTTTTTCTTTTAACGCTTCCTTAAAAACATCTCCGTCCGCATCAAGAAAAGCAAGAGCGCCGTTTTTATGAACGGCTTTTATAAATCTTGCGTAAATATCAACGCTTAACCCTTTTGGAATACTGCCGGAAAAAATAAAAATATTTCCGTCTTTTGCAAGAGAATTTATTTTTTCGCTTAAACTTACAATTTCATCCGCCAAAATTTGAGGACCAGATTCGTTTAATTCGGTTAAATTGGAATCCTTATCTATAATTTTCAAATTAGTTCTTGTCGCGCCTTTAATTTTTACAAAATCATTTTCAATTTTTAATTCATTTAATTTTTGAATTATTTCCTCGCCGCTATGCGCGCCCGCAAAACCTGTGGACAAAGAACTGCCCCCGAGCGCCGCTATCATTTTAGAAACATTTATGCCTTTTCCGCCGGCATCGCTTATGACGTTTTGCAAACGATTTAATTTGCCGACTTGTAAAGTTTCTATTGCGGCAGTTTTATCAAGAGCTGGATTTAATGTTACAGTTATTATCATTGCAGCCTCTAAAGAAAACGGTTTGCGCCGTTTAGACGCAAACCGTTTTTGTAATTATTTACCGGCTAATTCTTTTACCAACAAATCATATTCCGGAGCTCCTATCAAATCCGTAACGGCGATTATCCTTGAGCCTGGGCATTTTGATTTTACTCTGTCTTTCAATTGACTATGAACGAGAATTATCGCAGGATTTCCCGATATTTGATCAATAGCGGAGTGCAGAACTTTTATATGTTCAAGTCCAGCCTCTTTAAGTTTTTTGCGAAGCATAGTCTCTCCCATAGCGCTTGAGCCCATTCCCGCATCGCAGGCAAAAAGAATAGCATCTACTTTTGAAGCGTCGATAGGAGCGCCCTTTGATTCGGCTTTTAACGCGTCTTTTCTGGCTATAGCTTCCTGTAAATCTTCTCCTTTACCAAAAGCTTTAAGCAGCACTACCGACAAAATAAAGCTCGTGACCGCCGATAATGTTATAGCCGCGACATTTGCAAAATAAGAACCGGGGGCCGTCATTATCAACTCTGCAAAAATGCTGCCTGGGGAAGCAGGTGCAACCAATCCTCCTCCAAGAAACGTTAAGACAAGAATATTGACAAAGCTGCCGCCTATCATCGCGATTATCAAAATAGGATTCATCAAAACAAATGGGAAATATATTTCGTGAATTCCGCCGAAGAAATGTATGATTATAGCTCCGGGCGCGCTCGCTTTAGCAGTTCCTTTTCCGGCAAGCCAATAAGCAAGCAACATTCCAAGACCCGTTCCGGGATTTGACTCAATCATAAAGAAAATCGATTTTCCAGTTTCCGCCACTTGCGCCGCGCCAAGAGGAGTAAACACTCCGTGATTTATCGCATTGTTTAAGAAGAGAACTTTAGCAGGCTCGACAAAAATAGAAACAAAAGGAAGCAAACCATGGTCGGCAAAAAATTTAGCTCCCGCTCCTAAAGCTTCATTTATAAATTGGCATACCGGACCTATTGCAATAAAAGCAATTATCGCTAAAATTCCGCCGAGTATTCCGGCACTGAAATTATCCACCAACATTTCAAAGCCGGCTCTTACCTTCCCTCTTATTAATCCGTCAAACCATTTGATTACCGCGCCGCCTAAAGGTCCGACTATCATAGCGCCTAAAAACATCGGGATATCGGCTCCAACAATGACGCCCGCTGTTGCTATCGCTCCGACAACTCCTCCGCGATGATCGTAAATCATTTTACCGCCGGTATAACCAATCAATATCGGCAGCAAATACGAGAGCAATGGACCCACTAATTTTGCAAATGTTTCATTTGGTATCCAACCCGTCGGAATAAAACATGCCGTAATCAATCCCCACGCGATAAAAGCGCCGATGTTTGGCATTACCATTCCGCTTAAAAAACGTCCCATCTTCTGAATCTGTTCTTTCATTCTACTTCCTCCTTTCATTTTATTACTGCCGTCAATCAAAAATTTGAAAAAGATTAAGCGTATAAATGCGAAAATTCATCTTTCAATTTTTTGAAATAACGGTAAGTTCCGACTCTCAGCTCATTACAAGCCGCCTCGTCTGTGATAACGACAAGTTTTCTATGAAATTGCAAAGCTGTCGCAGGCCAAGCTTGAGACACGGCGCCTTCGACTAAATGTTTTAATGCGGACGCTTTTTTCTCGCCGGTAACAAGCAAAAGAACTTCTTTCGTTTCCAAAATTGTTCTTATGCCGACAGTCATTGCAGTTTTTGGAACTTTACTAATATCATTATCAAAAAAACGGGAATTGGCGATAATCGTATTTGTGTTTAGTTGTTTGTCGCGCGTATAGGAGTTAAGAGACGAATAGGGTTCGTTAAAAGCGACGTGGCCATTTTCGCCAAGCCCGCCAATGAATAAATCTATCCCTCCGGCTTTTTTTATTTTATCCTCGTAATCCCGTCCCTCTTTTAACAGATCGGAAGCGTTGCCGTCGGGAATATTTATTTTACTTTTATCAATATCCACATATTTAAAGAATTTTTCTTCCATAAAAGTGTGATAACTTTCCTTATGATCTTTTGGAATACCTACATATTCGTCAAGATTAAAAGTAGTGACATTTGCAAAAGAAATTTCTTTCTTATTATAAAGATCAATCAAATTTTTATACATATCGACCGCCGTTCCGCCCGTCGGAAGACCTATGACAAAATTTTTCTCGCGCGTGGGATTTGCAGCATTAAGTCTTTCCTTTATAAAAAAAGCCGCCAAATGACCGATGTTTTTGTCTGAAATTATGAGCCTCATCTTTACTCCTTTTAATTTTACAAACTATAAAAAACTGACGGAAATATTCATTTTGACTCTTCTAAAACTTTCTTTACCTTATCGGTAATAATTTCCACTTCAGTACCGATAATTACTTGAGTCATTCCTTTTATATTATTTAAGATTCCTCTCGCGCCAAGTTTTTTTATAGCGGTTTCATTTACTGCTTTATTATCAACCACTTCAATTCTCATTCTTGTCGCGCAATTTCCAATACTTATTATATTTTCTTTTCCGCCCAAAGCAAGAATATATTGAGACGCTTTATAGAGCGGATCGTCCGGCGCGTATTCTTTAAGGCCGATTGACGTTTTTTGCTCTTGAATTTTTTCTTCTCCCGCACCGCTGTCATCGTCTTCTCTCCCGGGAGTTTTAAGATTCCAATGTCTGATGGCAAAAGTAAAAATAAAAAAATAAAGAAAGAAATAAGCCACGCCCGCCGGAATAAGACGTATGGGATTTGTCGCAAACTTAAATCCAAGTATATAGTCAAATAAACTTGCGGCAAAAGTAAATCCTAATTTCACATTCAAAACATTCATTATGACCATAGACATTCCTGTCAAAAAACTATGAACTACATATAAAGGAAAGGCAAGAAACATAAAGCTAAATTCCAACGGCTCGGTTACACCAGTTAAAAAAGAAGTGAGAGCCGCGCAAAACATAATACCGGCTATGGCTTTTCTTTTTTTAGGCTCGGCCGTATAGACCATAGCCAAGGCGCAGCCAGCTAAACCAAACATCATTACCGGAAAAAACCCGGCCATAAAAGATCCCGCTGTCGGATCGCCCGCATAATATCTCCATAAATCTCCGGTGACCGCATTTCCTGACGCCGTCGTAAATTCTCCAAATTGAAACCACACAAGAGAATTTATTATATGTTGCAGACCGAGCGGAATAAGCAGTCTGTTTAAGAAACCAAAGACGAACAATCCTATATCTCCGGATATTACAATCCAATTCCCAGCTTCTGTAACCGCTCTGCTCACAATTCCCCAAAATTTACTGAAAACATAAGCTAAAATTATAGCCGCAAAACCCGTGATAATCGGAACAAAACGCCGTCCTCCGAAAAAAGATAAAAAAGCCGGCAGAGAAATATTTTTAAATCTATTGTAAAGTAATCCCGCCACAGTTCCCATAATTATGCCGGAGAAAACACCCATATTAACGTCAGGCAATAAAGCTGTAATTCCTTTCATAAAAACGGCATAACCGATAAAACCCGCCAAAGCCGCAGTGCCGTGATTATCGTCTGCAAAACCTATAGCCGCGCTAATTGCAAAAATTACGGGAAGAAAATCAAAAACCGCTCCGCCGCATTGAGAGATAAAAGCTATATTTAATAAATCAGGCCGGCCTATGCGCAAAAGTATGCCGGCTATCGGCAAAGTCGCTATAGGCAACATCATTGATTTTCCTAACTTGATAAAAAAGTTCTGAACAATTCTCATTTTTCTAACCCCGCTTTATTCTCAAACGTCTTTCTTAAAAGCAATCTAAAAAACCCAATACTTATTTTACTTTTTATCGATTTTTATATCAACAAGAAATTTATATCAAACAAATTCTGCGGCGATTGAATTTGCGACAAAAACAAAATCTCTCTCTATTTTTATAGAACCGTTTTCATTTACAAGAACTTTCATATCCAAAAACTTTCTTAAAATTTTTTCTTTCTCCCCTTTGAAATTTTCAATTCCCACTCCTTCTTTTAGAAGCCTTAACCCGAGTATAATTTTTTCGCCGTTATAAATTTCCGCATCAATTTTCTCTTTTTCAACTACTGCTGATTTTGTATTTTTAATTTCCGTAATATATTTTTCTATGTCGCCGCAATTTTTATAACGAACGCCTTTCAAATAACCCGCCGCTGCGGCGCCGGCTCCGATATATTCCAAATTTCTCCAATAATTTGAATTATGCATAGACTCTTTTGCCTGCCTGCTCCAATTAGAAATTTCATAATGAATATATCCGTTTTGTAAAAGAATTTCTCGAGCTCTTTCATACATAAGTCTTTGCAAATTATCGTCGGTCTTTATTGAATTTTTATAAAAGAGAGTGCCTTCTTCGACGCTCAAAGGATAAAGAGAAATATGGTCGGGCAAAAACTCTAAAATTTTATTTAAGTCTTTTGTCCAATCGTCGAGACTTTGATTTGGAATTCCATAAATTAGATCTATGGAAATATTTTCAAAACCGATTTCTCTGGCCAAAAAAAACGCCCGGCAGAAAGAATCAAAATTATGAATTCTGCCGAGCGCCTTTAATAATTTATCATCGCACGACTGCAATCCTAAACTCAATCTGTCTATGCATAGAGTATGAAATAAATTCAACTTTTCCTTACAAAGAGATTCGGGATTTGCTTCTATCGTCCATTCCTTTAAGACGGAAATATCAAATTGAGTTTTAATTAGATTTATTAAATTATCCAATTGCTTTATTTCTAAAACGCTTGGAGTTCCTCCTCCGATATAAACCGTCTCGATTTTTTCATTTTGAAAATTTTTAAGCTCCGCCGACAACGCTTCCAAATATCTATCCGTCTGCGCCAAAGATTCAATTGAAAAAAAATCACAATAAAAACATTTCTTGCGGCAAAAAGGAATATGAACGTATAAACCTGTCATTATTATTTTTGAATCGCTTTCTCGCCGGCTTTATTTTCCTTTAAGTTTTCCTTCGGATCTTTCGGATCCTTAAATAATTCGGCGACTCCGCCTATGGCGGCGGTAATTCCAGCCGTTTCTAAAGGCAAGAATATTTTCGTAGCTTTTCCTTCGGCGACTTTTTCAAGCGTTTCAAGATACTTAACGGCTATAAGATCATTTGTGGGATTTCCCTCATGAATGGCGTTATAAATAATTTCTATCTTATATTTTTCCGCGTCGGCGACTTGCTTTATGGCTTCGGCTTCTCCAGTAGCTTCAAGAACTTGTTTTTCTTTTACGGCTTCAGCGTCTAAAATCACGGCCTGCTTTGCGCCCTCGGCTTTAAGAATTGCCGCTTGTCTAAACCCTTCGGCCTCTAAAATATTTGCTCTTTTTTCTCTCTCGGCTTTCATCTGTTTTGACATGGCGTTTGTAATATCAGTCGGCGGATCTATCTTTTGAATTTCAACTCTTGTAACTTTTACTCCCCACTTGTCCGTGGCTTCGTCCATAACGACTCTAAGCTGCGAATTTATTTTTTCTCTCGAAGTGAGCGTGCTGTCAAGCTCCATATCTCCGATGACATTTCTTAAATTCGTCTGAGCAAGTTTCAAAGCGGCTATGGCAAAATTTTCAATATTATATACGACCTTAACCGGATCCGTAACTTGAAAATAAATTATAGCGTCCACAATGACGGAAACATTATCTTTTGTAATAACGCTTTGCGGAGGAACGTCAATAACTCTTTCTCTCATATCCACTCTTATCATTCTTTGAAAAATCGGAATTAAAATATTCGGGCCGGGATTTCTCACCCCCGAAAATTTACCCAAAGTTTCCACCAAACCTCTTTCATATTGTCTTATAATTTTAACCGAACCTGAAACAAAAATTATAACGAAAAATATTACAACCAACAAAAGAATAGCTTCTTGCATAATGAATCCTCCTCTATTTTTTTACCTTCAACTTCGTCCCACTCACGCTTTCTACTTTTACAATATCTCCCTCGCCGAAAACTTCATCCCCATAAGCAAGCCATATCTCGCCGTCAACTTTTACAAATCCGTCTTCTAATGGAACAATTTTTTTTGTCACAACGGCATTTTTTCCTATCAAAGAGTCAACGTTTGTTTTTATCGTATCGGCTTTTTTCATAGCTTTTCTAAAAAGAGGACGAATGATAAATAATGACAAAATCGATATACAGGCAAAAAACACATATTGCCAAATATTAGGCGCGCCGGTAAAAGATAATACCCCCGCCGCAAAAGCGCCGAGAGCAAAGCAGGTAAAGAAAAACATCGAAGCTGTGGAAAGCTCTAAAATTATTAAAACAAAAACGGCTATAAGCCATGAAATCCATAACATAATTCGTCTCCTTATTGTTGAAATTATAAACGGTATTGCGATAACGCCCGCCGTTTCATTGCGCGCCGCCGGCGTTTTGTTGATGAAATTAATCCTCTATTTTTAACATAGCGACAAAAGCCTCGGGCGGAATCTCAACTCTTCCAAACTGCCGCATTTTTCTCTTTCCTTCTTTTTGTTTTTCAAGCAGCTTTCTTTTTCTTGTTATGTCTCCGCCGTAACATTTTGCCAAAACGTCTTTGCGCATAGCCGCTATATTTTCGCGGGCAATTATTTTATTGTTAATCTTAGCTTGTATTGGAATTTCAAACATATGACGCGGAATTATACTTCTCAATTTTCCGGTTAAATAATGAGCGGCGTTTTGCGCTTTATCTCTATGGACTATAATTGAAAAAGCGTCCACAACTTCGGAATTTATCATTATCTCAAGTTTTACAAGATCGCCCGTCTGCGACTCGATATGCTCGTAATCAAACGACGCATAACCTTTTGAAACTGATTTCAAAGCGTCGTAAAAACCGACGATAATTTCCGCAAGAGGCAGATGATATTTTAATACGACAATTTTTGTATTCAAATATTTCATCTGTGTTTGTTTGCCTCTTTTTTTCTGACAAAGATCAAGCAATGCGCCTATAAATTCCAAAGGACAAATTATCGTGGCTTCAACATAAGGCTCCCAAATTTCTTCAATGTCTGCCGCATTTGGAAATTTAGCGGGATTATCTATCACAAGAATTTGATTTTTTACTTTTACTTTATAAACGACATTTGGAGAAGTGACTAAAAGATTTAGATTAAACTCTCTTTCCAATCTTTCTTTGACTATTTCTAAATGCAAAGAACCCAAAAATCCGCATCTAAAGCCAAAGCCTAAAGCCGCCGAAGTTTCAGAAAAATAAGTTAAAGAAGAATCCGACAATTGCAATTTTTCAAGAGCCGTTTTAAGCCCTTCGTAATCAGACGAGCTAAACGGATAAAGTCCCGCAAAAACAAAAGGATGAATTTCTTTATATCCCGAATGCCGATGTTTTGTCGGCCTTGCGCTCTCTGTAACCGTGTCTCCGATTTTTATATCGTGAATGTCTTTTATGCCCGCGCAAATGTAACCCACCTCGCCTGAATTTATCGACTCGGCTTCCACAGGTTTTATTTTCATATAGCCCGCTTCCAAAACTTCATACTCGCCGCCGCTTGCCATAAATTTTATTTTCATACCTTTCTTAACTATTCCCTCAAAAACTCTGACGATAATGATGACTCCCTTAAAAGAATCATAAAAAGAATCAAAAATTAAAGCAGACAACGGCGACTCGTCGTCAACTTTGGCGGGAGGAATTTTTTCAATAACAGCGTCTATAATTTCGCTTATGCCCACGCCGTCTTTTGCGCTGGCAAGTATGGGCTCGTCGTATATTTCCAAACCCTCTTTCATTTGCTCGTATGCTCCGTCAATATCCGCCGTCGGCAAATCAATTTTATTTATTACGGGAATAATTTTTAACGAAGCGTTTTTTGCAAGCATTGTGTTTGCAAGAGTTTGCGCTTCCACTCCCTGCGCGGCGTCGATGACTAAAACAGCCCCCTCGCAAGCCGCCAAAGCTCTTGAAACTTCGTATGTAAAATCAACATGGCCGGGCGTATCTATAAGATTTAGAATATATTCTTTTGAATTTTTATCTTTATAATTCATTTTTATAGCTTTGGCTTTTATGGTAATGCCTCTTTCTCTTTCCAATTCCATACCGTCAAGAATTTGATCTTTCATTTCTCTTTTAGAAATAGTTCCCGTATATTCCAAAAGCCTGTCCGCCAAAGTGCTTTTTCCGTGGTCTATGTGAGCGATAATACAGAAATTTCTTATATCAGACATCAGTTTTATCCTCGGAAAGATTTATGCTTTCAACTATTTCTTCAATTTTATCTCTATCGCCGCATTGTAAAATTTGACGGGCAAATTCTTTCATATCTTCTATTTTAACGCTGCGAACTATTTTTTTTATCTTTGGAATTTGAGACAAAGAAACGCTGAACTCATCTAATCCAAGTCCGAGAAGTATGGGCGTATAAAAAGGATCGCCCGCCATTTCTCCGCACATAGCGACTTTTATGCCCGCATTGTGACCGCTGTCTATAATCATCTTAATAAAGCGCAAAATTGCGGGATGAAGAGGATCGTAAAGACGAGCCACATTTTCATTTACTCTGTCCGCGGCCATCGAATATTGAATTAAATCGTTTGTTCCTATTGAAAAGAAATCAACCTCTTTTGCCAAAATATCCGAAATCATCGCCGCACAGGGAACTTCTATCATAATTCCTCTTTTAATATTTTCATCAAAAGGTATTTTTTCTTTTCGCAAATCTTCTTTTACTCCTTGGAGAATTTTATCGGCTTCTCTCAATTCATCGACATTTGAAATCATCGGATATAAAAGATTTATTTTTCCTTTTGCGGAAGCGCGCAAAATTCCTCTCAACTGTTTTATAAAAAGGTCGGGATATTTCAAACACAATCTAATGGCTCTAAGTCCCATAAAAGGATTTTTTTCTCTTTCAAGTTTTAACAGTCCCAAGTCGGCAAGTTTATCTCCGCCGAGATCCGCTGTTCTTATAACAGTCGGAAACCCGTTCATATTTTCAACGACTTTAACACAAGCGTCAAAATGATCGCTCTCATCAGGCAAATCAGCGCGGTTAAAATAAATAAATTCCGTTCTATACAACCCTATTCCCGCAGCGCCCATAGATAAAACTGAAGCCGCCTCGTTTGGATTTTCTATATTGCCAAACACCTCGACGCTATAACCGTCGATTGTGGACGCCGGCAAATCTTTTAATTTTTCAAGTTCTTTTTTTACAACTGTAAAATCTTTTATTTCCTTTTTATATTTTTCTAAAATTTCTTTTTCGGGATTCAAAATCACCAAACCTTTATTTCCGTCGATAATTATTTCATCGCCCGTCTCCGCGCTTTGAGAAATATTTGCCAAACCCACGACGGCAGGTATGCCGAGTCCGTTTGCAACAATAGCCGTATGAGAAGTTTTTCCGCCGATATCCGTCGCAAAACCGAGAACAAATTTTTCTTTCATTGAAACCGTGTCGGCCGGAGTCAAATTGTGCGCCACGACGACGCTGTTTTTTCCAACGTCTTCAAGCGATATGGTTTTGCCTTTTTTAGAAATTAGATTATGAATTATCCTTTTTGAAACTTCTTTAATATCCGCCGCTCTTTCTTTGAAATATCCGTCTTTTTCCGCCTCAAGACTAAGAGCGATGCCGCGCGTAAAATCATAAACGGCGTATTCGGCCGAAATGCCTTTGTTTATCTTATCCGTCACATCTTTTATCATAATCGGATCTTCGAGCATAAACAGATGAACGTCGGCAATTTTTGCATAACTTTCGCCGAGAGCTTTATTTATTTTTTCGCGAGTTTCATTCATTTCAAGTTTAGTATCGACCACGGCTTCATGAAAACGGCGGACTTCTCTACTCCGCTCTGAAAGCGGAATACGGATATTATCAATAGGCGCTATGTCATAATTTTTTAAGAGAAAAACTCTTCCTATAACTATGCCTGAAGAAGCGGCTATGCCTTTTAGAATTAAATTTTTGTTTTTATTATTTTTCATTTGTGTTTATTTCCTCTGCATTCATTTCCTCAAAATCAGAATTAAAAAATTCCTCAAGTTCCCGCGAAACGTTTTGTTCATCCTGGCCGTTAATGACAAAGTTTAATTCCGTTCCGCGTCCCGCCGCAAGAATCAAAATACTCATAATGCTTTTAGCGTCCACTTCCATATCGTCTTTTAATATTTTAACGTCGGATTTGGATTTTGAAAGCATTTTTACAAGCAATGCGCAGGGCCTTGCGTGCAAACCTTTTATAGACTTAATGGTTATTTTTTTTTCTATCATTTCATTTTCCTATATATGCCCATAAAACACAGAGCAGAATTATTAAATAAAGTTTGACAATAGAAGCAAATTTTCCCAAAAACAGAGACAAAACAAATCCCGCCGAAAAAACTAAAAGATCCGTTATTGATATCTGAAAAAACGAGCCTCCCTCGGCGCTGCTAAAAAAATACAAATACAAAATCAAAGACGCGGTAAAAAAAACAATCCCTATTTTTTTTATTGCCGACATATATGATTTCATTTGAGGCTTTGCAATAAATCCAAGCACATCTTTTCCAAAAACAAAAGCTTTCATTGTGAGAAAATAGCGTAAAAATAAATGAAAAAAATTGTAAAGAATAAAAAAACCTATGGGAATAGACAACCCCAAAACAACCGTCTCCCTATTTGAAATTCCTTCCGCCAAAATAATAAAAAATATGGCGATTAGAGCCGCTGTATTTCTTAGTATTCCCCAAAAAAAAGAATCGCCTATGGCGGCCAAAGGACTTGCCGTGGATTGTTTAAGATTTATAACCGCGGGAATAAATTCATAATGTCCGTCGGATATTTCTTTTTCCATTTTTACCGTCAGCGACGCTATAAGACTTGCCATATAAGGATGAGTGTTGAAAAATTCCAAATGCCTTAAATAAGCGTCTTTTCTTTTTTCTTTGTCAATATAAAATTTATCAAGAAAAGGCGCGATCAAAAAAAGAAAACCGATATTTTGCATTCTCTCAAAATTCCACAAAGACTGAATAAAAAAAACTCTGATATACATTTTTAAACGTTCTGTCATAAATTTTTACCTAAACATTTTTATCTTTAAGTTCACAAAAGAATAAGCCACCGTCCCAAAACCTAAAATCGGAAGATGAAACCACGCTTTTGTAAATCCGTTAAGAACAAAAGGCGGAAACATTAAATAAACCGAAAATATTATTCCCCCAAGCGGGATTACCAAAATATAAAAAATAAAAAATTTGAAAATAAATAAAAATAATCCGAGAAATATTCCCGTGTTTAGACGATTAAAATCGGTTTTATTTATACCCTCTTCTATCCAATACATAATTTTTACGTTTATTCGTCTGCCCGCCGCGTCTATCTCGCGGCAAATATATCCAAAGGGCGTCGCCGCTATCAATGCAAAAATACAGGCTGAGGAAAGACCGGGAAAATATCTATTTGTCCATACGACCGACAAAATACTTATCGCGCAAATATCGGGCGGCATTGAAGCTCCGAGAGGAACGGCGTTAAACCATATCATCTCAACAATCATTCCCACCCATAATCCCGACGCTACGTCGCCGGTTAAATATCCAAAAATCGGCGCGCAAAATATCGGGCGGCATATCATAAATTGTCCAAAACAAGTCATGTCCGCGCTGAAAATAGCGGCTATTAAAGATAAGAGTAAAATATTTTCTATCATCATTTTTTACGCAAATATTTTTCTATCGCTTCCATTACGTTTGTTCTTTCGTCCAAAGGTAAAATCCTGCCCTCAAGTTCGATGCCTTTTTGAGCAAGCTTTCTTAAATCCTCAATATCCTCGTCGTCAAGAAAAACATTTGTAAGAATTTGTTTTTTATCTTTGGCATAATGCATACCTCCGACATTTACGGATTTGAAGTTTGCGCCTTTTTCCGCCATATGCAAAATTGCGCGGGGATTAGGCGCTATCAACATCGTTTTATATTTTTCATATTCGCCCGCTAAAATGGATTCGGTTATTTGATCGACCGTTCTAATATCAAGTTTAACATTATTTGGAACGGCAAGCCCCATAAGAAGTTTTTGCATATCGTCGCCAGCCACTAAATCGGATGCCAGCGCAATTTTATTTATGTTTATTGTCTTCAGCCAGCCTTGAACAATTTGTCCATGGATAAGCCTATCGTCAATCCTTACAAGAATTATAGGCATATTTTCCCCTCAAAACTAAAATAATCTTTTTATATTTACAATACTTCTTTGTCCGTCTTTATAAACTTTATCGGCAAGTTCTTTCGCGTTTTCCATAATCTTACTTGAAAACATAGCCGATAAAACCATAGGCAAATTTACTCCCGTCACAACTTCGGTATTAAAAATTCTGCATAGAGGAACGGATGCATTACACGGCGTTCCGCCGACCATATCCACTAAAATCAACACTCCTTTTCCGTCGTTTATACCTTTTATAAAAATTTCAAGTTTTTCCTGCATTTGAGATAAACTTTCGCCGAGCGACATTTGAATAGCATAAACATTATCCTGCTTGCCGGCAATCCTTTCGGCCGCGGACAATAATTTTTCAGCCAAACAATCATGAGTTGCAATGACTACATTAATCATTCTTTCTCCCGCTATTGACTTTTCTTTTGACAATTTTTACTATGGCCTCGGCTAATTTCCCGCTGTCGTGTCTTGCGTATATTTTATCTGAAAACAAATTCGCTTTTCGCGTTTTTACTTTTATTTTATCTATCTCAACTTGATCCGCACCTTGTTTTTTATATCTCCTTATTATCTTTCTTGGAATTTTTGCTTTATTTACTAAAACCATATCCAATATTCCTTTATAGGAATGTTTTTCTATGGCGGCGATATGATCCGACAATTTATACTCGCTTGTTTCTCCGGGCTGAGTCATAATATTAGCGATATAAATTTTGTAAGACTTTGAACTTTTTATAGCTTCAACCACTCCGTCCACAAGAAAATTAACCACTACCGACGTATATAAAGAACCTGGTCCAAAAATTAAAACGTCGGAATTTTTTATAGCGGTTAAGACTTCGGGCGCGGCGGGAGGATTTGGCGGAAATAAAATAATTTCGTCTATTTTTTCATAAACATTTGATATATTGCTCTCGCCTATTATTTGTCGTCCGCTCTTTAATTCAGCCTCAAGCACGACGGGAGAAAGAGTCGCAGGAAGAACCCGCCCTCTTATCGCCAAGACTTCCGCGCAATTTAAGATAGCGTTATCAAAACTGCCGGAAATCGCCGACATAGCCGTCAAAAAAAGATTCCCAAAAGAATGTCCCGCCAACGATCCGTTTTGAGGAAATCTATATTGAAAAAGTCTCGACATCAAACTTTCTTCTTCCGAAAGAGCCACTAAACAATTTCTTATATCGCCCGGAGGCAAAACGCCGAGCTCATTTCTCAACTTGCCCGAACTTCCTCCATCGTCGGCGACATTAACTATCGCCGTAATTTTATCATTATACTTTTTCAAACCTCTAAGCAAAGAGGAGAGTCCCGTTCCTCCGCCTAAAGCCGTAATATTTATTTTATCAATCATCGGTCTATATCCCTATGATTTATATTAACTTTATAATCGTTGTCTAATAAAAACTTGCCTAACTTTTCAGTCGTAAAAACCGAACGGTGTCTCCCGCCCGTGCAGCCTATCGCTATAGTCAAATAACTTTTTCCCTCGTCAATATATCCGGGTATCGTCATTTTCATCAGTTTCGTAAATTCAGAAAAAAACTCTCCAAAAATTTTTTGCTTGGATATATAATCTTTCACGGCTTTGTCTTTTCCGGTCTTTGCTCTCAATGCCGAAACATAATTTGGATTTATCAAAAATCGAACGTCATAGACTATATCAACGTCATAGGGTATGCCGTATTTATAACCAAAAGACATTACCGAAATTATTAAATGCTTTTTCCCTTCGCTTGAGCCGGTCATTTTCAAAATTATTTTTTTTAATTCCCCCATCGTCGTATCAGAAGTGTCAACGACTTCGTCGGCGGCCAGAAAAACGTCTTTTAACATTTTTCTTTCAATTTTTATTCCATTGGATACGGACGAACCTAAAGGATGTCTGCGGCGCGTTTCGGAAAATCTTCTTATTAAAACGGAATTGCTGCAATCTAAAAAAATTATTTTAAGAAAAATTTTATTTTTTTTTAGCGTATTTATAATATCCTTAAAACATTCGAGAGACTTTCCCGCTCTTGAATCCACGCTTACCGCGACATTTTTATATTTTGCGGAATTTTTTAAGCATACGTTTATAAAATCATCCATCATTTGAAGCGGCATATTGTCAACGCATATAAAACCCAAATCTTCAAAAATCTTTAACAGCTGGCTTTTACCCGCGCCGGACATTCCTGAAACTATATAAAAGTTAATTCCCATGAGACTCGTCCGAAATTAATTTTTTAACTCTCTCGTCAAATTCTCTCGCCGCATAAAACCCTTTGTCTTTCAATCTTTGATTGAGACTTGCCGTTTCCACTAAAACCGCCAAATTTCTGCCCGGCCCCACGGGAATAGTCACTTCCGGAAGTTGGACATTTAATATCTCGGTAAAATATTCGTCAAGCCCAAGCCTTTCCATTTTGCTGACCATATTCCATTCTTCCAATTTTATAACCAATTCCACGCGCGCCTCGTCGAGAGTATTGCTTATTCCAAAAACATTTTTTATATCTATTATTCCAAGCCCTCTTACTTCTATAAGATATTTTGATAAAGGTATGCCCGTTCCAAAAAGAGCGCTCCCCGATCTTTTTGTGATATTTACCACATCGTCGGCTATGAGCATATGCCCTCTTTTAACAAGTTCCAAAGCGCATTCTGATTTTCCTATTCCGGATTTCCCGACAAGCAAAACCCCCAAACCGTAAACGCTGACTAAAACTCCGTGCAATTTTATGCTCGGAGCAAGTTTGGCGTTTAAGAAATAAATCAATTCTCCTATCAATGCCGAGGATGAAAATTCCGTTCTTAAAAGAGGAACTGCAAGATTTGAAAATACTTCAGACATGGCTTTAGTGGGTCCTAATTTTTGAGTAAGTATGCAGCAGGTTGCGTTTTTATGAGAAAAAATTTTATGCAAAAGTTCAATTTGTCTTTCAAAACTGAGAGAATCAAGATAGGTAAATTCGCTTTTTCCTATCACTTGAGTCCTCTCGTAAGGAAAATGTCCAAAATATCCCGTGAACGCAAGTCCGGGTCTGCTGATATCGCTTACCGTAATTTTTCTATCAAGACCCTTCTCGCCCGCGATCAGTTCAAGCCTTAAATCTTCTTTTTTCTCGTCGAGAATTTGTTTTACTCTTAAAAACTGCGGCATCAATAAGCGTCCTCTTGCTGGATTATTTTCACCACATCTTCCGGAGTGGGCGCTTCTTTTATGGCTTGTCTTAAAAATTTATCCTTAAACAATCTCGATATTCTCGACAATGCTTTTAAGTGTTGTCCCGCGACTTCAACGGGTCCCACCAATAAGAAAATTATATTCACCGGCTCGCCGTCTAATGAATTAAATTCAATCCCTTTATGAGAAATCCCTAAAACTCCGACCTGCTCGTCAAGAACGTCGGTCTTTCCGTGCGGTATTGCCACGCCCTGACCAATTCCTGTGGAGCCAAGTTTTTCTCTCTCTAAAACCACTTCAATAATCTCGTCCGTTTTTTTCACACTCTTTGTCTTTTTCAAAGTTTCAACGAGTTCCACAATAGCCGACTTTTTATCGGGCGCTTTCAAATCTACAATTACCGCTTCAGGGCTTAAAAAATCCATAATTTTCATTTTCTGTTAATCCTCCATAAAATAAACTATTGCCTATCTTTTGCCGCTATATTTCAGGTTCTAATAAAACTAAAGAGCCTTTATTTCCTTTACGATATAATACATTTATTTTTTTAGTATTCCTATTTAAGAACATATAAACTTCATAATGTAAAATATCCATATCCTCTATCGCCTCCTCTATGTTGACGGGTTTTAAGTCAACTCTTTTTATCTCGGAAATTTTATTTTCAAAATTTTCCTCGTCGTCGGAATCGGAAGAAGCAAATTCCAACATCGCACTTTTTTTGCGTTTGGAAATTTTCAACTTAGTTTTTCTGTCTATTTTTGAAATCTCCTTATGCTTTCTCAATTGCGCTTCCAATTTATCCATAGAAAGATCTATTGAAGAATAAATATCGGGCGATTGTTCTTTAGCGCGTAAAACTAATTTTCCTATATTGAATAATATCTCCGTTATCTGTCTGTTTTTTTCAACAGATAACACGACATTTGCCGACACGTCGTCGCCGTCGTAAAATTTAGAAGCTTTTGATACTTTTTTGCGCACATAAGCGTCTATTGCGCTTGTAAGTTTAAGATGTCTTGCCGTAATATTGATTTTCACAATTAAACACCCCCTTCATTTTTAATAACTTTATAGCAAATATAAACTCCAAATCAAATTTTGAATTTACATTTTAAAATTATCGCCCAGATAAACTTTCTTTGCTTTCGGATTATCTATCAATTCTTTAGCGTTTCCTTCCAAAAGAATTTTTCCCTCATATATAATATAGGCTCTGTCTATTATTTCAAGAGTCTCCCTGACATTATGGTCCGTTATAAGTATTCCCAGACCTCTCTCTTTTAATTTTCTTATAATCCTTTGAATATCGTCCACAGTTATCGGATCTATTCCCACAAAAGGCTCGTCTAAAAGTAAAAATTTCGGATCGTTTATAAGAGAGCGCGCTATTTCAAGTCTCCTTTTTTCTCCGCCCGACAAAGTCACGCTCATTTGTTTGCGCAATTTTGTAAGTCCAAAATCATTTAGCAAAACATCCACTTTCAAATCCTGATCTTTCTTTGATATCGGAAGCATTTGAGCCACGGCTTTCAAATTATCCTCAACGCTTAACCCTCTAAAAATTGAAGATTCCTGAGCAAGATAACCAATGCCCGCCCTTGCTCTTTGATACATAGCCCAATTGGTAATTTCTGTATCGTCCAAATAAACGCTGCCGTCATAAGGTTTTACTAAACCGACAGTCATATAAAATGTCGTTGTTTTTCCGGCTCCGTTTGGCCCGAGAAGCCCGACAATTTCTCCTTGACGGACATTTATGCTCACGCCGTTGACGACCATTCTATATTTATATTTCTTAAATAAATCCTCAGATTTTAATATCATTCGGGCAAGTCTTCCATTTGAATTTTTCCCCTGACATCGCCTTCCAAAACAATCCTTTTATTTTCATAATTATAAAAAGTTATTTTATCGGCGGAATAAAAACCTTTTCTCCCCTCGTAAATAACGTCGGCTTCGGGTCTTTTTTCATCTTTTCTCATAATCAAAATATTTGTCGTTGAATTAAAAACGGCATTGTCCGAACGAATCGTTCCCGATGAAGTGGTAATCACGACATTTCCCAGAGCCGAGATAATTGAAGTGTTTTTATCATAAGACATTTCGTCGGAAACAATAACATTTTTATCGCTGTCCACAGCCTTTGAATTTCCTTTTGAAATTATAAAATTTCCGCCTTTTTGAATAAACATTTTAGACCCTGTTATCACTATATTTGCAAAAACGTTTCCAAAAGAAAAAAACAAAACAGCCAGACTAAATACCCCTATTAAGAACAACCCTTTGGTTTTCAATAACAATATTTTCAAGTTTCGTATCGGCCTTAAAAGAAGTTCCATATATAGTCTCCCCATTTCTTCTAACCACAACTTTATTTTTACTAAAAACTGTTTCGGTCTTGGCGTCATATTGTAAATCCGTCGTCTCCAAATGTTCATTATCTGCCGTGTCAACCACACATTTGCCATAACCTTTTACGTCATAAGTTTCCAAATCCACATCAGCGCTTTCCATAACAAGAGTAGAGGCGTATTCTCCATTTTTATAAAACTTCACCATAGGAAATTTTATCTGAGCTAGACTCATTTGTTCGTTTATCACAGCCATCTCGGACTGCATAATCATTTTTAATTTGCCTCTATCCGTTTCCGTAATTGTGAATTGCTCAATAGCATGTTCTCCAATTGGAGGAGTTTCCTCTATTACTTTATTTTCTCCGCCGCAGCCGAAAAAAATTAAAGAAATAAGAAAGAAAAATATTTTTATTTTTTTCATTTTGCGCCTAAACCGTCTTGAGTTTTCCATCTTTTATGAAACCAAACCCATTGATCCGGATATTTTCTTATATGATCCTCAAGCATCGAAGTGGCTTTCTGGGTTAAATCAACCACATCTTTATCAAAATCTCCCGAAGTTTCTATTCTCACAGGTCCCTCTATAATAGTGGTATGATTAAATTTTCCATCGCGTCTGTCTATGCCTATTAAAACCTCGGCGCCCGTTCTCAATGCAAGCGAAGCAAGCCCAGAGGGCGTCCACGCTTTTCTTCCAAAAAAGTTCACGAAAACGCTCGGAACGTCCGTGTCTTGATCCACAAGCATCGCTATTATCTCGCCTTTTTTTAGAGCTCTTAATAATTTTCTCGCCGTGTCTTTAGAATCTTTTAGAATAACGTTGATATTCTTTTTCATCCTATACCCGACAAGCATATCGTTTAAACCCTCGACATATATTTTTTTTGCCACAACGTTTACGGGAATTCCCAAGGCGGCCACAGCCGCGGCAGTGATTTCCCAATTGCCCGTATGCGCGCTGACAAAAAGTATGCCTTTATTTTTTTTTAGCGCTTCAAATATTAAATCCGCATTTTCTATTTTGGATATTTTTTTCAAAAAATCTAAATCTACTTTTGGAAAATTCGCAAGCTCAAAAAAATTTCTCGTTTGATTTATAAAAACATTCTTAACTATTTCATCTATTTGCTTTTGACTTTTTTGAGGAAAAGAATTTTGTAAATTTTGCTTGGCAATTGCCGAAGCGTCGCGGGTAAAATGAGGCGCGATTTTACCAAAAAACTCGGCTATGCCGCCCACAGCCCATTTATAAGGAATTAACAAAACAAGTTTTGAAAATATCAAAGCCCCAAAATAATAAATTTGTCTGCGTATTTTTTTTATCATTATAATTTATATTCCCCGCCGTCAACTTAGAGATTTTTAGCCTCTTTTTTAGCCTCTATTATAATATCCGCCGTCTCTCTTATAACGCCTTCTCCGCCATTATAATGTGAAATAAAATCAACTCTATTTTTTACGCATTTAACGGCGTCTTTTGGACAGACTGACAAACCCGCCGCTTCAAAAGCCGCAATATCCGGCAAATCGTCTCCTACAAAAACAACTTCGCAAGCCGCGCATTTTATTGCTTTCATTATTGATAAAAGAGCTTCTTTTTTATCGTCAATATCTTGTAATAAAAAATCAATTTTTAATTCCCGCGCCCGTTTTTTTACTTGTTTAGATTTTCTTCCCGTAATCCACGCCGTTTTAACCTCCGGAAAATGTTTTCTTAATAAAGAATAACCAAAACCGTCCTTTACATTCCAAATCTTTATCTCTTCTCCGTTATCTAAAACAATAATTTCGCCTTTTGTCAAAACGCCGTCAACATCGCTTGCAAAAAGTTTTATTTTCGCGGCTTTTTCAAAAAACAATTTTTCATCTAACATTGATTATATTCCAAGTATCGACGTTTTGGGTTTTGAATTGTCAAGCCAAGGAGTAATTCTTTTATCGACTTCTTTAATCCTATAAGGACTCAAAATAATATTCCCAACAATAAAAACAATTATCAAAAAAACTAAAACGGCTCCCATCGCAAGTCCGAATTGCTTATAGGTTGGTCTCCAAGGAGTTAGGTCGTTTGAAATTTCTGAATTTTTAGTTTTAATCGTTTTGTCTTTTATTTCATTTTTCATTTTATTTTACCGCCTCGTCAATTTTTTTTATTTCTTTCAATATATTATTAAAATATTTTAAGTCAACGCTGTTTGCGCCGTCTGATAAAGACTTGTCGGGATTATTATGGACTTCCAAAAACAAAGCCGCCGCGCCCACTGCCGCCGCCGCTTTACTAAGCGGTAAAACAAATTCTCTGTTGCCGCCGCTTTTATTTCCCTGCCCTCCCGGAAGCTGAACGCTGTGAGTGGCGTCAAAAATTACGGGATAACCCGATTGCTTCATTATTTCAAGCCCTCTAAAATCGACGACAAGATTATGATAACCAAAACTTGCGCCTCGCTCGGTTAAAGATATTTTTTTATTCCCGAAACTCTCGGCTTTTTTTATCACATTAAACATATCCTCAGGCGCTAAAAATTGTCCTTTCTTTATATTTATCGGTTTTTTCGTCAATGCCGCCGCTTTTATTAAATCAGTTTGCCGCGACAAAAATGCCGGAATTTGAATAATATCCACAAAATCTGCGGCATATTCGGCTTGCTCTTGGGTGTGAATATCAGTAATAACCGGAACGTCTATTTCTTTTCTTATCTGCGCAAGTATATCAAGCCCTTCTTTTGCACCGGGACCTCTATAAGAATCTATAGACGATCTATTGGCTTTATCAAAAGACGCCTTAAAAATAAAAGGCATCTTAAAAGACGACGTGATTTTTTTTAATTCCGCCGCAAGATAAAAAGCGTGCTTTTTGCTTTCAATGACGCAAGGTCCGGCAATAATTGCAATCGGCAAATCATTGCCCAACGCTACATTTTTAGTTATTTCAATCTTTTTATTTTTCATATTTTCCCCGTCTTAATTATCAATTAAACCCTCAACCAAAACAACATCATGAGGAACGTCCACCCCAACACTGTCCTCGTCGGCTATAATCACTTTTATTCTATGTCCGTATTCCAAAGCTCTCAACTGTTCAAGCACTTCGGCTTTTTCTAAAACTGCCGTTTTATATTTTGAAAAAGCGATTAAAAAATCTCTTTTATATCCGTAAATCCCTATGTGCTTATAATGCACTACGGAATTTGAATCTCTATTATAAGGTATCAGCGAGCGCGAAAAAAACAAAGCATAACCGTTTTTATCAAAAACCACTTTTACATTATTGGGATCTTTTGCTTCCGCCTCGTCTTTGAAAGGATATGCCGCCGTAATAAATTCAAGTTTTGGATTATTTTTAAGTTCGTCAATCAATCTATCTATTAAAACGGGATTTATCAATGGCTCGTCCCCTTGAATATTTATAAAAATATCATAATTTTTAAGAAACTTTTGAGCGACAAAAGCTATCCTGTCGGTTCCGCTTTTGCAGTCCAAAGGAGTCATAAAAACTTCTCCGCCTATGGATTTAACTTTTTCAAAAATTCTTTTATCGTCGGCCGCCACCGCCACAATGTCGGCATTTTTACTTTGTCTTGCCCGCTCCACAACGCGCTCTATAAGAGATTTTCCTTTTATTAAAGCAAGAGCTTTTCCCGGAAATCTGCTTGACGCATATCTTGAGGGAATAATCACGGCGGCTTTCATCTTTTGTAAAATTCCTCTATAGCATTTTTTAATTCCTCAGGATTTGCCGAAGCCGTTCCGATTTTTCCCACAACTATCCCCGCCGCAAAGTTTGCAATTTCAGCGGCTTTAAGAAAATCAGCTCCCGCGCCAAGCGCTAAAGTCATAACCGATATTACCGTGTCGCCCGCGCCCGTAACGTCATAAACTTCTTTTGCGCGCGTGGGAATATTTGTAATTTTATTATCCGGCTCAATAAGCATCATACCTTTCTCGCTGCGGGTTATTAAAACGGAATCCGAATTGATGAGCTTTAATATCTCGCTTCCAAGTTTTGCAATATCGTCGTCTGTCTCAATATCAGAAGCCCTCATTCCCTCTATCGCTTCTTTAGTATTGGGCGTTATAGTTGTCACTCCGTAATATTTCTTAAAATTGTCAAGTTTTGGATCGACGCTTATCGGGATTTCGCATTGCCTTGACAATTCGACGGCTCTTTTCAAAACAGAATCCTCAACCACGCCTTTTCCATAATCAGAAATTATCACTCCGTTGACTTTTGGTATTACTTCCTCTATATTTTTTAATATCTGATCTTTGGCAATACTCGCCGGCGCGCCCTTAATTTCTTTATCAACTCTCACTATTTGCTGATGAGCGGCTATAATTCTCGTCTTTATTATAGTCGGTTTATTTACGTCTTTGACAAGATATTTTGAGCTGATGTTTTGCTTTTTCAATAATTCAGTCATTAGTTCCGAATTAGAATCGTCTCCCGTAGCGCTTATCAAATAAACTTCCGCGCCTAAAGCCGCTATATTTGAAGCGACATTTCCAGCCCCGCCTAAAGTTTCGCTTTCACCCGTCACTTCCACAATCGGAACAGGCGCTTCCGGCGATATTCTTTTTACGGTTCCCCAAATAAATTTATCAACCATACTGTCGCCTATAACAAGTATTTTTTGCCGATTAAAAGATGAAATTAAATCCAGGAGATTATTTTTTTCCATTTTTTATCCTTTTATAGATTAGGAACTCTATAGATAGATTTTGTTTTTTAAGTATTGATAATAATCCTTTACGCTGTCTTCTAATTTCATAAAAGGTTTATCAAAACCCGCCTGTCTTAATTTATCCATTTTAGCTTGAGTAAAATATTGATACTTTGATTTAAGATTATCAGGCATATCCGTATATTCTATATTTCCTTTTTTACCAGCGGCTTCAAACATTGCATTTGCCAAATCATTCCATGTTCTTGCTATTCCAGTTCCTAAATTAAAAATTCCCGTTTTTGAAGGATTCTCAAATAAAAAATAAACGGCCTCGACGGCATCCTTTACATAAATGAAATCTCTTTTCTGCCCGCCGTCGGGATAATCGTCTCTATAAGACTTGAACAATTTTATCGTCCCCTTTTTAGAAACTTCGTCAAAGCTCTTACACATAACGCTTTTCATATCGCCTTTATGGTATTCATTAGGACCAAAAACATTGAAAAATTTAATTCCGGAAGCTTTTTGCGCATACCCGTTATTTAACAACCACAAATCAAAAAGATGTTTTGAATATCCATACATATTTAAAGGTTGATATTGATATAATTTTGACAAGTCGTCGTCGTATCCAAAATTTCCGTCTCCGTATGTGGCGGCTGACGACGCGTATATAAAAGGAATGCCCCATTCAAAAGCCCACAAAGCGAGAGTTTTTGAATATTCATAATTGTTTTTAATGTAATAATTTCCGTCTGATAATGTGGTTGAACTGCATGCCCCAAGATGAATTATTGCCTCGGGTTTTGAGAATTGTCTTGATTCTACGCGACTAATAAAATCATTTTTTTGAATAAAATCCGTAAATTTTTTGCCCGTCAAATTTTTCCATTTTTCACTATCGTCCAAATGATCCACTACTAAAATATTTTTTATATTCTCTTGATTAAGCTTCCAAAGAAAACAGCTCCCTATAAAACCTGCACCGCCCGTTAAAACGATCATTGTTTTCTCCTGTTTTTTGGTTTTAACGATTGTATAAAACTAAGCATTTAGTGTCAATTTTATTAAGCGCCAAAACAGCGCTTTTTTAGTTTCTTATCGGAGACCGCTTTATAGAACGAGCAAATATCCTCAACGCCGCGGACAAAAAACTAAACCAAATTTCTTTTTATCAAAGTCTCGGCTATCTGAACCGCGTTTAGCGCCGCGCCTTTTAATAGATTGTCAGAGACTATCCAAAAAGTTAAAGCGTTATTTTTTGTTGAAATGTCTTTGCGTATTCTGCCGACATAAGTTGTCTGTTGATTTTGAGCGTAAAAAGGCATAGGATATTTTGAATTTTCCGGCGAATCTATAACTTCAACTCCGTCGGCTTTGGATAAAATTTCTTTTGCGTCTTTAGCGGATAAAGGTTTTTCCGTTTCAATCCAAACATTTTCGCTGTGAGAGCGAAAAACCGGAACGCGCACGCAAGTTGCGCTTACTTCTATATTTTCGTCGCCCATAATTTTTTTAGTCTCATTAGTCATTTTCATTTCCTCTTTAGTGTATCCGTTTTCAAGAAAAGTATCTATTTGAGGTATTAAATTGAAAGCTATTTGATATTGAAATTTTTCAGCCGCGGGAATATTTTCGTCATTAGCCCAAAGTTTAGTTTGATTTATAAGTTCGTTTATTCCTTTTTGTCCCGCGCCGGAAACAGATTGATACGTCGAGACTATCACTCTTTTTATTTTTGCCGCGTCATGTAAAGGTTTTAGAACAACCACCATTTGAATTGTGGAGCAGTTTGGATTGGCTATAAGTTTTTTATCTTTGCTTAAATCGCCGGGATTAACTTCAGGAACAATTAGAGGAATTTCTTTTTCCATACGCCATGCGCTCGAATTATCAATTACAAAACATCCGTCGGCGACAAAAGACGGCGCAAATTCTTTTGAAATTGCCGCGCCCGCGCTATACAAAGCTATGTCAACGCCTTTGCCCGAATCTTTTGTGAGAAGTTCGACGACAATATCTTTTCCGTTAAATTTTAATTTTTTTCCCGCAGAACGCTGCGAAGCCAAAAATTTTACGCTCTCAACCGGAAAATTTCTGCTTCCAAGCATTTTAATCATCTCAAGTCCTACCGCTCCAGTCGCGCCAACAACTGCCACTTTATACTTTCTCGACATTTTTTTACCTCTCTGTATATTTATTAAATTCTTTTATTACACAAATATAATATAAATTGTAATGCTGTAAAAACTTTGCTTAATTTATATAAAGCCCGCTATCAGATCTCCGATTTGACTTGTTGAAAGTCCCATTTTGCCGGCGTTCATACTTTTTATTTTTCCCGTCTCAAGCGCTTTGACAAGAGCTTTCTCAATATCTTTTGCGGCTTTGCGCTCGCCCAAATAATCAAGCATCATAGAGCCCGCGTTTATAGCCGCTATGGGATTTATTATATTTTGTCCCGTGTATTTTGGCGCCGAGCCTCCCATAGGTTCAAACATAGAAATTCCGCCTTTGTCGGGATTGATATTTCCGCCTGCCGCCACTCCTATACCGCCTTGTATCATTGCCGCAAGGTCTGTGATGATATCGCCAAAAAGATTGTCAGTGACTATGACGTCAAACCATTCGGGATTTTTTACAAGCCACATACACACGGCGTCAACATTTACATAATCGCATTTAATTTCAGGATAATCTTTTGACACTATATTAAAAGTTCTCTGCCATAAATCCGACGCATAAGTTAAAACATTTGTTTTTCCGCAGAGAGTGAGTTTATTTTCTTTTGAACGTCTTTTTGTCAATTCATAAGCATAACGTATGCAGCGTTCTACGCCAAACCTTGTATTTATACTCGCTTGGGTCGCAACTTCTTGAGGCGTGTCTTTTTTCAAAAATCCGCCGGCTCCGACATAAAGTCCTTCGGTATTTTCGCGGACAATTATCATATCTATATCGATTGGATTTTTATTTTTAATAGGAGTTTCAATATTTGGATATAATTTTACGGGACGCAAATTTATGTATTGGTCAAGCTCAAAACGAAGTCTTAATAAAATACCTTTTTCTAAAATGCCGGGTTTTACGTCGGGATGACCGATAGCCCCCAGATACATGGCGTCAAATTTTTTGAATTCTTCAATTACGCTGCTTGGTAAAATTTCTCCGGTTTTTAAGTATCTGTCTCCTCCCAAATCATAATAAACAAAATCTAAAATAAAATTGTATTTTTTAGCCGCCGATTGAATAACTTTTACGCCTTCTCCGAGCGCTTCAGGACCGGTTCCATCTCCCGGTATTAAAGCTATTTTATAAGTTTTAGACATATTTTTTCTCCATAATTTATGAAAACCGCGAAAGGATTTTATCCAATCGCGGTTTTATTTTTCTCATACATTGCAAAATTTATTTAATTTTATTTCTTATCGTCGACAGGACACATATAATTTCTTCCAATCGCGTCCGCTCCCAACATTGCCGCATAAATGGCTTCGGGAGATACTGGATAATATAAAGAATTGATAGGCTCAGCGCTTGCGCAAGCTATCTTTGCAACTTCCATCAATTGATTTTTATCAATTTTTTTAACATTTAAGTCCGCAAAAGTCGTAGGCAGTCCCACAGATTTGCAAAAACAGATAACTTCATTTATCAAATCCATAGATTCTCCCTCGAGAACCAATTGCGTTATCGTTCCGAAAGCCACTTTTTCGCCATGATAAAATTGATGAGTTTCAGGTATTGCCGTAAGTCCGTTATGCACGGAATGAGCCGCCGCAAGTCCTCCGCTTTCAAAACCTATGCCGGAAAGATATGTGTTTGCTTCAATAATATCTTCAACGGCTTTTGTGCAAACTTTTTGTTCGACGGCAAGTTTGGCGGCATATCCGCTTTCAAGCAATGTTTCATAACATAACTTTGCCAAAGCAAGAGCGCTCTTTGTAATATTTCCGCCAAGACAATTGAGAGCGGTCGAGCGATAAGCGCTGAGAGCTTCAAAATATGTCGCCAAAGCGTCGCCCATTCCCGAAACAATCAAACGCGCCGGCGCTTGGCTTATAATATCGCTGTCAACCAAAACAACATTTGGACTTGCTTTTGTAAAAAGATATTTTTCAAAAACTCCGTCGTCGCTGTAAATAACGGACAATGCGCTGCAAGGAGCGTCGGTTGAAGCTATCGTGGGAACTATCGCCGCCGGTTTGACTAAATAATCGGCCACGGCTTTTGCCGTATCAAGAATTTTTCCGCCGCCCACCGCAACTATAACGTCGCTTTTATTTTTTTCAAATTCGCTTTTTACGCGTTCAATTTCTTTTTGCGAACATTCGCCTTTGAAAATATCAAAAACGGCTTTTAATCCCGCCGCTTTCAAATTCTCCTCAATAGTCGAGCCAAATCTTTCTTTTCCATTTTTGCTTATTAGGATATAAACATTCTTTCCGAATTTCTCAATGTGTTTCCCTAAATTTTTTAATTCACCGCGTCCTTGAATATAACGCGCTGGACCTCCGATAATTGTTGCCATAAAAACTCCTCCTCAATCTATTTTTTTATATAACCCAATAATCCGCCGGCTTTTATAATTTTTTGCATAAAGTCAGGAAATTTTTGAGTTTTATATATTTCGTTTTTACTTATATTTTTTATCTCGCCGGCGTCAAGATCTATTTCGACTTCGTCTCCATTGGACAGAGCTTCGACGGCTTGGGGACATTCCAAAATAGGCAAGCCTATATTTATTGCATTTCTAAAAAAAATCCTTGCAAAAGAATTAGCTATCACAGCCGAGACTCCGACGGCTTTAATGACTGCGGGAGCATGCTCTCTTGAGGAACCGCAGCCGAAATTGTTTTGAGCGACAATAATATCGCCCGTCTTAACTCTTTTAACAAAATCCTTATCAATATCTTCCATACAATATTTAGCCAAAGTTTCCAAATCCGACAAATTTAGATAACGCGCGGGAATTATCTCGTCGGTGTTGACATTAGAGCCGTATTTGTGAACTTTTCCTTTTAACTTTATATCGCTCATTAAAATCTCCTTATGTGTTTATGCAAAAATATCCGCGTCAAAAACGTTAAATACTTTCCGGACTTGATATATATCCTTTTACTGCGCTTGCGGCGGCAGTCGCGGGACTGGCTAAAAAAACTTCAGATTTAATATGCCCCATTCTGCCGACGAAATTTCTATTCGTCGTCGAAACGCATTTTTCACCCGCTGCCAAAATCCCCATATAACCGCCCAAACAAGGGCCGCAAGTCGGAGCGGAAACTATGGCCCCCGCGTCTATAAAAATTTTAATCAATCCTTCTTTAAGCGCCTGCGAATAAACTTGAGCGGTCGCCGGAATTATAATTGCTCTGACATTAGAATTTATTTTTTTACCTTTTTTAATAATCAAAGCGGCTATTCTCAAATCCTCAATGCGTCCGTTTGTGCACGAACCTATAACCACTTGATCAATGTAGGTTTTTTTAAGATTTTTGACGGCGTCCGCATTTGACGGCAAAAAAGGTTTTGCAATTTGAGGATAAATTTTTGAGCAGTCAATTTCATAAATTTGATTATATTTTGCGTCTTTATCGCTTTGATAATATTTTGGTTTTCTCAACGACCGTCCCGAAAGATATTTTTTAGTAACATTATCAGCTTCAAAAATTCCGCTTTTTGCGCCCGCTTCAATAGCCATATTGCAAATTGTAAATCTGTCCGCGATTGTGAGGTTTTTCACAGCGCTGCCGGTAAATTCCATAGCGTTATACAAAGCGCCGTCAACGCTTATCATACCTATTATATATAGGATAATATCTTTGCCGCTTACCCATTTTTTGAGTTTGCCTTTGAGAATAAATTTGATTGACTGTGGAACTTTGAACCAAATCCTGCCGGTAGTCATTGCCGCAGCGACATCGGTGGAACCACCTCCGGTTGAAAAAGCACCGATAGCTCCATAAGTGCAAGTGTGAGAATCTGCGCCGATTATCACATCGCCCGCTGTAACTATTCCCTGCTCGGGCAAAAGAGCGTGTTCAACTCCACTTTGTCCGCCCTCATAATAATGTTTAATTTTTTGTTCTTTTGCAAATTCTCTGACAAATTTAACTTGCTCGGCGCTGTTTATATCTTTGTTGGGAGTAAAATGATCCATGACAAAAACTATTTTATTTTTATCAAATATTTTTTTTGCACCGGTCTTAGCAAATTCTCTTATTGCAAGAGGCGCAGTAATATCATTAGCCAAAACTATATCAAGCTTAGGCTCTATAAATTCGCCCGCTTCCACAATTTTTTTTCCGCAATGGGCAGCCAATATTTTCTCAGAAATTGTTTGACCCATCTTAACTCCTTTTATCAATCACGTTATAATTGACGGCTTTATTTATAGCTTGCATATAAGCTTTTACGCTCGCCTCGACTATATCGGTCGATATGCCCTTTCCGGAATAAATCGCTCCTTTATATTCCGCTTTCAACGTAACTTCTCCCAAAGCGTCCACTCCGGAAGAAACCGCTTTTAATATAAAACTTGTGAGCTTTATATCCATCTTTGTAATTTTATCTATAGCCCTAAACGTTGCGTCAACCGGTCCGGCTCCGCATGCGGCTTCTTGAAAAATTTCAGTTTTGCCTTTTGCATTTTCCGGCTTTTTTAATATTCTAACGGTCGCTGTGGGTATAGTCGCCGTTCCCGAAGAAGCGCTTTGATAATTGAGAGAAAAATATTCTTTAGTGGAACCTGTCTTTTCCTCAATCATTGCGGCTATGTCGTCATCAAAAACGGTTTTTTTCTTATCGGCAAGAACTTTGAATTCTTCAAATAAATCCTGCGCCGTTTTTTCGTCTATTTTATATCCGAGCGCTTTTATTCTATTAAAAAAAGCGTGTCTGCCGGAATGTTTTCCTAATACCAAAGAACTTTCAGGAACGCCGACATCTTCGGGACTCATAATTTCATAAGTTTCGCGCGCTTTCAACACTCCGTCTTGATGAATGCCCGATTCATGAGCAAAAGCATTAGCGCCGACAATAGCTTTATTGACTTGAACGGCAACGCCCGTGAGACTTGAAACCAATCTGCTTGTTTTATAAATTTCTTTTGTTTTTATCGAATGCGTAACATTATAATAATGCGGTCTGACTTTTATAGCCATCGCTATTTCTTCAAGCGAAGCGTTTCCCGCCCGCTCGCCTATGCCGTTTATCGTGCATTCTATTTGCCTTGCTCCCTTTTCAATAGCCGACAAAGAATTTGCCACGGCAAGCCCCAAATCATTATGACAATGAACGCTGATTACCGCTTTATTTATATTTGGAACATTTTCTTTTATATAAACTATTTTTTCTCCAAACTCCGCAGGCATAGTATATCCCACAGTGTCGGGAATATTTACAGTCAAAGCGCCCGCGTCTATCACGGCCTCGACAACTTTACACAAAAAATCCAAATCGGATCTTCCCGCGTCTTCAGCCGAAAATTCAATATCTTTACAAAAACTTTTTGCATATTTGACCGCTTTAACGGCCATATCTAAAATTTGAGGTCTTGTTTTATTGAGTTTTTTTTCTATGTGGAGATCTGATGTGGCTAAAAATATGTGGATTCTCGGTTTGTTTGCGCATTTTACGGCATCCCAGCAAGCGTTTATATCTTTTTCAGAAGCTCTGCTTAAACCCGCTATGGAGGAATGTTTTATTTTTTTTGCGATACTTTTAACGGATTCAAAATCGCCCGGACTTGAAATTGGAAAACCCGCTTCAATTATATCAACACCTAAACTTTCAAGCTGTTCAGCCACAAGCAATTTCTCTTTAATATTCATACTCGCGCCGGGGGACTGCTCGCCGTCTCTTAACGTTGTGTCAAAAAATATTATTCTGTCTTTCATTACATTATTTATCCTCTTTATTTTTTTGGGGGAATTTCCTAAACAAAAATCTTGATATATACATTACAATGCCCGATAAAGCATAAACTGAAAACAATATAAAAAAGATATTTTGAGGAAAAACCAAAACCAATATCGCCGCCACCACAAGCAGCACGATTATGCGCATTGCTTTCGGCCTTGATAATTTCACTTTCTTAAACGACCAATACGGAACATTTGAAATCATCAAAAAAGATAAACATATCATCACGACGGGCATTATCTTAAAAAATATCGGCATAGAATCCATCAACATCGGTATAGTTTTGAAATTCAATGTTTGCCCCGACGGGCTAAGCAGCTCATAACTTAAAACGAAAGATATTATCACTCCCGCCGAAGCTGGAGTGGGCAGACCTATAAATGTTTTATGAACTATACCGTCATTAGCCATAACGTTAAATTTGGCAAGTCTTAACGCACTGCATAAAACAAAAAACACGGCTATCGCTACACCTATTTTTCCCATACTTTTTAGACCCAGCATATACATCATAGTGGCCGGCGCAAGTCCAAATGAAATTAAATCGCTTAAAGAATCCATCTGAACGCCGAACTCGCTTGAAGTTTTTGTCATTCTCGCAATGCGTCCATCGAGCATATCGCAGACTATGGCGCAAATAAGAAACCACGCGGCTCTTGTAAAAAATCCGTCTATCGAAGAAAGCATAGACAGAAAACCGAAAGTCATATTTCCACATGTAAATAATGTGGGCACTATATAGACACCTTTTCTTACATTTTCTTTCATTTAATCTCTCCAAAAACAGTTACCCCGGAAACAACTTTATCACCGGCCTTAATTTTTACTTCTATATTTTTAGGAAAATGCAAATCAACTTGAGAGCTGAATTTTATAACTCCTATTTTATCGCCCGTTTTAAGAATATCTCCCGCTTTTACCCAAGACACGCAGCGGCGCGCTAAAATTCCCGCTATTTGTTTTACGATAAAAACGCCCTGATCATTTTTAATATGAATAATGTTTTGTTCATTTACTATATGAGCCTGCGGATCCATAGCTTTCAAAAACTTTCCGGCTTTATGCTCAACCTTTTGGACTATTCCGCAAACGGGAGATCTTTGCAAATGAACGTCTAAAACGGACAAAAAAACTCTTATTATTTTTTCCTTTTCATTTTCCCCAACTTCTAAAACCGTTCCGTTGCAAGGAGAAATAATTAAGTCCTCTCCTTTTGTAATTTCAACAAACGGATCTCTAAAGAAGTATATACAAAATAACGATAGCAGTAAAAATATTATTCCTAAAACAAAAAGCACAACGTTAAATATTGTAAGCAACATTATTGATAATATCAACAGTAAAAATCCGACAATAGCGCTAATAAAAATAAACGGATAACCCTCTCTGACAATAGACATATAATCTCCTTAAAATTTAATATTTTACATTTCAATATTAGAAAATACTATCAATTATTTAATCCTTTTTCAAATAAGGACAGCCTGCATCGCTTTCCGCCGCTGCGGATTTGTCTCATTATAATGATAATGGCATATATAATACGACGAACAATTTAACTTCCTTTTATCGCGCATTTTTTGTATTATACGCTTGCTTATGAGGAAACACCTCATAAAATAAATTATAGCGGGAGGAGAATTATGGCAAGATTTACATTACCCAGAGATTTGTATTATGGAAGAGGAACTCTTAGCGAGTTAAAAAATCTTAAGGGTAAAAAAGCTGTTATCGTTTTAGGCGGAAGCTCTATGAAAAAAGGAGGATTTTTAGATAGAGCGCAGCAATACTTAAAAGAAGCGGGCATTGAGGTTAAACTTTTTGAAGGCGTAGAACCCGATCCCTCGACAACAACAGTGGAAAAAGGCGCGGCTTTTATGAGAGAATTCCAGCCGGACTTGATAATTTCAATAGGCGGCGGTTCTCCAATAGACGCGGCAAAAGCAATGTGGATATTTTACGAGCATCCCGACGCAAAATGGTCGGAAATAGAAAAACCTTTTAACATTCCGGAACTTCGCAGCAAAGCAAGATTTATAGCAATTCCATCAACTTCAGGAACAGCCACGGAAGTTACGGCTTTTTCAGTTATCACAGATTATACGGCAAATCCTCCTATAAAATATCCTTTGGCTGATTTTAATATAACTCCCGACATAGGAATTCTTGATCCGGATTTAACGGACACTATGCCTAAAGATCTCACGGCTTTTACAGGTATGGACGCATTGACCCATGCGACCGAAGCTTATGTATCGACGGCCAATTCTCCATTTACAGACCCGCTTGCGATAAAAGCAATTCAAATGATTTTTAAGCAGTTGATTCCCTCTTATGAAAGCGCAGACAAAAAAGCGCGCGAAGAAATGCACTATGCTCAATGTCTTGCGGGACAGGCTTTTTCAAACGCATTGCTTGGAATTACTCATTCAATGGCTCACAAAACCGGCGCCGTATATCATATACCTCATGGCTGCGCAAATGCGATATATCTTCCTTATGTAATTGAATATAATGCAAAAAATGCCGAGAAAAGATATGCCGATATTGCCCGCGCCTTGCAATTGAAAGGCTCTACCGACGCCGAACTTGTCAAATCTTATATACAAGCTATAAAAGATCTCAATAAAAAATTCCAAATTCCTCTATCGCTTAAAGATTACAATTATAAAGGACAAGTTGTAAAAGAAGCTGATTTTGAGAAAAACAACGCTTTGATATCCGAAAGAGCCGTTGGCGACGCATGCACAGGATCAAATCCAAGACCTATAACGCCTAAAGAGATGGAAAAACTTTTTGACGCTATTTATTTTGGCAAAGACGTAAATTTTTAAGTTATAAAAAATCTAGCGCGTATTTTTATGCCCGCGGGATTTTATTTTAAGGAGGCAAAATGAAAAAACTAATCGCTTTATCCGTGTCTTTGCTTTTTGCAGGAATTGTTTTTGTAGGCTGCGGTTCAAGTTCGTCAAAAGCCGGCAAGCTTGTGATTTACTCGCCAAATACCGAGGACTTAGTGGATAATATCATCGGCGCTTTTGAAAAAGAAACCGGAATTAAAGTCGAAATTATTTCGACGGGAACGGGAGAAATTTTTAAGCGCGTCGAAGCTGAAAAAAATAATCCAAACGCCGACGTTTTGTGGGGAGGTTCTTGGGCTATTTATGCAAGTAATTTAGACCTTCTTGAAGAATATGTCTCTGAAAATGATAAAGATCTGCCAAAGCAATATCAAAATACCACTAAAAAAATTACTACTTATTGTTTGGACGGAAGCGTTCTTTTGGTCAACAAAAATCTTATCGGCGACATAACAATCGAGGGTTATAGAGATTTATTAAATCCGAAATTGAAAGGGAAAATCGCCATGGGCGATCCTTCAAATTCAAGTTCGGCTTTTGCTCATTTAACAAATATGCTTCTTGCAGTCGGCGGAAATTATACAAATCCCGCGGGCTGGAATTTTGTTAAAGCGCTGCTTATTCAAGTAAACGGAAAGATATTGAATTCTTCATCGGCAGTTCATAAAGGAGTGGCGGGAGGAGAATATACCGTCGGCATTACGTATGAAGATCCGTCGGCGGCTTATGTCCGCGACGGAGCTCCGGTTGAAATAGTATATATGAAAGAGGGAGTTGTTTTCTTATATCCCGGTTCGGCCATAGTCAAAGGCGCTAAAAATCTTGAAAACGCTAAAAAGTTTTTAGATTTTATCACAAGCAAAAAAGCGCAGGATATAATAGGAACGCAGCTTACCGTCCGTCCAGTAAGAGCTGATGCGGAGCTTGGTTCTTATATGAAGCCGATAAACGAAATAAATGTTATAAATGAAGATTACGATTACGTTCAGAAAAATAAGAATGCGATTGTAGATCATTACAAAAGAATTTTCACAGAGATAAGCAAATAAAAATGGAGAAACGCGGCAATTAAATTGCCGCGTTTTTTCTAAAAGGATACCATATGAAAAAAATACTAATCTTGCTTTTATTTACAGTTATTCTTACAGCTTGCGGAGGAAGTAATAAAACCGGCGAAAAACTTACGGTTTATACGCCTCATAATGAAGAGCATACAAACGCTCTTGTCGGCGCTTTTGAAAAAGAAACGGGGATTAAAGTTGAAATTATCGCCGTAGGCATAGGCGAAGTTTTTAAGAGACTTAAATCTGAAAGCGCTAATCCCATAGCCGATGTCGCTTGGGGCGGAGTATATTCTATTTATATGGACAATTTAGATTTATTTGAAAATTACATTTCCGTAAATAATGCCGATTTGCCAAAAGCATATCGCAATAAAGCGGACAAAGTTACGATATTTTGTCTCGACGGAAGTCTTTTGATTGTCAATACAAATCTTATAGGCGATATTAAAATCGAAGGTTACGCCGACATCATCAATCCCGCATTATCAGGCAAAATCATTATGGCCGATCCGTCGGCTTCAGGCTCGGCTTTTGCTCATTTAGTCAATATGCTCTATGATATTGGCGGCAATGTGACAAATAAAAAAGGCTGGGATTTTGTTGAAAAACTGCTTGTTGTCAATAAAGGTAAAATAGCGGGCTCTTCCGGCGGCGTTCCTAAAACTGTGGCTGACGGCGAATATGTTTTAGGGCTTTCTAACGAGGATAATTCTATAAACTATGTTAGAAGCAATGCTCCCGTTAAGCTCGTGTATATGAAAGAAGGCGCCGCTTTTAATACGGCCGCTATGGCAATAGTTAAAGGCGCTAAAAATCTTGAGAACGCTAAAAAGTTTATCGACTTTATGACAAGCAAAAAAGCGCAGGAAATTTACGGCTCGCAGACTACGGTTAGGCCGATAAGAAATGATGTCCCCGTAGCGTCTTATATGAAACCTTTAGATGAAATAAAAATAGTTGAGATAGACACGGCTTACGTTAATGCGCACAGACAGGAAATTCTCGACAGATATAAAAAGATTTTTACAACCGTAAATAAGTAAATAAAGGACCCGCCGCTGAAAAAACAACGGCGGGTTTTTTATTAAATAGGAGGCAGGCAAATGAGCGTAAAAATAAGTTTTAAGAATATTGTAAAAAGATATGGCAATAATACGGTAATTCCCGACTTATCTTTAGAAGTTAATGAAGGCGAGTTTTTTACATTGCTTGGCCCCTCGGGCTGCGGAAAAACGACGCTTTTAAGAATGGTGGCGGGATTTAATTCCATAGAGGGCGGAGAAATTTATTTTAACGATAAGCTTATAAATAATCTTGCTCCGGGCTCAAGAAATATCGGAATGGTTTTTCAAAACTATGCGATTTTTCCTCATATGAATGTCACAAAAAATGTGGCTTTCGGACTTACAAATCGCCATATGGAAAAATCAAAAATAGCTCAGAAAGTTAAAAATATTTTGGAGATAGTTCAAATTGAAGAATATAAAAATCGTATGCCGGAAAATCTCTCGGGCGGCCAGCAGCAAAGGGTGGCGCTTGCAAGAGCTATCGTCATAGAGCCCGACGTTTTGCTGATGGACGAGCCTCTTTCAAATCTTGACGCTAAACTAAGAGTTGATATGCGAAACGCTATAAAAAGCATTCAAAGAGAATTCGGCATCACGACTATTTATGTCACTCACGATCAAGAGGAAGCTATGGCCGTTTCGGACAGATTGGCTATTATGAATAAAGGTATAATAGAGCAAATAGGCCAGCCTCAAATAACTTATCAAAAACCCGCCAATTTATTTGTCGCCACATTTATCGGCAGAACAAATATTTTAGACGCAAAACTTTCCGGCGATTTAGTCAGTTTTGACAATTATTCAATCAATGCGAATTGTCCGCCCAATGCAAATTCTCAAACGTCTGAGAAAAATGTGAAAGTCTCGGTTCGACCGGAAGAATTTTTTATAAGCCAAGACAAATCCGACGGCATAAAAGGAATTATAAAGCACAGCGTGTTTTTAGGACTTAACACTCACTATTTTATAGAGCTCAAAAACAAACAACAAGTTGAGGTTATAGAGCGTTCGACTCAAAGAGCGGTTTATGCGCCGGGGACGGAAGTCTTGCTAAAAATTGACGCTCCAAGGATAAATATTTTCACAGCCGACGGAAGAAAAAATCTTTCTTTGGGAGGATCAAAATGATAGAAAAACAAAAGAGAGATATGTGGACGTTTATTACTCTGGGGGCGTTGCTAATTTATGCGATATTTTTGCTTTATCCTTTATTAGCGATGCTGGCTAAAAGTATTTTCCCAAGCGGAACTTTAGGAATTGCTTCGTTTGCAAAATTTTTCTCAAGCAAATTTTATTACGGAACGGTTATAAATAGTATGTTTGTAACTTTTAGCGTAACAATATGCGCGGTTTTTCTTGCCGTCCCGATAGCCTATATATTAAACACAATAAAAATTAAATTCGCTTCAACCATACAAATTTTGATTTTGCTTTCTTCAGTCAGCGCTCCTTTTATCGGCGCATATGCGTGGATTTTACTGCTTGGCAGAAGCGGCGTGATAACATTATTTTTCAAAAACACGCTCGGCATTCAAACCCCGGACATTTATGGATTTACGGGAATACTAATTGTTTTAACTCTTCAGCTTTGTCCTTTAGTTTATATGTATGTTTCCGGAGCGTTAAAGACGGTTGATAGTTCTTTGATAGAAGCTTCTGAAAGTATGGGATGCACGGGAATTAGAAAAATGTTTGTAATTGTGGGACCTTTGATTTTGCCTACTATACTTGCCGGAGGGCTTTTAGTTTTTATGAGAGCTTTGGCGGATTTTGGAACGCCGATGCTTATAGGAGAAGGATTTAGAACTATTCCGGTTTTGATTTTCACTGAATTTATCAGCGAAATGGGAGAAGACGACAGCTTTGCCGCGGCGATAAGCGTTATGGTCGTCATTTTTGCGACTTCCATTTTCTTAATCCAAAAACTCATCGCTAAAAGAAAAGCGTATTCTATGAGCTCTTTACGACCTATGCAGATAAAAGAAGAAAAAGGATTGAAAAATATTCTCGCTCATCTTTTTGTCTACGCTTATATTGTTCTTGCAATTATGCCGCAACTTTATGTCATTTACACTTCTTTTCTAAAAACAAGCGGGAAAATTTTTGTTAAAGGATATTCGCTCCAGAGTTATGTTATAGCTTTTTCAAAAGTCGGCGACGCAATCACCAACACTTTTATTTTGGCTTTTAGCGCTTTAATTATAATTATAGTTTTAGCAATACTTATAGCTTATGCGACGGTCCGCAGACCAAACACAATGACAAATCTTTTAGACGTCTCAACTATGTTTCCATATATTGTTCCGGGATCAATTCTCGGCATAGCTCTTTTGACGGCTTTCAACAAACAGCCTTTAATGCTTAGCGGAACGGCTTTTATTATGATTTTATCATTTGCTATCAGAAGACTTCCTTATACTATACGTTCAAGCTCCGCAATTTTACATCAGATAAGCATTAGCTCGGAAGAAGCCGCGATAAGTCTCGGCGCTTCGCAAATAAAAACTTTTACGAAAATAACTTTGCCCGCTATGCTGCCCGGCGTTTTATCGGGAGCCGTTTTAAGCTGGCTTTCAATACTTACGGAACTCAGCACTTCAATTTTGCTTTATACAATAGCCACAAGAACAATGACGATCGCTATTTATACGGAAGTCCTCAGAGGAAATTACGGAACAGCCGCCGCTTTATCGTCGATATTGACAGTTATTACAGTCGCCACATTGCTGCTATTTTTCAAACTGACCGGGAAGAAAGAATTGAGTATGTAGCGCGGCATTTTTTGCTTTTTCAACTATAAAATTGATATGAAATATTGATTCATAAATTAATTGAGATATTTTCATATTTATTTTACTTACTGAGCTTTTCTCTGCTCGTCTGGATTGCTTGCTTGTAGATATTCTCTTTTTCAAAATCAAAAGGATGTTTTTTATTTATGGTCAAGAGTGGACAGTTTTCAAAAACTACAAGTTTTTCAAATTTTCCCAAAATTTCTAATGTTTTGGGCTTTTCTGTATCGGCTATTATTCCGTCGAATTTCGACGCTTTTACGCCTAACAATGTATTAAAATATACCCCCCCCCCCCCCCATTTCCTCTCGTTTCAATAATCGTCCCATTATTTAATGCGCAAGAATATTTATCCGCTTGTCTTGATTCTTTAATCAATCAAACTTTTAATGAAATTGAAATCCTTTGCGTCAATGACGGATCTACCGATAGTTCTTTGGAAATTCTT
>JAISQF010000001.1 GCA_031274365.1 Elusimicrobiota bacterium | reverse complement strand
TTGTTCCGCCAGGAGCATTGCCGAGTAGCCAAGTATGGATGAGATAAACGCTGAAAGCATATAAGTGTGAAACTCGCCTCAAGATAAGGTTTCCCTGAAGGGCGCTTGAAGACTACAAGTTTGATAGGTTGGGAGTGGAAGTGCAGTAATGCATGTAGCTAACCAATACTAATTGCCCGTTTGGCTTGGTCGCATTATTTAAATTCATTTGTTTGAATTATTTGATTTATTTTTATTATTTAAGATTTTTCCGGTGGTTATTCCAATGGTGACACACCCGATCTCATTCCGAACTCGGAAGTTAAGCCCATTAGGGCCGATGGTACTTGGACCGCAGGGTCCCGGGAGAGTAGGTCGCCGCCGGATTTCAATGTGGAGGGATATTTGTTTAAAGCGAATATCCCTCGCCAAAATTAAATTTATTATAGAGTCAAAGAAAGTAAGATGCTTAAGTTTAAGCATTAAAAATAAAAATCTTACCGAGACTGAAGAATAAAATATGTTGTTTTTATACTTCTCTCTCACAGGAGAAGTTTTTTGTTTGTTTTGTGGCTGTGGAATAATTTTGAAAAAAGCGGAAATATTTATATGAAGTAAAAATGATTTGTATTTTTGAAAATTTTTAGAAGTCTGAAATTTATTTTAATTAAAAATAATTTTTTGAGGTAAAATAGAATGCCAAGTTTAAAAAATCAAGAATCGTTAAAAGTTTTAACTGAGAAATTCAAAACAATGAAAGGAATGATATTAACCGAATATCATGGACTTTCCGTAGGCGATGTTTCTGAAATTAGAGCAAAATTGCATTCGCATAAAAGCGAATATGTTATTGTGAAAAATACTTTAAGCGAACTTGCTCTAAAAGAAATTGGAATTGAAGCGGGCAATAATTTTATAGGACCTACCGCTATAGCTTTTCTAAACGACGATATTGCCGCGCCGGCAAAAACACTTGTTGATTTTATGAAAACTCATGAAAAGTTGAAAATTAAATCGGCGTTTTTAGATGGAAAATTTGTTGATGAAAATACAGTTAAACAACTATCCTCTTTGCCGTCAAGAGAGGTTTTAATAGCGCAAATGTTAGGCAGTTTGAATGCGCCTATATCCGGTTTTGTCAATGTTTTAGCGGCAAATATCAGAGCTTTAGTGACAGTTTTGGACGCTGTAAATAAAAAACAGTCGGCAGCATAGATTGATTTTAATATAAGAGAATGCAATAAATTACGGAGGCATAAAAAATGGCAGAATTATCAAAAGAACAATTGATTGAGGCAATTTCAAAATTAACAGTTATCGAACTTTCGGAACTTGTAAAAGCATTGGAAGAGAAGTTTGGAGTTTCGGCGGCGGCTCCGGTTGCAGTTTCGGCGGCTCCGGCAGCGGGAGGAGCGGCGGCGGCGGCTGAAGAAAAAGACGAATTCAACGTTGTTCTTACAAATGCCGGTCCTAATAAGATAAATGCGATTAAAGTTGTTAGAGAGGTCACGGGATTAGGATTGAAAGAAGCTAAAGATTTGGTGGACGGTGCTCCCAAAACGGTAAAAGAAAATATTCCTAAAGCCGAGGCTGAGGAAATAAAAAAGAAATTTACCGAAGCAGGCGCTGTTGTTGAACTTAAATAAATCGCAGATTTCTTGACGTATTGTTTATTATTAAACAATAAAGGAGAATGATAAATGAACATAAAAAAAGTATTTGTTGCTTTTGTCTCATTATTTGTTTTTTTATCGTTGGCATATACTCAAAACGTCAATAATTCCGGCGGATTTAAAACTAATAATATTATTCTCGTGTCCGAGGCAAAAAAATTAAAAGACCATTCTGTTGTCGCTTTGGAAGGGAAAATCACGCAACAACTTAAGAAAGATAAATATTTATTTGTTGACGGTTCGGGGAATATAACTATTGAAATTGACAGCAATGTTTGGAATGGGCTTATTGTTACTCCCGACGAAACGGTTATTATCTATGGAGAAGTAGATAAAGATTTTGGTTATCCAGCTGAAATTGAAGTGTCTCATATAGAAAAAATAAAATAATAGTTAAAAATAGTATTTATAGGTAAATTATGAATAAAATAAATTTTGGAAAAATACATGCTCCAATAGACCCGCCGCTTCTTTTGAAAATGCAAAAAGATTCTTATTCCGAATTTTTGCAAAAGGATATTCCCGCGGAGAAAAGAAAAAAATCCAAAGGACTTGAGGGGGCGTTTAGGGATACTTTTCCTATAATGAATTCCGACGAAAGTCTGATTTTGGATTATGTTTCTTATTCTTTTGGCAAGCCCAAATATTCCGTTGAGGAATCAATCGTAAGAAGTGAAACTTATTCCATCCCTTTAAGAGTTAAATTAAGACTTATCCATAAAGACGAGGACGGTCACGCCGCCGAATTATCCGAGCAAGAAGTATATTTCGGAGATATTCCTCTGATGACCGATACGGCTACATTTATTATAAATGGATCCGAGAGAGTTATCGTAAGCCAAATTCACAGATCTCCCGGAATTATTTTTGAAGACGATGAGGAAAAAAGAGTTTCCGTTTTAGGAAAACCTTTGTATTTTTCAAGGATAATTCCTTATAAAGGCGCATGGATAGAATTTGAATTTGACCAAAACGGACTGCTCTATGTTAGAATTGATAGAAAAAGAAAATTCTATGCGACTACTTTTTTACGCGCTTTGGGTTTTGAAAGCGACGAGGAGATTTTGAAACTTTTTAATGAAAGTAAAGAAATTTCTGTGGATTCTATTTTGTCTTCCAATATGAATTATTACAGCGCCGAAGATGTTTATGATAAAAATACGGGCGAAATTATACTTGATGCCGGAAAAGAATTAAATGAGGATGTGGTGCGTCATATCGAGGAAAAAGGCTATAAGACAATTAAAGTGCTAAAAGACATTTCAATTCCTCTGACATTAAAAAAAGACATGATAAAGACTCAAAAAGAAGCGGTGGGTTATATATACAGAGCTTTAAAAGCTCAGGAATTTATTATGCAGGATAAAGCTCAGGGTTTTATAGAAGAATTGCTTTTTAAGTCTGTGAAAAGATACGACTTGTCCGCAATCGGCAGATATAAAATATTAAAAAAATTATCGCCTTTCTTTGAATATTACGCTAAAAATTTTAATATGGATATTCCCGCCGAGGATAAAAGAACTTTGACAAAAGAAGATATTTTAGTGACGATAAAATATTTATTGATGCTTTATAACGGCGAAACGGAATTCAAAGAAGGATCGCATTCAGTTAAAATAAGTTTAGACGATATAGATCATTTGGGAAATAGACGCGTTCGTTCCGTCGGAGAACTTTTAGAAAATCAGATAAAAGCGGGACTATTTCAAATGTCGAGGCTTGTGAGAGAATATATGAACAATCAAGACAAAGCAAATCTCACTCCGAGAGTTCTTGTAAATATTACGCAATTTGTTTCGCATATAAAAAAGTTTTTTGCCACGTCGCAGCTTTCGCAATTTATGGATCAGATAAATCCTTTGGCCGAGCTTACTCATAAGAGAAGACTTTCAGCTTTAGGGCCGGGCGGTTTGAATAGAAAGAGAGCGGGCTTTGAGGTGAGAGACGTTCATCATACTCATTATGGCCGCGTTTGTCCTATTGAAACTCCCGAAGGTCCAAATATCGGTTTAATCACATCGCTTTCAACATTTGCGAGAGTAAATCCGTATGGATTGATAGAAACTCCGTATAAGAAAGTCGAGAACGGAGCGGCGAGCGATAAAATTGAATATTTGACGGCCGATCAAGAGGACGCTTATTTTATCGCCCAAGCAAATACTCAATTAGATGAAAAAGGAAATATTGTATCGGATTCAGTTCATGGACGCAGGAGAGATTCTGTTGAATTTCAGTCGGTAAATAAAGTTGATTATATGGATATTTCTCCTATGCAGGTAATATCCGTTTCGGCCGCTTTAATTCCTTTTTTAGAGCATGACGACGCTAACCGCGCATTGATGGGTTGTAATATGCAAAGACAAGGCGTTCCTTTATTAGTTACTGAAGTTCCTTTGGTCTCCACCGGAATTGAAGAAAAAGTTGCAAGAGATTCGGGAGTGGTTCTTGTTTCAGACACAGACGGAGAAGTTGTGTCCGTTTCTTCCGATGAGATTATGGTTTATTGCGACGACACAAAAAAAATTAATGTCTATAAATTAAAAAAATACATCCGTTCAAATCAAGACACATGTATAGATCAAACGTCTCTTGTAAAAACCGGAGATATGATAAAAAAGGGGCAGGTTATTGCCGACGGTCCGGCGACAAAAGACGGACAATTATCTTTAGGGCAAAATTTATTGGTGGCGTTTATGCCGTGGGACGGTTATAATTTTGAGGACGCTATGCTTTTGTCTGAAAAGCTGATAAAAGACGATAAGTTCACATCCGTTCATATTAGAGAATTTGAAACGGAAGCCAAAGAGACAAAAGGAAAACCTGAGGAAATAACAAAAGATATACCCGGTGTAAGCGCCGAAGCTCTTTTAAATCTTGACGAAAATGGAATTATAAAAGTCGGATCTATGGTTCAAAGAGGGGATATTTTGGTCGGCAAAACGGCGCCAAAAACGGATCAACAGACTTCTCCGGAAATGAGATTTATACAAGTTCTTTTTGCAAAAAAAGCGGAGGACGTTCAAAACGTTTCATTAAAAGTTCCGCCCGGAACTTCTGGAAAAGTTATAGGCGTTAGAGTTTTTGTCAGACATGAAAAGTTGACTGAAAAAGATAAAAGAAATAGATTGGAAGAAATTTTGAATGAATATAATTTAGCTAAAAATAAATTGCGCAAAGATAAGAAAGAGCAGCTAAATAATTCAAAACAATCTCAAAAAGATAAAGTGGAAGCTCTTTATAAGAGAAAAGAGGAATTATTAAAACAAGGTTATAATATTGAGAAAGAAAGAATAGAAAAAGGCGATGATTTGCCCGTTTCCGTTAATAAAAAAGTAAAAGTTTATATAGCTTTGAAAATGAAAGTGCAAGTCGGCGATAAGCTTGCGGGAAGACACGGCAATAAGGGAATTGTCGCAAGAATTCTTCCTGAGGAGGATATGCCGAGACTTCCGGACGGAACTCCGATAGACTGCGTTCTTTCTCCGCTTGCCATTCCTTCGCGTATGAATGTCGGACAGTTGCTTGAAGTAATGCTCGGCTGGGCGGGTAAAGAGTTGAACACTCAAATGATAACTCCCGTTTTTGACGGAGCAAGCGAGCCGCAGATAAAAGAATATGTTGAAAAAGCTAAAAATAAATTGATTGATAATAAAAAGAAATCTCTCATTCAAAGAGGTTTGAAAGGCAAAGAACTTGACGACGCTTTAGAAAAATTTAGTAATGAAAGTATTCCGACAAACGATTGTAAAATAACGCTTTATGACGGGAGAACCGGCGAAGCTTTTATGGAAAAAGTGACAGTGGGCGTAATGTATGTTATGAAACTCAATCATTTGGTCGAGGATAAAATGCACGCCAGATCAACGGGTCCGTATTCCCTTATCACAAGACAACCGCTTGGAGGAAAAGCGTTGCTGGGAGGACAGAGATTTGGAGAAATGGAAGTTTGGGCGATAGAAGGATACGGCGCAGCTCACATTCTTCAAGAGTTTTTAACATTGAAATCGGACGATGTGGAAGGTAGAATCAAAATGTACGATTCAATAATAAGAGACGAGGCTATATCTGAGCCAGGAATTCCAGAATCGTTTAAAGTTTTGGTAAGCGAGTTGAAAGCATTGGGACTTAATGTCGAACTTTTAAATCGCAAAAAAAATGAAAAAGAAGAAAAAACAAAAGGTGCAAAAAACAAATGACAAAAATAAATTTTCAAACACAAAAGAAAAAAGTAAATAATCTTAATTTCTCAAACTTCAACGCCGTAAAAGTTACGGTTGCAAGTCCTGAGCAAATAAGAGAATGGTCTTACGGCGAGGTTAAAAAACCCGAGACTATAAATTACAGAACATTCAAACCCGAGAGAGAGGGGTTGTTTTGCGATAGAATTTTCGGCCCTATAAAAGATTGGGAATGCCATTGCGGCAAATACAAAAATTCAAAATATAAAGGAACTATATGCGACAGATGCGGGGTTGAAGTTACGGAATCTAAAGTCAGGAGAGAAAGATTCGGTCATATAGAGCTGGCTGTTCCCGTGGCTCATTTATGGTTTCTAAAGAAATCTCCTTCAAGAATTGGAAGTATGCTTAATATGAAAACTTCCGATTTGGAAAAAGTGATTAACTATACAAAATATGTTGTCACCGATAAATTAAACGACCGCGCCGGCATATCTTATTTTCTCGAAAAAGGAATGCTGCTTGCGGAAAGAGAATATGATTTATTTAAATACGGCTTAAAGAGTCCGGTGGTTAAAGAAAATTTTAAGAATATTCTCGACGGAATGATTATAGAGGAATTAGTTTTAGACAGTGAAAAAAAGAATAATATTAAACAATTGAAAAAAGCGGTTAAATATCAAGCAAGCCAAGCGGGCGTGCCGGTGGAAGATGCGGCAAAAAGTATTCTGGCTAATATTGAAAAAGGCGACACCTATTATAAATGTTATTTTAGGCCTCACCGCGTTTATATTTACAGCGATTTAGACGCTTTGAATGCCGCCAAAGTTAAAAGGATGATTGAGGAAAATATAGAAATAGACGATTTGATGTCTATGGATGAAGTTGATAAAAAAATAAGAATAGAATTTTTTGATATTGAAAAAGATAATGCGTTTAATAAATTAAGAGAAAACCCCGATTTGTTAAAACCTTACGAGGGTTATTTGAGAATTGACATAGCTAAAATAGAAACGCCGTTTATAGAAAATTTTTCGGAAGAAAAACATACGATATTGCTTGAGGAAAGCGACGTTAAGAAATTTCAACAAGGTTTTGGAGAGGATATAAAAGTAGATATTGGGGCTATGGCTATAAGAAAATTGTTGGAAGAAATTGATTTGGCTAAAAAAACTCAAAAGCTCCGCGATGAAATTAAACAAACTAAAACGGATGCGGAAAGAGCCACTCTTATAAAAAAGCTCAGAGTTGTCGAGGGATTCTTAAATTCAAAAACAAGACCGGAGTGGATGATTGTCACAGTTTTGCCGGTATTGCCGCCCGAATTAAGACCTTTGGTTCCTCTCGACGGAGGACGCTTTGCGGCTTCAGACTTAAACGATCTATACAGAAGAATTATCAATAGAAATAACAGACTTCGTCATATTGAACAATTAAAAGCTCCCACTGTTATGATAAATAATGAAAAGAGATTATTGCAGGAAGCCGTCGATGCTTTGATAGATAATGATTCAAGGCAAAGACCTGTGACAGGCGCCGGCAACAGACCTCTAAAATCTTTATCGGACACATTAAAAGGAAAGCAGGGGCGCTTTAGACAAAACTTGCTTGGAAAAAGAGTGGACTATTCGGCTCGCAGCGTTATCGTCGTAGGTCCGAACTTAAAACTTAATCAATGCGGATTGCCAAAAGAAATGGCATTGGAATTGTTTAGACCTTTTATTATTCAAGAACTTATAAAACAGGAAAATGTGACGTTAAAATCAGCTAAGGGAATGCTTGAGAGAGGGGACGCAAAAGTTTGGAGTATTCTTGAAAGCGTGACAAAAGGACATCCCGTTTTGTTAAACAGAGCTCCCACTCTTCATAGACTCGGCATACAAGCATTTGAGCCGGTTTTGGTGGAAGGAAAATCCATTCAATTGCATCCTTTGACTTGTGCGGCTTTCAATGCGGATTTTGACGGAGATCAAATGGCCGTCCATTTGCCTATATCGATAGAAGCTCAGCTTGAAGCTAAAGTTTTAATGATGGCCACAAGAAATATTTTATCTCCGGCTTCGGGAAAACCTATTACCGTTCCTTCTCAGGATATGGTTTTGGGAAGTTTCTTTTTGACTAAAGAAAAATCCGGCGTTTTGGGAGAAGGTAAAATATTTTCGTCCGTCAACGACGTTATCAGCGCTTATCAATCCAGAAAAGTTGATTTGCAGGCTAGGATTAAAGTTGTCGGGATAACCAATATAAGAGACGAGAAATTAAAAGATAATGAGCAAAAAGATATTTCCAAATGGAAAAATTATCGTTTGCCCGATGGAAAAGAAATAATAAATTATACGACTGTCGGCAGAATTATTTTTAACGAGCATTTGCCTAAAAATGACGACGGCTCTTATGCTTTGGGTTATCAAAATCAAGGTATGACTAAAAAAGAGCTGGGCATTCTCGTGGATAAATGTTATAAAGAATTAGGACAATATAGAACGATTACTCTTTTAGACGAGATTAAAAAAATGGGTTATGAATACGCCACGCGCGCAGGAGTTTCCATATCGATAGACGAAATGATAATTCCGCCTAAAAAAGAGAAATTGGTCAAAGACGCTAAGACGGCGATTAAGACTATTGAGAATCAGGCAAAGCAGGGAATTATTACGGAAAGCGAAAGATATAATAAGATTATCGATATCTGGACAAAAGTTACCGACGAAGTTGCCGATATAATGTTTGATGAAATGAAAAAAGACGAGACAAAACCTTTAATACCCGGAGTGAATCGTTTCAATTCTATTTATATGATGGCAGATTCCGGCGCCAGAGGTTCGAGACAGCAAGTGAGACAACTTGCTGGAATGCGCGGGCTTATGGCAAAACCTCAAAAGAAACTTACCGGAGGAGTGGGAGAAATTATTGAAACTCCGATTATTTCAAACTTTAGAGAAGGGTTGACAGTTTTGGAATATTTTATTTCAACTCACGGCGGTCGTAAAGGATTGTCGGATACGGCGTTAAAAACTGCGGAAGCGGGTTATTTAACAAGAAAACTTATAGACGTAGCTCATGACGTCGTCGTTAGAGAAGAAGACTGCGGAACAGTCAACGGAGTGTTTATCGGAACATTGCAAAGCGGCGATGAAATTGTTGAGAAAATTGACGAGAGAGTTGTCGGCAGAGTCGCTCTTGACAATGTTGTAGATATTGTTCATGATGAGTTGATTGTTAAAAGAGGAGAATTGATAACTCCCGAGAAAGCCAAAAAATTGGTTGAAGCGGGTATAGATAAAATAGGAATAAGAAGCGTTTTGACTTGCGAATCCGAACATGGCGTATGCTCAAAATGTTATGGGATAAATCCCGCTACCGGCAAACCTGTTGAAATAGGAGAAGCCGTCGGAATTATTGCGGCTCAATCAATCGGCGAGCCCGGAACTCAATTGACGCTTAGAACATTTCATATCGGCGGCGCGGCAAGCCGTGTTGTTCAGAGATCTGAAATTTATGCTGAAAATGACGGAACGGCAAATTATCATAATTTAAAAACCATAAAAAATAGAAATGGCGAGGTAATAGTTTTGAGTAGAAACACCGAGCTTGAATATACTGAAAGTCCGATACACCGCAAGCAGAATTATCAAATTCCTTACGGCGCGGTGATAAGAGTAAAAGACGGTCAAAAAGTGGAATTGAAAAACGACGCGTCAGGAATAAAATCAAATATATTAATTGCAAAATGGGATCCTCATTCTAAACCTATCATTACAGAATTTGACGGAACGATAGAATTTTTAGATATTAAAGAGGGAGTTACTTTGCAAAAAGAGAAATCAAAAATATCGGGACAAATTGAAAGAGTAATCATTGATCAACCCGGCGGAAAACATAGACCCAGAATTGTCGTTAGAAAAACTGGCAAAGATGTTGCCGAATATCCTCTTCCGGTTGACACAAGTCTTGTAGTTCATAACGGGGACAAAGTTTTTGCGGGAGATGTTTTGGCTAAAATTCCATTAGAGCTTTCAAAGTCAAAAGATATTACCGGAGGACTTCCAAGAGTTACGGAATTGTTCGAAGGACGCAGATCTAAAAATGTCGCCGTTGTTTCAGAAATAGACGGCTCCGTTCATTTGGCGGGTCCGAGCAAAAAAGGCAGCATAAAGGTTATCGTTTCAAATCAAGATTCAAGTATGTCTAAAGAGTATTTTGTTCCTGTGGGAAGACATTTGGAAGTTTACGAGGGCGATACGGTAAAGGAAGGAGACGCTCTTTCCGACGGCGCGATAAACCCGCACGATATATTAAAAGTAAAAGGTCCAAAAGAAGTGCAGGAATATCTTGTCAATGAAATACAGCAGGTGTATAGATTGCAAGGCGTGACTATCAACGACAAACATATTGAAATAATAGTTAGACAAATGCTGTCAAATGTTAGAATTATCGAATCGGGAGACAGCAAATTTCTCAACGGTGAAATTGTTTCTAAACATAAATATGAAATGGAAAAAAAGAATGTTAAAGAGATGGGAGGAAAAGTTCCGTCGTCCCAGCCGATTTTGCTTGGGATAACGAAAGCCTCTTTATCTTCAGATTCATTTATTTCGGCCGCGTCTTTCCAAGAGACGACAAGAATTTTAACGGAAGCGGCGGTATCTGGTCAGATAGATATGCTGAGAGGACTTAAAGAAAATGTTTCCATAGGTCATTTAATTCCCGCGGGAACTGGACTTACGTCCAAATAAATTTAGTAGAATGTAAATATAATTTAATACTCTCAATTAAAAAATTGACGAGAAAAGAAAGGAAATACAATGCCAACGATAAATCAATTGATTGCAAGCGGACGTAAAGACACAATTAACAAAACAAAATCTCCAGCTTTGAAAAATTGTCCTCAACGCAGGGGAGTTTGCACAAGAGTTTCAACGATGACTCCAAAGAAACCTAATTCGGCTTTGAGAAAAGTCGCAAGGGTGAGATTGACTTCGGGATATGAAGTGTCTTCGTATATCCCAGGCGTGGGTCATAATCTTCAGGAGCATTCGCTTGTTCTTATTCGCGGAGGCCGCGTTAAAGATCTTCCCGGAGTTCGTTATCATATTATAAGAGGAACTCTCGACACTACGGGAGTGGAAGGACGTAAACAATCGAGAAGCAAGTATGGAGCAAAAAGAGCTAAAGTTGCCGCAGCGGCAAAATAATTTATAATATCCCCTTGAGGGTAAGAAAAGAGGAAAAGTATGCCACGTAAAGCATTAAAGCCAAGAGAAAAAAGAGGTTTGCCAAACGGAGATTCAAAATTTGGTTCCGTTATGGTAGCAAGGTTTATTAGTAAACTTAATTTTAGAGGTAAAAAAAATACTGCTGAAAGAATTATGTATGATTCTTTTGAAATAGTTAAAAAGAAATCGGGCGAAGATCCTGTGAGCGTTTTTAATAGAGCCATAGAAAATATCAGACCTTTAGTAGAGGTCCGACCGCGCAGAGTCGGCGGAGCCACATATCAAGTTCCTATGGAAGTTCCTATGATTCGCTCAACTACTCTTGCAATAGATTGGTTGATAGATATAGCGAGAAATAAAACGGGAAAACCTATGTGCGAGAGACTCGCTCAAGAAATACTCGACGGCAGCAAAAAAGAAGGAGCGGCGGTCAAAAAAAGAGACGACACTCATAAAATGGCTGAAGCAAATAAAGCGTTTGCGCACTATAGATGGTAAAAAATGTCTGATATTAGTAATGAAAAAAGTTACGGGTAATACAATTGAAAGAGGGGATTGAGGAGATAAAAATGTCAGACAACAACAATGAAAAAAAGAATTTAGAAATTTTTAAGTGGTTCGGCTGGGGTTCTCCCGTAGGTCTGGGGATTTTTATAGTATGTTGTGCGTTGGTTGTTTTTTTATTGGCTTTAGCAGGAAGTTTGTTTATTTAATATTGATAGACGATAAAAATAAAATACAAGGACGAAAAGAAAATGGCAAGAGAATATTCGTTAAGTAAAATTAGAAATTTTGGAATTGCCGCTCATATTGACGCGGGAAAAACCACCACTACGGAGAGAATTCTTTATTATACCGGCAGAACCCATAAAATCGGCGAAGTTCATGAGGGCGCGGCGGTTATGGATTGGATGGAGCAGGAAAGAGAAAGAGGTATAACTATCACTTCTGCCGCCACTTATTGTAAATGGCAGGATATGCAATTTAATATTATCGATACTCCCGGACACGTTGATTTTACAGTTGAGGTCGAAAGATCTTTGAGAGTTTTAGACGGCGCCGTCGTGGTTTTTGATTCAGGCAACGGTGTTGAACCTCAATCGGAAACTGTTTGGAGACAAGCTGATAAATACGGAGTGCCGCGAATTGTTTTTTCAAATAAAATGGATAAAGTCGGAGCCGATTTTTTTATGGTTGTCAACGACATAAGAGAAAAACTCGGCGCAATTCCTCTTCCGATACAAATTCCCATTGGCGCTGAAGCGACTTTTCAAGGAATAGTTGATTTAGTTACAATGAAAGCTCATATATGGTCGGGCGAAGAGCTCGGCGCAAAGTTTGATATTGTGGACATACCTAAAGAGCTTGAAGAAAAAGCTCATCATATGCGCGGAGAAATGATTGAACTTATAGCCGATTACAGCGATGAAGTGATGATGGCTTATATGGATGGAAAAGAGCCTACGATAGCGCAGATAAAAAAAGCGATTAGAACGGCTACTTTGCAAATAAAGTTAATACCGTGTCTTTGCGGAACGGCATTTAAAAATAAAGGCATTCAACCTATGCTCGACGGTGTGTCCGATTATCTTCCGTCTCCTCTCGATAGAGAAGCTCTAAGAGGAATAAATCCCGAGACAAATGAACCCGACACAAGAGCCGTTGACGATAATGCTCCTTTTAGCGCTCTTGCATTTAAGATTCAAGCAGATCCTTTTATTGGAAAATTGACATATTTTAGAGTTTATTCGGGAACGCTTGAAAGCGGTTCTTATGTTTATAATCCCGGTAAAAATAATAAAGAGAGAATTTCGCGCATAGTTCGCATGCATTCAAATAATAGAGAAGAAATTAAATCTGTCAATGCGGGAGATATTGCCGCGGCGGTAGGTTTGAAAAATACAAGCACGGGCGATACTCTTTGCGATGAATCAAAACCCATTTTGTTAGAATCTATGGATTTTCCAGAACCGGTTATTGACGTTGCCATAGAGCCTAAATCAAAAGCCGATGAGGAGAAACTCGGCATTGCTCTTAGCAGATTGGCTGAAGAAGATCCTACTTTTAGAGTTAGGACAAATGAAGAAACCAATCAAACAATTATTGCCGGTATGGGCGAACTTCATCTTGAAGTTCTTGTCGATAGAATGAAAAGAGAATTTAATGTTCAAGCTAATGTCGGCAGGCCTCAAGTCGCATATCGTGAAACGATTAAAAAGTTTCAAGAAGCCGAGGCAAAATATATCAGACAGACTGGCGGAAGAGGACAATATGGCCACGTTATTTTAACGGTTGAACCTCAAGGACCGGGAAAAGGATATGAATTTGTCAACAAAATTGTCGGCGGAGTAATTCCAAGAGAATATATTCCTGCCGTTGATAAAGGCATAAAAGAAGCGATGACTTCCGGAACGCTTGCCGGTTATCCCGTTGTGGATGTAAAAATAACGCTTATAGACGGTTCATTTCACGAAGTTGACTCGTCTGAAATGGCTTTTAAAATTGCCGGATCTATGGCGTTCAAAGACGCTTGTAAAAAAGCGTCGCCCGTTATTTTAGAGCCGATAATGAAAGCGGAAGTTATTATTCCCGAGGACTATATGGGCGATGTCATAGGTGATTTGAATTCAAGACGCGGAAAGATAGAGAGCATGGAAGCTAAAAATAAAGTGCAACATATAAAAGTGACCGTTCCTCTTGCCGAAATGTTTGGATATTCAACGTCATTGCGTTCACTTACGCAAGGCAGAGGAAATTACAGCATGGAACCTTCTCATTATGAAGAAGTTCCAAAACAAATAGCTGATAAAATATTAGAAAGAAATTCAAAAGCGTAGTTATAGGGGGAATAACAAAAATGGCAAAAGAGAAATTTGACAGGAGCAAACCGCACGTAAATGTAGGGACGATAGGGCATGTGGATCATGGCAAAACGACATTAACAGCGGCGATAACGAAGGT
>JAISQF010000018.1 GCA_031274365.1 Elusimicrobiota bacterium | reverse complement strand
GATCTACCGATAGTTCTTTGGAAATTCTTGAGGGGTATGCAAAAAAAGATTTAAGGATTAGAATATTCAATCAGGAAAACAAAGGTCCCGGGCCTGCGAGAAATGTTGCATTAGATAATATAAGAGGTAAGTATATTCTTTTTTGTGATGCAGATGATACTTTAGAGCCGGACGCTTGTAGGCAATGTTGTGAGATTATGGAAAATAATCAGGTTGACATTGTTATTTTTAATGCACGGATAATTGAGGACGGAAGGGTTGAAGTCTCTAAACAGAATTCTTCGGGGCAGTATATTCTTTCTGTCCAAGCAGATAATACTGGGATCTTAAACAAAATTGGCTGCATTAGGAATTCTTTTTATCTTAATATATGGAGTTATTGTTTTAGAGCTGATTTAATAAATCGTTACAAGCTGCGCTTTAGACATTATATGGCAGGAGAAGATGGAATATTTTTACATTCATATTTGATGACTGTTCGTCAAGGATATGCTGTTGATAATATTTTCTATATTCACTATACTCGTAAAAATTCATTGACTGATAAGTCTGAGAGTAGAAACATTTGGTTAAGCAAATTTTTAGTTTTGCAAGTGTTATTTTATGAAACATTTTCATTTGCATTAAAAAACAAAATACCATTTCGAGAAATTTATATATTTTATTGGCTTTTTATATGGCTCAAAGCGAGGAGATAATAAGGGAAATATCCATTATTGACATTTGCTAAATTGCTGAATTTTTCTTTCTTTACAAGTCTTGCAGCCTTAAAGGCTGAAGCTGCATAACCGCAGGTCAGCGTGCGGAACAAACTACCACCCGCCCCCTCTGCCTGAAAGGCATAACTTCCGACGGCAAAGACAAAAACAAAAGTCAAAACGAAAACAAAAAACGATGACAGAAATAAAAAAGATAGTATAAATAATAAATACTAAAACTTATGAAGCGAGCGATATGATTTGTGATCAAAAAATTACACTACAATATTTAGAATATCTATCTAAATCAATTCTCTTCAAACAAACAGAAACGCCTTAACATTTTACAACCCTTCCGCGCTGTTTAATTCCATTTGTCTTAGAAAATCTTTATTTGATTTTGAGCTTATCATTCTCTTTTTCAGCTCCTCCATAATCTCTATGGAATTGCTCATAGACATCCATTTTCTCAATATCCACATTTTATTTTTCTCATCATCGTTAAGCAGCAATTCTTCTTTTCTCGTTCCCGAGCGCAAAAGATCTATTGCCGGAAAAACTCTTCTGTCGGAAAGTTTTCTGTCCAAATATATTTCACAATTTCCCGTTCCCTTAAATTCTTCAAAAATAACATCGTCCATTCTGCTGCCGGTTTCGACAAGCGCCGTTCCTATAATTGTGAGACTTCCGCCCTCTTCAATATTTCTTGCCGCTCCAAAAAATCTTTTCGGTCTTTGCAAAGCGTTGGAGTCTAATCCGCCCGATAGAACTCTTCCGCTCGACGGCATCGCGCTGTTGTAAGCTCTTGCAAGTCTGGTAATTGAATCAAGCAAGACGACGACGTCTTTTCCATTTTCAACCATTCTTTTAGCTTTTTCTATAACCATCTCGGCAACTTGAATATGTCTATCGGAAGGCTCGTCAAAAGTCGATGAGACAACTTCGCCTTTTACAGATCTCTGCATATCCGTGACTTCCTCAGGTCTTTCGTCTATCAAAAGAACCATCAAATCTATTTCAGGATTATTTTCAGTAATAGAGTTTGCAATTTTTTGCAGCAAAATAGTTTTTCCCGTGCGGGGAGCGGCGTTTATAAGAACTCTCTGGCCTTTTCCTATCGGAACAAGCAGATCTATAATTCTCGTCGATATTTCTTCAATTTTTGTTTCCATAATAATTTTTTCATCGGGATAAAGAGGAGTGAGATTATCAAAGAAAGCTCTCTCTCTTATGTTTTCGAGATTTTCCTGTCCGTTTATGGATTTTACATGCAAAAGAGCAAAAAATCTCTCTTGATCTTTTGGCGGACGGACGGAACCAAAAACCGTATCTCCTTTTCTTAAAGCAAACTTTTTTATTTGAGACGGAGAAATATATATATCGTCCGGACCCGGCAAATAATTATAATCTTGTGAACGCAAAAAACCGAACCCGTCGGGCAAAATTTCTAAAACTCCGCCGCCATAAACTAAATTAAATTGCTTTGTCTGAGCCTCGATAATTTTTGCGATAATTTCCTGCCTCTTTAATCCGGCGACAGAATCCACTTTTACTTCTTTTGCAATTTGCGTCAACTCGGCGATTGTCTTTTTAGACATAGCCGATACGTCTAACGCGGCCACATTCATTTTCTCTTTTTCCATTAAATATCCTCCGTTAATTTTACTCCTTGAAATGTTTGATTTTGTTTTAATCATTTTTTTTACGACTCAATTTTATATTTATATTTTCAGCAAACGCCATATCTTTTAGAAAAACTAAAATAGTTTTATCTAAAACAAAATATTTGGCCGATATATGCGTCTTAACAAATTTTAATAACGACGCATTGTGTGATTTTTTTAACGACTGTGATTTGAAATACATAATTTTGATTTTGTTTCAATAGATTTGTTTTCCCATTATGGATAGTTTTGATTTGTTCTTTGATAAGAAAAAACACTTTATTTTTTGTCTCCGCTGTCAGCACCGTTAATATATACTATTTTTAATTCATTTGTCAAAATAATATTTTTTATTTTTTAGAATTATTTGCTTTTTGGATAATATTTAATCCAGAAATTTTTGATATTTTTTAGATTTTCCATAGCTTTATTTATCTGAAATAAAACTTGTTTTGCACTTGTGGCGCCGTAACTGTCTCGTCCGTTCACGCAAGTTTTAATTGAAATTTTTTCAAAAATATCTTTCTCAAATAAAGGACTTAATTTACGCAAATCGTCTAAATCCAAACCGATTAAATTTGTTCTCTTTTTTATCGCAAGCAAAACGGCTTGTCCGCATATCTTATGCGCAAATCTAAACGGCAATCCTTTTTTTACTAAATAATCCGCCATATCCGTCGCGTTTGAAAAATCATTTTCAAAAGATTTTTTTATGCCGCTCTCATTTATTTTTAACGTTTTAATCATACCGTCAAAAACACTTAAGCACATTTTAATATTATCTATCGCGTCAAATAAACCCTCTTTATCCTCTTGCATATCCTTATTATAAGCTAAAGGCAATCCTTTCATCACGGTGAGAATGGCAATTAAATGACCAAAAATTCTTCCGCTCTTTCCTCTTATAAGTTCGGCGGCGTCGGGATTTTTCTTTTGCGGCATCATACTTGAACCCGTCGAATATGCGTCGTCTATTTCTATAAATGAAAATTCCGAACTTTGCCACAATATAAGCTCCTCGCAGAATCTGCTCAAATGCATAATAAGAATTGAGCAAAAACTGAGAAAGTCAACAATATAATCTCTATCGGAAACAGCGTCTAAACTATTTGAATAAATATTCTTAAAACCCAATAAATCGGCCGTCATTTTTCTATCTATAGGAAAAGTTGTGCCGGCTAATGCGCCCGCGCCAAGCGGAGAAATATCCGCGGCTTCAAAGCTGTGTTTTAATCTCTGTAAATCTCTTTCAAACATTGAAAAATATGCAAGCAAATGATGAGAAAAATAAACGGGCTGAGCGTGCTGCAAATGCGTCATTGCTGGAATGATAATATCTTTATTTTTATTAGACAAATCAAGAAGCGTTTGCGCCAAACTAATAAGAGGTTTAGACAAAGAGACGCATTCCTCTTTTAGATAAAGATGAACGTCTGCGGCAATTTGATCATTTCTGCTTCTTGCGGTGTGAAGTTTTTTGCCCGCATCGCCGGCGCGGCGGATAAGTTCGCTTTCAATATTCATATGTATGTCTTCAAGCTCAGTCTTAAAAATAAATTTACCTTTTTCTATATCTTTAAGAATAGCGCTCAATCCTTTTATTATCAGCGCTAAATCTTTTTTAGAAATAATTTTACATTCGGCAAGCATTTTCGCATGAGCCATGGAACCTTTTATATCCTGCCTAAAAAGTCTTTTATCAAATGCAATAGATGCGTTAAATTTCTCCATCAATTTATCGGTATCTCTATTAAATCTGCCGCCCCACATAGTTTTTGCCATAAAAAAATCTCCGGTTTCTTATAAACTTTTATCGTCTAAAAAATATTTCTAAAATTATTTTTTCTTTTTATTTATCAAAGCTCTTACTTTAAGCGGCAATCCAAAAAGATTTATAAAGCCGGTGGCGTCGGCTTGATTATAATCTATTCCCTCTCCAAAAGTCGCAAGATTTTCGCTATACAAAGAGAAAGGAGATTTTGCGCCCGCGCTGTATATATTGCCTTTATAAAGTTTCAAACGGACTGTTCCAGTCACAGTTTTTTGAGTTTCATTTACAAAAGCGTCCAACGCTTCTCTCAGAGGAGAAAACCACATTCCGTCGTAAACAAGTTCGGCGTATTTTATCGACACGCTTTCTTTATAATGAAATGTCGCTCTGTCAAGAGTCAAATATTCAAGCTCATTGTGAGCGTAATACAAAATTGAACCCGCGGGATTTTCATAAACACCGCGAGATTTCATACCGACAAGTCTGTTTTCAACAATGTCGGCTAAACCAACTCCGTGACGCGCGCCGATACTGTTTAATGTTTCAAGAAGTTTTACGGGTTCTAATTTTTTTCCGTTGACGGAAACCGGCAAACCTTTTTGAAAATCTATTTCAATATATTCGGGTTTATCCGCCGCTTTCATAATGGACTTAATTATCAAAAACATATTTTCATCCGGCTCATTCCAAGGATTTTCCAAATCCATACCCTCATGACTTAAATGCCAAATATTTCTATCCATGCTGTAAGCGTTTTTCTTTTTTACGGGAATAGGAATATTTCTCTCATTAGCGTAATCAATGGCGGCTTGACGAGATTTAATCGTCCATTTTGGATCGCGCCAAGGAGCTATGATTTTTAGATTTGGCGCAAGAGCTTTGATTGTAAGCTCAAAACGAACCTGATCATTTCCTTTTCCCGTCGCCCCGTGCGCTATCGCGTCGGCTTTTTCTTTTAACGCTATTTCAACAAGACGCTTGGCTATGACGGGTCTTGCAAAAGACGTTCCGAGCAAATATTTTTTTTCATAAACGGCGCCGGCTTTAAGAGTTGGGAAAACAAAATCCTCTACAAATTCTTTAGTTAAATTTTCCACATAAATTTTACTTGCTCCGCTTTTCAGAGCTTTTTGTTTGAGGCCTTTTAATTCTTCGCCCTGACCGACGTCGGCGCAAACGCAAATAACTTCGCAACTATAATTTTCTTTAAGCCAAGGGACCATAATGGACGTATCAAGTCCGCCCGAATAAGCCAAAACTACTTTTTTTATTTTTTCCATTCCTTTCTCCTATGATAAAAATCAATTTTATTCTTTATCTAATTTTTCAACATATATTATGTCGCCGTCTAACTTAAATTCAGTAAAAGCAAAAATTAAAATTCTGCGTCTGTCATCAACAAAACCATAATTGCTTTTTGAACGTGAAGTCTGTTTTCAGCTTCGTCAAATATCGCGGAATGTTTTCCCTCCATCACATTATCCTCTATTTCTTCTCCTCTGTGCGCGGGCAAACAATGCATCACAATACAATCCTTATCGGCTTTATCTAACAAAGTCTCGTCAATTTTATATTTCTTAAAATCATTTATTCTTTTTTCTCTTTCCGACTCCTGCCCCATGCTTGCCCAAACATCCGTGTAAAGAACATTCGCATTCAAAGCGGCCTTAAAAGGATCGATTTCAATTTCCACTTTACTTCCTGATTTTTTCGCAATTTCTTTTGCTGAAAATATTATTTTATCATCGGGTTGATAACCTGCCGGAGCGCTCACGGTAATATTCATTCCAATTTTTGCGCAAGTAAATATCAAAGAATTTGCGACGTTATTTCCATCGCCGATAAAAACAAATTTCTTATTTTTCAACTCTCCTAATTTTTCATAAGCCGTCATTATATCCGCCAATGCCTGACAAGGATGAGCGTAATCGGTAAGACCGTTTATGACGGGTTTGTCGCAATAATGCGCAAATTCCTCGACTGATTCTTGAGAAAACGTTCTTATCATCACGGCATCCACATAACGCGACAAAACTCTTGCAGTATCTTTTATCGGCTCCCCTCTGCCCATTTGAGTGCTTGCGCTGTCTAAATACAAAGCATGCCCGCCCATTTGAGAAAAACCGGCTTCAAAAGAAACGCGCGTTCTTGTCGAAGCTTTATGAAATATCATAGCGAGATTTTTTCCTTCCATAAATTTATGAGATATGCCTTCTTTTTGAAATTTTTTCAAAGCGGACGCTTTTTGCAAAATCAAATCAATTTCTTGAGCGCTCAATTGTTCAATTGTCAGCAGATCTTTTCCTTTCATCATATCAGCGCTTCCTTTAATATTTTTATCATTTCATCCGCTTCTTTTTTTCCTATTATAAGAGGAGGACAAATACGCAAAACTTTTGAAGCGGTGCAATTTATTATCAATCCTTTTTCCAAAGCCTTTTTCACTATCGGACCGCCTTCTTTTGTCAATTCAACGCCTATCAAAAGACCTTTACCCCTGACTTCTTTTATAAACAAAAAATCTTTTTTTAATTCATTTAATTTTTCCATAATATAAGCGCCGATTTTCTCTGAATTTCTATCAAGAGATAAATCCTGCGCTTTAGACAAAACGCAAAAAGCCGCGGCGCAGGCAAGAGGTCCTCCGCCAAAAGTTGATCCGTGATCGCCTTTATCAATTGCGCTTGCGGTTTTTTCATTGCATAAAATAGCGCCTATGGGAAACCCTCCTCCCAAAGCTTTTGCAAGAACCATTATATCGGGTTTAATTTCAAAATGTTGAAAACAAAAAGTTTTACCCGTTCTAAAAAGTCCAGTTTGTATTTCGTCAAAAATAAGCAATGCGTTATTTTTTTCACATAGTTCGGCGGCAGTCTGCAAAAACTCTTTATCGGCTGGGATTATTCCGCCTTCGCCCTGTATAGGCTCTAAAAGAACAGCGCAAGTTTTATCGTCAAATTTATTTTTCAAATCCGCGCAATCATTGAATTCCGCATATTCAAAACCGTCGATAACGGGCTCAAAATCTTTTTGATATTTTGTCTGTCCCGTCGCCGCAAGAGCGCCCAAAGTCCTGCCATGAAAAGAATTAGACGCCGATATTATTTTATATTTACCGCCGTTTTTTTTACCGTATTTACGCGCAAGTTTTATAGCGCCCTCTATTGATTCCGTTCCGCTGTTTGAAAAAAAGACTCTTTGAAAGCCGCTTAACTGCGTCAATTTTTCAACTGTTTTTGCCTGAATTTCCGTATAAAATAAATTTGTGCAATGAATTAATTTTGCGGCTTGCTCCGATATGGCTTGAGTTAAAGCCGGATTATTATGACCTAAAATACTGACGGCTATTCCCGCAAAAAAATCCAAATATCTTTTGCCGTCAATATCGTAAAGCTCGGCGTTTTTTCCAAAATCCAAAACCACGTCATATCTCCCGAAAACCGGAAGATAATGTTTGTCCACAATTGAAATAATTTCTTCTTTCTTCATCATATTACCACCATTGTTCCCAATCCTTTGTCGGTAAAAATTTCCGTCAAAATGGAATGGGGTATTTTCCCATTTATAATATGGGCTGACTTAGTCATATTTTTTAAAGCGTCGATGCAGGCTTCCACTTTAGGAATCATTCCTCCGTCTATTTTCTTTTCAGCTATCATTTTTAAGGCTTTGTCAAAAGATAAAACGGAAATAAAACTTTTACTGTCGCCTTGTTTTTCATAAATACCGTTGACATCCGTGAGCATTATCAATTTTTCCGCTTGCAAAGCCGCGGCAATTTTGCCCGCAACGGTGTCTGCGTTTATATTGTATGTCTCGCCGTTTTCGCCCATACCTATCGGAGAAATGACGGGCGTATAACCTCCGTCAAGAATTGAATTTATTAAATGAACGTTGATGTCTAAAACTTCTCCGACAAGACCAATGTCTATAATTTTTGTCTGTCCGTCTATTTCTATTTCTTTTAATAATTTTTTTGCGCTTATAAGATTTGAATCTTTTCCGCTTAATCCCACGGCTTTTCCGCCGTTGACGGTTATCAAACTTGTGATGCCGGAATTTATTTTTCCAACTAAAACCATTTGAGCAATTTCTGCAGTTTCCTTATCGGTAATGCGAAGCCCTTCGATAAATTCGGATTTCTTGCCGATTTTTTTTAGCATTTCGGTAATTTCAGGACCGCCGCCGTGAACAATAACTGGACGCAGTCCAAAGAATTGCAAGAAAACCATATCCTGAGCAAATTTATTTCTTAGCTCCTCGTTTATCATAGCATGTCCGCCGTATTTTATGACCACAACTTTTTTTTGAAATTTGCGTATATACGGCATAGCCTCTATCATAGTTTCAATTTTTTCAGTTGATTTAAACATTTAATCTCCGTTTTGATTTTAAGGATATATCGGCGCAATATCCAACCCTGTTTTTTCATCAAGCCCAAACATTATATTCATATTTTCGACGGCTTGGCCGCTCGCGCCTTTTACAAGATTATCTATCGCGGACAAAACTATAATACGATTTGTCCTTTTATCGATAAACCAACCGATGTCGGCATAATTTGAGCCGCGCGTATTTTTCGTCGCGGGCGAAACATTTCCTAAAAGTCTTATAAAATATTTTTCCTTATACATTCCAAAAGAATTTTCTATATCGTTTGCGGAGACATTTTTTTTAAGTTCCGCATAACAAGTTGCAAGAATTCCGCGCGCCATCGGCGCAAGATGAGGAGTAAAAATAATTTTTATTTTTTCTTTCGCGGCCTCCGACAAATATTCCTCAATTTCAGGAGTATGTCTGTGAGATGTTACTCCATAAGCCGTAAAATTTTCAAAGACTTCGCTAAAGTGACTAGAAAGCCTCAAAGCTCTTCCGGCCCCGGTAGTTCCCGAAACGGCGTCTATAATTATTGAATTCGTCTCTATCAATCCGTCTTTAAGCAAAGGATATAAAGCTAATATAGAAGCCGTCGGATAGCAGCCGGGATTTGCGACAATTTTTGCCGTCTTAATTTCCTTATATTTAATTTCGCTAAGACCATAAACGGCTTTGGCTAAATTATGAGTATGTTTAACTTTATAATGCTCTTCATAAATTTTGAAATCTTTCAAACGATAATCCGCGCCGATATCTATCATTCTCGTCTTAAAAGTTTCAATCGCTTTTCCTATTTTCATAGCGTGGCCGTGAGGCAATGCCGTAAAAATAATATCGCAATTTTTCGCATTATCCAAAACTTGCTCCATTGTTACAAATTTATCTTTGTAAAGATTTAATAAATGCGGATAAAGCAAAGAGAGTTGACTGTCTGCATTTGTTTGCGAAGAAAGATAAGTGATTTCTGCCTGCGGATGATTATGTAATAGCCTTAATAATTCGGCTCCAGTATAACCGCTTGCTCCAATAATACTAATTTTCATTTTATTTTTTGGGCTCCTGCTCAAGATTTTTGCAACCAAAAATACACAACTCTTATATCATTTTCGTCGATTTAATGCAAAAAATATCTCGTCATTGCGGGATAAGCGGCGCTTTATTTTTTTATCACAGTCCTTATAGAATTTAACACCGCTATAAAAGTGACACCGACATCGGCAAAAACGGCAGCCCAAATAGAAGCATAACCTATCACGCCAAAAATTAAAATTATTCCTTTAACACCCAGAGATAAAATAATATTTTGCCAAACTATAGACTTTGTTCTTTTTGCAATTTTATAAGCGGTTATTATTTTTGAAGGCTCGTCCGTCATTAAAATTATATCGGCCGCTTCAATTGCCGCGTCGCTTCCGGCGCCGCCCATAGCTATGCCCAGATCCGCGCTTGCAAGAACGGGCGCGTCGTTTATTCCGTCTCCGATAAAAACCGTAGTTCCGTTTTTGAGTTTATCTTTTATTTCTTTAACTTTCTTAACTTTCATATCGGGCAAAAGCTCGGTATAAACCTCGTCTATTCCCAAAATACGAGCCGTATTTTCTCCGACTGATTTTCTGTCGCCCGTGAGCATAACGGTCCTGCCGATTTTATTTAGCGCCTCAATCGTTTCTTTTGAATCTGATTTTATTTCATCCGATAAAATCACGGCTCCCGCAAAAATCCCATCAACCAATATATAAACGACGGCTCCCGTTAAATCATAAGGTTTTATTTCAATTCCATATTTTTTTAGAAGATTTAGATTTCCGGCTATAATATGTTTTCCATTGATAACGGCGCTAATTCCCAACCCCGCCATTTCTTCATAAGACTTTATTTTTGATTCATCGATACTTTTTCCAAAAGAATTTTGTATAGACTGAGCTATGGGATGATTTGAAAAATGCTCGGCGTATGCCGCCAATTCAAACAAAGATTCTTTGTCAAAATTATTTTCCGTCAAAATTTCAGAGACCTTAAACACGCCTTTAGTAAGCGTTCCTGTTTTATCAAAAATAAAAAATTTTGCCGCGCTTAAAGCTTCAATATGAGCGCCGCCTTTCATAAGTATTCCTCGTCTCGAAGCGCCGCCTATGCCTCCAAAAAAACTCAGCGGAATTGAAATTACCAAAGCGCACGGGCAGGATATGACAAGAAATACCAAAGCGCGGTAAATCCAATCGCTAAAAACCGCGCCGGAAATAATTAAAGGAGGAATGACCGCGACAAGAAAAGCAAATGCGATAACGCAAGGCGTATAAACTTTTGCAAACTTTCTTATAAAAGTTTCAGTCTTAGATTTTGACGACGCATTTTTGACTAATTCCAAAATTTTTGAGACGGCGCTTTCTTTGAGAGTTTTTTTCACTTCGACGGTAATTAAACCGTTTTTATTTATACACCCTCCTAAAACCGCACTTCCCGCTTCAACGTCTTGAGGCAAAGATTCTCCCGTCAATGCCGAATTATCCACGGTAGAATTTCCTTCAATTACCATTCCGTCAAGAGGAATTTTTTCACCCGCTTTGACAAAAATTATATCGCCGACATTTACGCTCTCGGGAGAAACTTTTATCAATTGACCGTTGCTTTTTATATTGGCATATTCGGGACGTATGTCCATCAAGTCGGCAATGGATTTTTCGGATTTTCTCACGGCCTTATTTTCAAAAAACATTCCTATCTCAAAAAATAACATCACAGCCGCAGCCTCAGCGTATTTATCTATGGCAAAAGCTCCCAGAGTCGCTATAGTCATTAAAAAATTCTCGTCAAAAAATTCCCCTCTTTTTATATTTCTAAGCGACGATAAAAACACGTCTAATCCTATCAATAAATACGCAATTACAAAAAGAATTATTTTCATTTCATACGCCGCGCCAAAAACCGAAGCGCAAATAAAAATCAGCGTTCCTAAAATTATGCGGATATTTTTTGTTTTTTGAAATTTAGATTCTTTTTGATTAGAACCGCCCCCGCAGCCGCAGCAAGAGCAGCAAGATTTTTTTTCATTATCAAGATGTTCTTTAGACATATAACTCTCCTATGTGTTCAAATCCTTGTTCTATAATACTTTTTACATGATCGTCGCAAAGCGAATAGAAAACTTTTTTTCCTTCTTTTCTGTATTTAACAAGACGAGCTTGTTTTAATATGCGCAGTTGATGAGAGACGGAACTTTTAGTCATATTAAGCAAAAAAGAAATATCGCAGACGCACATTTCGCTCCGAGTAAGAGCGCAAAGAATTTTCACTCTTGTGCCGTCGCCAAAAACGCTAAAAAACTCCGCCATATCGATAATTTTATCCTCAGACGGCATACTTTTTTTAACTTTTTTAACAACCGCTTCGTCTATTGCCAAACAATCGCATATCAAAGCTTTATTTTTATCAGCCATAAATAATACCTCCGTAAAATCAAATATTTAATTTTCAACACACACACAATTGAACAATTGTTCAATTATTAGATTATAAAATTTTATCTTTCAAAAGTCAAGAATTTCAAAAATCAAGAAAATGTTAAATCTTTTAACACAATAGAGTTTTTGTTTTTGCCGTAGATGCCCCCAGGGACGATACTTGCCTTTGTCGCTTACAATATTTTTGTTTTTTAGCTGCGCCTATTTAAGACTTTCGTTTATGTTTTTTGAGTTTTGTTCTTGCCGTATCTTTATTTAGCCCGAAGGGATGCAATGCAAAACAAAAAAGGATAACTATATAACAAAGGCAAGCGCCGCCCGTGCGGGACTTATATATCAGATATTATTGCTTTTGTCTTTGCAGTGTCTTTATTTATCAAAGTTTTTTAGCGGAGACCGCCTTAGAGGACGCGCTTGTGAGCGAATGTCCGAAGCGGGAGGAGCTAAAAAACAAAAAAATATTGTACTAATAAAGAGTAAAGGCAAGGAGGAGAGGTACGCACAATACCAACGGCAACACGGCACGGGGACGCGAGCAAGCTCTGTGCAAGGTAGTGGAAGCGGATGCTACACAGTCCACGGGTCGTTGACCCGCGGTTATGGAAATCCAGCCCTCCGGGCTAAATAAAGACGCAACAAAAACATAAGTCTATTATATGTTTGAGATTCTTCAGAAGGTGTGCACATCGCAGGCTATGATCTGCAATGTAATTTTAAGGTTAGTCTTGGGCGAGTGTTAAAACATAAACTTTTTTTGCGCCTGCTTTTTTTAATTCAGCGGCGCAAGTTGAAGCGGTAATACCCGTTGTGACTATATCGTCTATGATGAGAATATTTTTCTTTGATATTAACGGAGATGGACGCGCGTAAAAAGAGTCTTTAATATTTGCAGCTCTTTCTTTTTTAGAAAGTTTAAACTGGGGTTTGGTTATTTTTTTTCTTACGAGTATTCCTTTTAATAAAGGTTTACCGACGGCTTTTGACAAAACGTCCGCTAAAACTTCCGCTTGATTATATCCTCTTCTGAATCGTCTTACGATATTTAACGGAACCGGAATAATACAATCCGTTTCTTTGAAAAAATCATTTTTATTAAAAACATCGAGCATATCGCCGAGAAAATCTTTGGCCAAATAAAATCTGTTTGAATATTTGAACTTTAATATAAGAATGCGCATTTCGTCTTTATATTTATACACGGAACGCATTTTGTCAAAAGCGTAACTTCTGCGGGTCTTTGAGCACAATCTGCAAAACTTACCGCCGCCTTCTAAAATCCTGCCGCAAGTAAAACAAATAAATCCGTCTATTCTGGGAAGTTTTTCTTTACAAGCGGGACATATTCTCGCTTTAGACAGAGCGGGCAAATCTTTTCCGCAAACGCTGCAAACTATAGGAAAAACAAAAGACACAGCGGCTAAAAAAATTTTGTTTAACATTAAAATTGGCAGTTAAAAATTATCATAACGGGAAGAGCCGGAGATTTATTGATGATATTTACAATGCCCAGCTGAATTCCATGCATAGTGTCGGTAATATTTACAAAACCCATTTGAAGTCCTCTTACCGATGTTGCGACATTTACGGCTCCAAGCTGAACGCCATACACTGTTTCTATTTTGCTATAAATACAATTAAACGAAAATCCGTTTATTTGGCGAAAGTTCGATCCTATGCCCAAAGCGACGCCTCTGACGTCTTTATCCGACGGTGCTGAAATTGTTTGCCAAAGAGAAAGTTTCAATGGCGTTACCGCAAAAGCCGAAGTTGAAAACATTGCCGCAATAAAAAATACAAGTAAAATTTTTTTCATTATTATCTCCTTTAATTAAAATTATAAATTCAAAAAAGAAACTATATCTTCTCTCAATTTCTCAAAACCTTTTTTTGTTCTTGCGCTGACTGGAAAAATATCCTTTTTGTCTATCTCAAAAAGTTCGGCTATTTTTTCACAAACATTATCAAAAGAAATTTCTGCGCTAATTTTATCTATTTTGTTGGCAATTATCTTATATGGAACCGCATATTCGCAAAGCCATTTAGCCATAGCCAAATCCAACTCCGTCGGGCCGACATAAGAATCTATTATAATATAAACTCTTTTTTTGCTTTTTCTCTCTATAATGCAGCCTTCAATCATATTGCGCCACAAATCTTTTTGAGATTTTGAAACTTTTGCAAAACCATATCCGGGCAAATCTATAAACCACTTTTTCATAACCACGCTATAGACATTTATGCTTCTTGTCCTTCCCGGAGTTTTTGACGTCCTTGCAAGATTTTTTCGTTTGCACAAAACGTTTATAACGCTGCTTTTTCCAACATTTGATCTTCCGGTAAAAAGAACCTCGGCGGCGCTTTCAGGCAGCGCCGAGGGATTGTTTTCAGCTCTAAAAAATTGAGTTTTTTCCAGCATTATCTTCTTCTTGCAAGAAGTCTTAAAATTTCAATATAAAGCCAGACCAAAGTTACCATCAATGCAAAAGAACAATACCATTCCATATATTTTGGCGCGCCGCATTTAACTCCGTACTCAACCGTATCAAAATCAATAATTAAATTTAGAGCGGCAATTCCCACAATTATAAGGTTGATAACAAAAGATCCCGTTGAAAAATTGTTCATATCAAAATATGAGGGCATACTGCCAAAGAAAGACATAATCATAGAGATAAAATAAAATACCGCTATTCCAAGCGTTGCTAAAATAACGACGCGTTTAAACATCGGTGTGGCTCTCAAAATTCCCGCTCTATAAGCCGCAAGCATACAAAACAAAACGGCTATAGTTAGAAATATTGCGTCCACGACAATCCCCTGATAAGCTTGATTAAAAACACGCGATATATAACCCAAAACAAGCCCCTCGCACACGGCGTAAACCGGAGCAAGAGTCGGCGACAAATTTTGCTTAAAGCAACAGACCATAGCCAAAACAAAACCGATTATAAGCGCGGGCATTATCACTATCTGGCCGACTTGCGGATGAAGCCAAGTATAAACCGCGCCCGCCGCAAGCAAAATCAATAACAAAATACTTTTGTTAATAGTCCCCGAGATAGTCATCGCTTCTTTTACGGAATATATATCTCCGCTTCCGGAAGCGCTTTTATCAAATACAGAATCCTTCAATAATGGATTTGCCATTTTACAACCCTCCTATTTTTTTCTTGGCTGCTTCTAATACATTTTTTTGAGATACAAATTTTAATTTCTCAAAAGCTTCGTCAAAAACAAACCAATTAGTTTTTTTTATTTCCGCATCAATATTTTTACAAACAAAACCGCTTAAAGTTTTTGCTAAAAAATAAATCGAATGTTTCTCAATTTTTTTGCCGATCGTTTCGGGAAGTCTCCCGTCTGCCTCATATATTTCTTCAATTCTAAAACCGTCTATAAATTCTAAATCTTTAATGCCGGCCTCTTCAAAAATTTCTCTCGCAGCCGCTTCAATTTCAGTCTCGCCGTTTTCAATATGGCCTTTTGGAAAACCCCAAAGATGATTTCTATTTGAAAAAACAAGACAGAATAAAACTTTATTATCTTTTATTTTATAAATCACGGCGCCGGCGGAAAATTCTTTTAACATTTCAAACCCCAAATAGATTGTCATTTCGCTTATTTATTATCGTCTAATAAATTATGCCGCGCGACAAATCCGCAATTACAAAATCGCAAGTCTCAATAAATTCATCGCCGTATTAGCCGCTCTTTCTCTTATCTCTTCTCTATTTCCTATAAAGTTATATTCATAAGTTTCAACGGATTTCTTTGAAGCTATACCTATATATACTAATCCCAAAGGTTTTTCTTTTGCCGCTCCGCCGGGACCGGCTATGCCCGTTACGGAAAGAGCGATATCAGAATTTGAAATTTCAAGAGCGCCTTTAGCCATTTCATAAGCCGTTTGAGAACTTACGGCGCCGAAAGTATCCAATGTCTCCTTTTTAACTCCAAGTATTTTCATTTTAAGAAAGTTTGAATAAGAAATTATAGAGCCGTTAAAATACGCCGAGCTTCCCGCCGCATCGGTAATTTTTTTTGCAATAAGACCGCCCGTGCAAGACTCCGCAAGACAGAGAGTTTTCTTTTTTTCTTTAAGAAGTCCGCCGATAACGGACGAAAGAGTGTCTTTTCCATATCCGAAAATATTTTCTTTTAAGAGATTTTCAATTTCATAACGAATATTACCCATAGTCTGATCTATTGCTATTTCATCCAAACCGGAAACGGAATATTTTATATCTATAACCGCGCTGTGCGCCAAAATTCCAAACTCAACATTATTATTTCCAAAAGTCGCATTATCTATAACGGGTTTTATTAAATCCTCCACAAAAGATTCTCCTAAACCCGCCGTGTGAATTATTTCATTTTTCTTAATTACGCTTGTATAACTTTTTAAGAAAGGCTCTACAAATTCGTCAAACATAGGGCGCATTTCGCGCGGCGGACCCGGCAAAAGAAAAAGAGTTTTTCTTAATTTTTTTTGAGAGTCTTTATGTTGAAAATGAATCATCTGTCCGGGAGCCGTTCCGTTTTTATTACGCAAGACGACGGCGGTTTTTAGAATATTTGCCTGCTTTTCATTATTCTTTGTAAAAGATTTTATTTTGCGTTTTTGAAAAAAAGTTTTTATATCGTCAAGAACGCTTTCATCTCTATAAAGTTCCACTCCAAGACATTGAGCGGCGGTTTCAACCGTTATATCGTCAAAAGTCGGACCGAGTCCTCCGTTGGTAATTATTATATCGCTTCTGTCCAAAGCTCTTTTTAATTCCGCTTCAAATTCAGATTTTCTGTCTGAGACATCTATGACTGCGGACAATTCAAGACCGATATCATAAAGTTTCCCGCCGATATATCCCGCATTTGTGTTAAGCTTTCCCGTAAGCAATTCCGTTCCGCTGCAAATCAGTTCTATTCTCATCAATTATAATACCTTGTTTTTGTTTCCTGAGGAGCTATGACAGCTTCTTTAATCTCGCCAAACTGCGCTTCGTAACGCGCGATATTATCTTTTAGCGCCGCAAGCATTCTTTTAGCATGAGCCGGCGAAGCGATAATTCTTGAACGAACTTTTGCTTTTCCAAATTGAGGTTGAATAAAAATAAAATCAAAAATAAATTCCCCGTCGGTATGAGAAATTACGGCAAGATTAGAATACACGCCGTTTCCAGTTTGCTCGTCAATTTCAATTTTTATGTCTTTCTTTATTTCTTTTTTTTCTTCTTCCATCTTACCCCCCCCCTATGATAATCCTATAACATTCGCTATTTCTTGTAAATTCGCTTTAACTTTTTTCGGTTTTATCTCGGCATTTTTAACAGCCGTATCGGGATCTTTTAATCCGTTTCCCGTAAGAATACAAACAATTTTTACCGGCCGGCTGTCCTTAAAGTAACCTTTACTTATATATTTAATAAGTCCGGCTAAAGAAGAAGCCGAAGCCGGCTCGCAAAAAATCCCCTCGGCGGCGGCTATCATTTTATAAGCCTGTAAAATTTCCTCGTCGCTGACCATATCTATAATCCCGCCCGATTCATCCCTTGCGGCAACAGCCGTTTTCCAAGAGGCCGGATTTCCTATCCTTATCGCAGTGGCTATAGTTTCAGGATTTTTAACCGGATGACCTAAAACTATCGGAGCCGATCCCGACGCTTGAAAACCCATCATTTTTGGAAGCTTAAATTTTATATTATCGCATTGATTTAATTCTTTATAACCTTTCCAATATGCCGTAATATTTCCGGCATTTCCGACGGGCATAAATTGATAATCCGGAGACTGCCCTAAAACTTCGCATATTTCATAAGAGGCGGTTTTCTGCCCTTCAATTCTAAATGGGTTGACGGAATTAACCAAAGTCAGAGGATATTTTGAACTTAAATCTATGACCAAATTAAGAGCGTCGTCAAAATTTCCGTTTATTTCTAAAGTCTGCGCTCCATACATTATGGCTTGAGAAAGTTTTCCAAGCGCAATTTTTCCCTCGGGAATTAAAACTATACATTTTATTCCCGCTCTTGCCGCATAAGCCGCGGCTGAAGCCGAAGTGTTTCCCGTTGACGCACAAATTATAGCTTTGCTTTGCGCTTCAACAGCTTTAGAAACAGCTAAAGTCATACCTCTATCCTTAAAAGAACCCGTCGGATTTAATCCCTCAAACTTAAAATAAATTTCTCCGTTAAAATTGAGTTTAGACGCAAGATTTAATGCCGGAATCAAAGGAGTGTTTCCCTCAAGCAAAGATATTTGCGGCGTTTTATCGTCAACAGGCAGAATTTTTTTGTACTTATCTATTAAACCCTTATATGACATTTCATCTCCTTAAAAAAACAACGAGTTAAAAAAACAGCGCGTTATATTTTTCATTTCTATACATATATAAATTATTATTTCAAAAGCAAAATTGCCGAAGTAAGATAAATATCTTCAGCTTTACAACCGCGGCTCAAATCGCTGACCGGCAATGACAAGCCCTGTAAAATAGGACCTAATGCTTGAAAACCTCCGTATCTTTCTGCAAGTTTATATCCGATATTTCCGGCATTCAAATCTGGAAATATCAAAATATTTGCTTGGCCGGCAACATGAGAACCGGGCGCTTTTCTTTTTCCAATTTCTGGAATTACCGAAGCGTCAAATTGGAGTTCTCCATCGACCATTACATTTTTATTATCCTTAAAATATTCTTCAACCAATTTTGTAGCTTCAATAATTTTTTCTAAAACTTTATGTTTTGCGCTGCCTTTTGTTGAAAATGATAAGAATGAAACATTGGCTTGTCTGTCCGGAAAAAGTTTATTAAAACTTTCAACGGTTGAAATGCCTATATCTCTTAATCCTAAAACATCGGGATTTGGATTAACGCTGCAATCTGCAAACAACACCGGCTCCTTTGCCACTTTATGATTTTCAGGCGGGACCATAAGAAAATAAGAGGATATGAGTTTTATGTTTGGAGCAGTTCCCACCGCTTGAATTGCAGCCCTTAAAACATCGGCGGTATCTTCCACACATCCGCAAACGCAAGCGTCGCATTTTCCGCTTTTCAAATATAACATTGAAAAATATAAAGGATTTCTTAAAAGCGCCAAAGCTTGATCTCTGCCTAACCCTTTTTTCATACGAGATTCAATAAACTCCTCCACCTTACTATTATTAAGAAGAGACAAATCTGTGTCTATCAATTCGGCGCCTGATAAATCAATGTTTTCTAAATAAGCTTTCTTCTTAAGCGCTTCAATATTTTCTCCATGTAAAACAGGTAAGACGACATCCGCCACCTCGTTTTTGATAAGCATTTGAGCGGCATGTAACGCTCTGCTGTCATAGGTTTCCGGCAAGATTACTTTTCCTTTAGATTTTTTTGCTAATGATAAAATACGCTCCACAATTTCCATACATCCTCCATATTTTCCACGCCTAAATTTAGGCAAATTATAAAACAAAATGATTTTAGCACAAATGCGTGAAATTTCAAAATAAGAGATTTCGTAAAAGACTAAAGTTAGATTTAGTTTGTATTATGCGTTAAATCAATAAAGAAAGAAACGCAAAAATAACGGAATTTATTTGCTTTTTTTTATATTTTATTGTATATGATTATAAATTACGAGGCGAAACAATGATAAAAAAAATTAACGCGGGATTCTTTTTAGCAATATTGTTGATGTCTTTTTTGATATTATCGACAATGTCGGTAAGAGCGCAAGCTCAGAATTATCAACCCAATATTGAAAACATTAAGATAAAAATTATAGATTATCTTAATCAACTTAGGACATTAAATAAATTAAAGCCTCTTGCCGAAGATGATAAAGCGATGCTCGTTGCGCAAAAAAGAGCGGAATATCAATCAAATTCATCTTTAACCCATGACGGATTGCGAGAAATGCTAAAAGAAATTAAAGATCCTATTTATGGAACTGAAAATCTCGCATGGGTTCATCCAAGCAGTTATAATTCCGACGATGAATTGGCAGAAGCGGTAATTATTTTATGGTATGTGGACGAAGGAGTTGAAAACAAAGGGCATCATAAACAAATGTTAAACCCTTTATATGATTTTACGGGCGTGGGCATAAAGAAAGACAATGATGGATATTTTTATATTTCCCAAGTAATGTTTTCCGATATTGATATCAGTCCGTCAAAGGTAACAAAAGAAACAGTTGATGAAATAAATGAGTTTTATAATTATTTTAATAGTGATAAATTAAATAAATCTATTCCGTTAAAATAATTTTACTCTAATAATAAAATAATATAGTATAATTATTCCAATTATAAAAAAGCATAAGATTGCATATATAATTGTAGTTGCTGTTTGAACCCGCAATTATAAGGCAATGGCAATTTAATGCATTGATATTTTTTTATAATTATGCTACTATCAAAAATCTTATGAACTTAACAAAAAAATTAAAAAAAGAATTTAGACGAAAAGTAACAGTTATGTTTATTCATCATGGTAAAGTAAAACCGTTGAGATTAAGCATATCGTTATTTTTTTTATGCTTTGCGGTAATTGCATGGACATCGGTTACATTGTGGGCCGGCTATTTAGCGAGCCGTCATATAGATTACGCCCGCGCAAAAGCCGATAATAAGATTATGGAATATAGAACATTGTTTTGGACGGAGCAAATAAAAAAGACTCAGGATATGTTTGAGAAAGTTCAAGTAAATGACAATAAAATTCGCTCTTTGCTTGCTTTGCGCACAAGAAAAGCTATTATTGAAGATAATATTATAGACCAAACTTTGGGAGAGGGCGGTCCTACTGAAGCGCAGTCAAACGCTTTTTTTGCATTGTTATCTGGAAAAAACAAGACTGTTGATTATGGCTATTTAGCAAAACAGACTGATCACCTTACTGAGCAATATCAATATATTCAAAAGAGTTATTCTGAAATTATCACTCATATAAAAAATCAACGGTCTTTATTTATAGCCACCCCGCGCGGATGGCCTGCCGAGGGTGTTATCACTTCTCGCTTTGGATTTAGACGCAATCCATTTTTTAATTCCGTTAGAGATTTTCACGGCGGTATTGATATAGCAAATATAAAGAATACTCCTATAAACGCCACGGCTAATGGAACAGTCATATTTTCCGGTTGGCAATCCGGATATGGCAATATAATAGTTATTGATCATGGATATAATTATAGAACGGCTTACGCCCATTTAAATAGAAGAGACGTCCAAGTTGGAGATATTGTATTACGCGGACAAATCATCGGAGGCATGGGCGATACGGGAAATGTGACAGGTTCACATGTTCATTATGAAGTGCATTTCAAGGGAAAATCGGTAAATCCTTTTTCATATTTAACTGATTATTTTTTCTCACAAGAGGGGGCTAACTAAAAATGTCGAAGAAGAATTCAAAAAATTTATTTGACGCGGTGGAAACTCTTATCGGCGCAACCGCTGTTTTTAACGGCGACTTGCAAACAGAAAGAGTTGTTAGAATTGACGGAAAGTTTAATGGAAACATTAAAGCTGCAGGCGTAATGATAGGAGAGGAAGGCAAAGTTGTGGGCGATATAGACACAACTGTGTTTATGATTGCAGGCACTATAAAAGGCAATGTAAAAGCCACGGACTCTATAGAAGTTCTTCCCACGGCAAAGGTTGAAGGAGATATAGAAACTGATTTATTGACTATCGTGGAAGGAGCGACTTTTGAAGGAAAATCATCAAAAATAAAAAGTAGTGAAATAAATTATGATAACGAGGAATAAAAAATGAATTTTTTTAGAAAACACAAGAAAGTAATTTTTATTGTTACAGTCGCGGCGTTTTTAGCCGGAACTTTTGTCATTGGTTTTGGAACATCAATGGCGGCGGACGCAGGAGCCACATCAATCGCAACTATTGATAAATCAAAGATTCCGCTAAACTTATTTAATTCTATTTATAACAACACATTGCAGCAAATTCAGCAACAGAATCCTAATTTGCAATTAAATGACGTTCAGCAGGCGGAAATCAAAGGCAGAATTCTTCAAGAGCTTATTCAAACTGAAATCTTTGCTCAAGAAGCGTATAAATACGGAGTAATAGTTTCAGATAGAGAGCTTCAAAGAAACATTGAGAATAATCCGTTGTTTGCAAACAACAATGTTTTTGACAAAAATGTTTATAATCAACGTTTGAGCGAGTTGGGAATAACTCCTAAAGATTTTGAATCTCTTACGAGAAAACAAATTCTAAACGCAAAGTTAAGACTTATTTTAATTCCTTCAGTTAAAGTCAGTCCGTCGGAATATGCGGATATACAGAGATCTAATCCCCGCGTTACGATGGAAGAATATGCGCAGATAAAAGTTAATAGAGTTCTTAACGAATGGTTTCAAGGTGTGATGAAAACTTATCAAGATAAAGGAAAAATCAAGATAGAAGAAGATCTTTTGCAATAAGCTTTATTTAATAATAATTTTGTATTTTTTTAGTTCTTTCTTAAGTTTAATATGCGGAAGTCCGACAACGGTGTAATAATCTCCGTATATTTTATCTACAAAATTATCATCCGTATCTTGAATAGCATAAGAACCCGCTTTATCCAAATGTTTTCCAAAGAGCTTCCTGAGTTCACTCTCGGGAAGCTCTTTCATTTTTACATAAGCTTTATCATAAAAAAGAGAATGTTTTTTTGACGCATTATCTATTATATAGACGCCCGTATAAACTTTATGAATGCTGCCGTTTAATTGTCTTATAATCTTTTCAGACTCTATTTTATTTTTGGGTTTGCCTATAATCTGTTTGTTTAATACGACTATTGTGTCGGCGGATAAAATCAGACAATTTAGATTTTTTGACGCTATATCAGAACCTTTCTTAAAAGCCAAATCTTTTACTATATAAGAGGGTTTTTTATATTTAGAAAATTCGTCTATATTGCTTGGGCAAATTTCAAAATCCAATCCCCAGTTTTTTAATAAAGATATACGTCTTTGCGACGCTGACGCTAATATAATTCTTTTTTTCATTTTCACCTCATTTTGAAATTTACTTTTGTATAATTATATACTTTTGTATAATTTTTTGTCCGTTTGTTTTTTATGGCAAAATATTTTTATAAAAGCAATAAACATATTTTACAAATTTATTTATACTCATGGATAAGACAACTTCTGTTTTATTACAAAGATTGTCGTCTATAGTTAAGCAATTTAGATTGTTATTACAATAAAAGGAGGATTGGCAAAAATCCGCCAAGAATAATTTTTATACGAAATTCATCATCGTTAATTTATTCTCCATATAATATGTCATATATAACGAAATCCATATTCTTAAATTACCTCGATTGCCCGACGCGGGGCTGGCTCTTAAAACGAAACAAAATAAAAAAAGAAAATACTCTAAACGATAAATTATTATCTCTTGAGTGGAAAATGCTTCATAAAAAATCTGAGGAATTATTTCCCGAAGCGATAAATGTTAAAAAAGAAGATCAACGTCTTTCTCTACAATATAGTTTAGAACTTATAAAAAATCCCGACAACAAAACATTGATTTCAACTTATTTTACAGACGGCATTTTTATAGCGCGAACGGATATAATTAAACGCGATCAAAATAATCCAAAAACTTTAGATTTAATTAAAGTTAATGCCGGCAAGGACGAAAAAGCAAAATATATCAACGATTTAGCTTTTGTTTCTATGGTGATATTGAGAAGCGGGACAAATATCAACTCGGCTTCAACAATGCTTATTTCAAATAATTACAGACTTGGAATGGATACGTCAAAAATGTTTGTTTGTATAGACTCTACGCAAAAAGTCGAAAATAAAACTCTTGAATATTTGATTCTTTCAGACAAAGCCGCGGTTGATTTAGAATATGAAAATATGCCAAAGCCGGTCTTTAAGAAATGTTGCAATAAGTGCCCGTTTTTTTATGAATGTATAGGAAAAGATATAAAAAATTCTATTTTTGATTTGCCAAAATTATCAGCCTTAAAAGCGGAAGAATTGATTGAAAAAAACATACGTTCTATTGAAGAAATTCCGGAGGATTTTGAACTCACCCAGCAGCAAAAAATAGTTAAGGATTGCATTGAAAATAATTCTATTTATATTTCCCCCTCGCTAAAAACAGAAATAGATTCATTTAATCCGCCGTATTATTATTTAGATTTCGAATCTATAAATACCATACTTCCTATCTACCCCGACATCGCTCCTCACTCGCAAATAATAACGCAATTTTCAGTTCATAAATGTTTAATTATAGACGAAATATCTCAACATTTTGAATACATAGCCGACGAAAAAAAAGACGATCAATATAATATAGCCAAGAATTTAATCAATTGTTTAGGCGATAAAGGCGACATATTTACATACGCATCTTTTGAGAAAATAGCGATACAGAGATTTGCCGCATTATTTGAAGATTTAAGCCTCCAGCTTCTAAACATCGCTTCAAGAATTGTAGATTTTGAAAAGATTATACGAGAAAATTATTATGACATTAGATTTCACGGACGCTCCTCTATTAAAATTATCCTACCGATCTTAACTAAAGATACAAATTATGATAATTTGGAAATATCAAAAGGCGGGGATGCGGCGGCGGCTTTTGCATTTATGGCTATGGGACTTTATGACGAGGAAAAATGCAAAGAAACAAAAAAATATTTATTGCAATATTGCGCTCAAGACACTATGGCAATGGTTAAAATCCATAAATTTTTATTCGAAGCGGTAAAAAACCTCAAATAAATAAAAAATCCCCGTTCTTTGACGGGGATTTGATTTTATATATGAATAGCCGACGATAGGGTTTGAACCTACGACCTACGGTTTACAAAACCGTTGCTCTACCAGCTGAGCTACGTCGGCAGAATTCAAATACTCTGACCAATAAATATTTCCGCTGTCCAATAACACACTTGATAAGCGGCAGAATTCTTAAATACTTTGACTAATAAATATTCCCGGTCCCATAGTTGAGGAAATAGATATGCTCTTTATATATTGTCCTTTTGAGCTCGACGGTTTGGCTTTCAGCACGGCTTCTATCAATGTTTTTACATTGTCGGCAAGTTTTTCTTTTTCAAAAGATATTTTTCCCATAGGACAATGAATTATTCCAAAAGAATCATTTTTATATTCAACTCTTCCTTTCTTTAATTCAGAGACAGCCGTTTTTATTTCAAATGTTACAGTTCCTGATTTTGGATTAGGCATAAGACCTTTGGGGCCGAGGATTTTTGCGACTTTACTTAAATCTTTCATAACGTCGGGCGTCGCCACCAAAATGTCAAAATTGATATTTCCTTTTGTTATATCCTCGATTAAATCGTCATATCCCACGCCGTCCGCGCCGGCTTCCTGAGCTTCTTTTTGTTTCTCGCCTTTTGCAATTACAAAAACTCTTCTCGCTTTGCCCGTTCCATGCGGAAGCAAAACGGTTCCGCGAACAATTTGATCGCTCTGTTTTGGATCAATGCCAAGTTTAATATGCACTTCGACAGTTTCGTCAAATTTAGCTTTTGAGGCTTGTTTTATAAGATCCGTCGCTTCTATCAAAGAATAGAGTTTCTTTTTATCAATCAACTTTGCAGCTTCAATCAGTCTTTTTCCCATTTTTTTCTCCTGTGGTTATTCGTAAATAAATTTACATTCATAAACAAATTCACACTCATAAATAAATTTACTCCCACTTTTTATTTTTATTTAACTACTTCAACACCCATACTTCTTGCAGTCCCTTCAACCATCAATTTTGAAGCGTCCATATTGTTATTAGAGTTTAAGTCTGGCATTTTTTGTTTTGCAATATCCTCAACCTGAGCGGCTGTGATTTTGCCGACTTTATTTCTATTTGGAACGCCGGAAGCTTTGGCTATTCCCGCGGCTTTTTTAATCAAAGCCGAAACAGGAGGCATTTTTGTAATAAATGTAAACGACCTGTCTTCATAAATTGTAATGACGGCAGGAATTGTCATACCCTGTTCCATTTTTTTTGTTCTCTCATTAAACTGCTTACAAAAATCCATAATGTTGACGCCTTGAGGTCCTAATGCTGAACCTACCGGCGGAGCGGGATTTGCTCCTCCCGCTGGGATTTGTAATTTTACTTGCGCTTTTATTTTCTTTTCTTTTGGCGGCATATATTGCTCCTATATTTTTTCGACCTGCAGGAAATCTAATTCCACAGGCGTTGGTCTTCCAAAAATTGTGACCATAACTTTTAATTTTCCTCTTTCATAATTTATATCTTCAACAACTCCTATAAAATGTGTAAAAGGTCCCTCGATAATGCGAATATTTTCTTCTTTTTGAAACAATGTCGTGGGCCTTGGCTTAGCTTCTTCCTGGGTATTGACGGTTCTTAAAAGATTATTAACCTCGTCCTGTGACATAGGGACCGGCTTAACTCCTCCCAAAAATCCAGTAACGCCGGGAATATTTCTAATAAGCCAATAAGACATATTATTTATAGTCATTTCAATAAAAATATATCCGGGATAAAATTTTCTCTTTTTAAATTTTTTCTTATTATTTTTTATTTCAACAACTTCTTCCGTGGGAACAAGAATTTGAGAGATAATATCTTTCAAATTTTGATTAGCGACCGCGGTCTCCAAATTGCTTTTAACTTTATCCTCATACCCTGAATAAGTATGCACCACATACCATTGATTTGCCATTTTAACCTCTGTCTTTTATAGTATAATTCCCATAATTCTTCCCAGTATTAAATCAACAAGACTGACAAAAATTGACATAATAATAACAAAGAGAACAACAACAATGGTTGTTCCTATAGCTTCTTTTCTCCCAAGCCATATAACTTTAGTAAGTTCGTGATATGCTTCCCTAAAAAATTGAATCGTTTTATTTATTAAATTCATTATAACAACTCCATTATTTTTATCGAAACGGGGGCAGAAGGATTTGAACCTCCAAAGCTGGTTTTGGAGACCAGAAGTTTACCGTTAGCCTATGCCCCCATTCGAAAAAGTTCACAAAAAGTTCACTTTGTTTCTTTATGAGTAGTCCGCTTTCCGCAATTTTTACAGAATTTTTTCAATTCTAATTTGCCCTCTTGTTTTTTCCCTCTATCAAAATAATAATTTCTATTTTTACATTCAGAACAAGCAAGCGTAATTATTACCCTCTCAGCCATTTTATTTAATCTCCAATTTTATTTTATTCAACAATTTCAGTAACAACGCCTGAACCTACCGTCCTGCCTCCTTCCCTTATCGCAAACCTCAGTTGCTTCTCCATCGCTACCGGCGTTATCAGCTCTATGTCCATCGTAACAT
>JAISQF010000016.1 GCA_031274365.1 Elusimicrobiota bacterium | reverse complement strand
GATCTACCGATAGTTCTTTGGAAATTCTTGAGGGGTATGCAAAAAAAGATTTAAGGATTAGAATATTCAATCAGGAAAACAAAGGTCCCGGGCCTGCGAGAAATGTTGCATTAGATAATGTAAGAGGTAAATATATTCTTTTTTGTGATGCAGACGACACTTTAGAGCCGGACGCTTGTCGTCAATGTTGTGAGATTATGGAAAATAATCAGGTTGACATTATTGTTTTTAATACGCAAATAATTGAAGACGGAAGAATCGACACCCTTAAACAAAATTCTTCAGGTCAATATATTTATTGCGTCAAATCAAATAATGCCGGTCTATTAAATAAAATAGGCTGTCTAAAAGTTTCTGTTATTACTTCCGTATTGGGCTATTGTTTCAGAGCTGATTTGATAAGACGGCACAAATTATATTTTAAGCATTATTGGGCGGCGGAGGACAGTATATTTTTATATTCATACCTAATGCTTATCCGCAAAGGATATGCTGTTGATAAAATATTTTATAATTACTATGTTCATAAAGGATCGTTGATTGATAAAGCCAAAGAGAAAATTTGGCGGGTGAAAAAAATTGTATATTTATGCATATTACTATATGAAACATTTTTATTTGCATTAAAAAACAAAATGCCGTTTCAAGAAATTTATATATTTTATTGGCTTTTTATATGGCTCAAAGCGAGGAGATAATTATGAACGAATACAAGGTGTCGTTTAGCCAGAGACTGTTGCAATACATTGATGGTTTAGCAAAAAAATTTTTAGAGAAATCAGGTCTTGGGAATTCTAAAGTCCACATTTTTCTTATGAAAAGTAAAGCTATTTTGAAACATATTATACGTCCAAACACACTTGATAATATTGACATTTGCGTTAGCGAGCATTGCAATTTGGGGTGTTATAGCTGCAATCATTTTTCGCAGCTTGCCGAGCCTGAATTTGCAAATTTATCAAACACAGAGCGCGACTTAAAACGTCTTGCAGAACTTTCCGGCGCAAACATAGCAAAGATTTATCTTGTGGGCGGCGAGCCGCTGCTTAATCCCGAGCTGCCTGAATTTATGCGTATAGCGCGAGAGTATTTTCCAAAAAGCAAAATTGAGATAGTGACAAACGGTCTTTTATTACTTGCGCAAAAAGATATTTTTTGGGAGTCGGTCAAAAAATATAATATTATTATGTCGCCGACAAAATATCCCGGAGTAAATTGGGAAAAGATAGAAGAGCGTGGAAACGAATTTGGATATAAATTTAATTATTTTGATTTTAGCGATAGTTCTGAAAAAACTTCGCGTAAATTCTGTCTTGATTTATCCGGCAGCCAAGACGAGAAAAAAAGTTTCAAACGTTGCCCGATGGCAATTTGCACAGCAGCAATGCAAAACGGCCAGCTTGCGACTTGCAGTTTTGTTTTTAATATGAGACATTTTAACCGCTACTTTAATCAAAATATACCCGTGACCAACGAGGATTCAATAGATATTTTTAAGGCGAAAAATATGCAAGAAATAGTTGACTTTATCAACAGTCCGATACCTTTATGTAAATATTGTAAATCAATGGGCGAGGAAATAGTCGGTCCATGGCGCAAAACGGAAAAATCAATAACAGAATGGACGTAATTTTTTTTGCTTTGTTTTTGACCGGCTGATTATAAAATTTAAACTCTAATATAATTTGGAATATAACAAAAAATCCATAAAGATAAAAAAGGAGAAAAAATGAAGAAAATCATTATTGCATTTTCGGCAGTGATTTTATTATTAAGTTTGCAAAGCTGCTCAACAGTTCCGGCTAATTGGAACGCTGAAGATAAAACATCTTATTATCGCGCCGCGGTTGTGTCGGGCGTATATAAGAAAACTCCGATAGCCTCGCGCGAGGGCAGATATAAAGATGCCGATGATTTAGAAAATCAATTTGATAAGGCTTTCAGCAGACTTTTCAGACGATACAGCGCTCAAGTGGGCAGAAGAACAATGGAAGGAAATGACATAAAAATTCTTGCCCAAGCGATGTATGGCAGATTTGAAGTTCAGGCTATGCTGCTTATACATCCTGACAAAACATATACATTAAAAGTTGCAAGCGGCGCAAAAAAACATAATGATAGATGGTGCGAAAAAATAAAAATCTTAATGAATTAAAACTGATCAAAAAAACTTAATGCCCTAACATTTAGAAAAAAGAGGCGAGACATTTAAACTTTCAGCCGGGCTGAGCTCGGCTGAATCTCCCATAATTTACCATTGTGGATTTGTTCCGCAATTTCAATTTCTATCCCCTATATCGTCCTGATATTATAATTACAAATTCAACCCGTAATCATTACACTTGATTTTGAGCACATCGCCGCCCGATTTTATGATCAGAGCTCCCGATGGATTGACGAAATATTATAGACATCGCCAACATTGACAATTTATTATCATTTATTTTTTTGACAGAAACATAGTATATTATGAAATACCGCTTTTTTGCTTTTTAGCAGCTCAAATTGTATAATAATTTAATGTTGTTTTAATCTTTGTTTTACTTTCCAAAAATCAAAATGTCTCCGTAGCTCAACTGGATAGAGCAACTGCCTTCTAAGCAGTAGGTTGCGTGTTCAACTCACGCCGGAGACGATTTGTTTTTTAAGAGGACGATTTATTTTTTAAGAGATAGATTTTACAGAGTGTTTATCAAGGACGAAATAACAAATCGCTTCAATGTTTTATTTTAACGGTGGTTGTAGCTCAATGGTTAGAGCGTCGGTTTGTGGAGCCGAAGGCTGCGGGTTCAAGTCCCGTCAGCCACCCCAGATTTAATCCTACCCAACTCTTCCTTAAATTATTTATGCTAATCACATCTCTCAATTTTCGTCTGATTTATAGTATTTTATAATAAACAGCGAAGTTCTTTAAGTGAGGAACATCTAAATCTTATCTGAAATATTTTAAAATACATCCATAAGATACTCATCATATTTGCTCTAAACATTTTATTTTACACATCTCTATTTATCATCTCATAAACAAATCCCACATATGTTAAAGAAACAGAAATTGACAAACAGAATAGAATTAACAATAGCATGTTATGTAAAAGATAAAAAATAATTTTCTATTAAAAGTTATAATAAAAAAGATTTATTTGGAAAGAAACTTTTTAAATTTGATATACTTATAAAGTATATTTATAAACGCAGACTGCTTGACTACAAATTGGAAAACAACAATAATATGACAAATTACAATTGTAAAAACGATATTTTTAGCAAGAATAAACGCTCTAACATCATGAGTAAAATCAAATCGTCAAAAAACGCTTCCACCGAGTTAAAATTAATTTCTATATTTAAAGAAAACAACATAACTGGTTGGCGTAGAGAATATAAAATTAAGGGCAGCCCTGATTTTACTTTTCTTAAAAACAGAATAGTGCTTTTCACGGACGGTTGTTTTTGGCATGGACATAAGTGTAGAAACACAACTCCTAAAGATCACGGTGACTTCTGGGCTGAAAAAATCAGGCGCAATAAACAACGCGACAGAGAAGTAACAAAATTTCTAAAACAAAATAATTGGCAGGTTATAAGAATTTGGGAATGCGAGTTAAAAAATAAAAACATAGATCGGTTGTTAAAAAAGCTATCGATTTTAGAGAAGGTATAAATGACAACAATGCATGAATTAGAACTGACTTTCGATCCACGAACAATAGAACATCTCGGTTTAAAGATGTATTCCACGTTGCCGCCCGCATTAGCGGAAATAATTTCAAATTCTTATGACGCCGACGCTTCGAAAGTTAATATAATATTGATAGAGAACAGCAATGCCGTGCCGCAAGAAATTCAGGTTATAGATAATGGAGAAGGTTTGTCTTATGAGGATATAAATCAAAAATTTTTAGTGATAGGCAGGAATAGAAGAGAAGCGGGCGACAAACCGTCCGCTAAATTTAAGCGTCTCCCCACCGGTAAAAAAGGTCTCGGAAAATTAGCGTTATTCGGATTATCTCATTCAATTACAATAACAACTACAAAAGACGGATTGACAAATGAATTTATACTTGATTGGGACAACTTAATGTCGTCAAAAGGCGCATATAAGCCAAAGATAACTAAAATAGAAGAAAAAACAGACAATGCAAATGGGACGACGATTACTCTTAAAAAGTTAAGACGCACCTCTCCCTTTGATCCTGACGCCTTGGCAAATAGTTTGTCTCGCATTTTCATTTTTCCCGATAATTTCAAATTGACAATTAAAACTCCTTCCGGCGACATTATAGCAATCGATAATAAAAGAAAATATAAAATGTTTGATGAAGAATTTAAATGGGAAATAGGAAAAGGTAAATTCGTTCCATCCGGGTCCGAATATGAGGACAAAATTTATGGCGAATTGCTAACGGCAGAAAAACCCTTAAAGCCTCAATCCGGATTAATGGGAATAACGCTTTTTTCAAGAGGTAAACTAGTAAATGCGCCGGAATTTTTCTCGGACAGCGCGTCGAGTCATTTTTATCAATATCTAACGGGATGGATTTCAGTTGATTTTATCGACGATTTAGACGAAGATGTAATTTCCACAAACAGACAATCTATTGACTGGGAAAATGCGGAGATGGTAAAGCTGAGGAAATTTTTGTCCGGCATTGTTTCGCAAGTCGGGAAGGACTGGCGTAAAAAAAGAAAAGATAAGAAAACTAATAATTTACAGGAAACAACCAAAATAGATATTGAGGCTTGGATTGAAACTATGCCGTCATTTAGAGAAATTAAAAAGAATGTGCAACAAATAGTAGATATTATAACTTCTGAAGAGGCTTTAGAAACTTCTGTTTTTAATTCACTTATAGAGTGTTTTCATAATGTAGTCCCTGAATATCCACTATATCATTGGCGGTATTTACATGATATTGTTAAAAAAATAACAGAACCATATTATAAAAAGAAAGACTATTACCAAGCTTTTGAGGAAGCGATGAAAAAATATGTGTCGGAAGTTAGAGACAAATCAGCTTCTGATATATCGGAAGCATTCAATATGTTTTACAATGTTTTTTCAGAAAAAAATACTGTGTTGTCCATAATTGGCGATTACAAAAAATCCGACGGTAAAGATTTTGGAGAAGATACCAAAAATAATTTACAGAAAGGACAACAATGTTTATCACTGGGCGTATGCGCCGCCGGAAGAAATCCATTAGCTCACGAGGAACATGAAGAATTAAAAAAATCCGATTTATTTTCAGAAAAAGATTGTTTAGATTTATTAAGTTTATTATCCCATTTATTTAAGCGGCTTGAAAATTCAAAAAAGGTAAAATAAATGCGATTAATATCAATGGACTTATTCTCTGGGGCGGGCGGTTTAACGGAAGGGCTGCGGCAAGCCGGCTTTGAAACAAAACTTGCTATTGAAATAGACAAATACGCTTCTCAAACATACTCTTTAAACCATAAAAAGACCAAAGTTATTACTCAAGACATACGAAAAGTTAATTTAGACGAAATAAAAGAAATTCTTGGAAATGACAAATTGCATTTGCTCGCTGGATGTCCGCCTTGTCAAGGTTTTAGTTCAATCCGCAGGCTTAATAGAAAACAAGCCGTTTCGGATGAAAGAAATTCTTTAATAAACGAATATATTCGCTTTGTTGAATTTTTCAATCCCTACACAATAATGCTGGAGAATGTCCCTTTGTTATTACAATATGATTTATTTATTTCAACAAGAGAAAAGCTTGAAAAAATGGGCTATAAAATAGATGCGGAAATAGTGGATGTAAAAAAATATGGCGTGCCTCAAAGTCGTAAGAGATTGGTTATGGTCGGTTCAAAATTAGGAACTATTAAAGTTGCCGGTCCAAATAATAAAAATATGACCGTTAGGGATTGTATAGAAAAACTACCTTGTCCCGAATGTTCAACGGATCGTCTGCATAAAATATACCCTATACATTCTAAAAGAATACAAGATTTAATTTCTCTTATTCCAAAAGACGGCGGCAGTAGAAAGGATTTAGGATCGGAAATGCAATTAAAGTGTCATAAAAAAGCAAATGTGGGTTTTAACGATATTTATGGCAGATTGAGATGGGATGCTTTCTCAACGACCATTACCGGCGGTTGCCTGAATCCTTCAAAAGGTAGATTTTTGCATCCGGAACAGAACAGATGTATTTCCGCAAGAGAAGCGGCATTATTACAATCTTTCCCGATGGATTATAAATTTCCAGCGGATATTCCCACAAGCCGCATAGCTTTAATGATAGGGAATGCTTTGCCGCCTAAATTCTCATACTATCAGGCAATGAATATAAAACGGCATCTGTTAGAACAATTAATTAAAAAGAATTAATTCTATTAGATTTCATTTTTGTTTAATGGGTGCCGCGAAAAGTGTTTATATTCTTATTTTCTATCACATTATTTTATCAACAGCCTATCGCATATATAAATATTTTTGAAAAGCGACAAATTTATCGGCTATGTCTTCGCCTAAATATTTAACTCCGTCATTAAAATCTTTATACTTCAAAATCAATAAATTGGGAAGGTCAGCTCTATCAAGCTCGTCTGTGCCGACATCTATATACCTTTCTAATACAAATTCTAAAAACGCTTTTTGTTTGTCGTCGTCAAAATCTTCTTCTAATTTCTTTTTGGCATTTTCCGCTCTTATCATTCTTGTCATCGGCTCTACCTCATAAGCGATATATTTAAGAGTGTCAAACAAATCGCTGTCTTGCGTATTTGTAAGTTCTCTTAAATTGTTAAGCGTCTTGTCATTATATCCCGCATTTTTAAGTTTCTCTAACAATGTTTTCCTTGTGTCAGGGTTAGACCAAATGTTTCTCAATTCTTGTTCATCCTTAAAAAACTTAGGCAAGTCCCCGTAAAGTTTGTATAAAAACTCTTCGCAAGTTATAGGCTTCCCGCTATTATCCCAAAAACATGTTTGAGACATGGCCTGAATGTTTCTATATTTACCGTCTGCAAGTTTAATTTTAGTCATTTGTTTCGGCTGAGGTTTAACGCAAATACACGGAGATTGATTACATATTTTGCAAGGCTCTTTTTCACACTCGCATGGTCTTTTGTTGCACTTTGGACAAACGGTTTTTGGCTCGTCAAAAGTATCAATAATTTCTACTGGTTCGCCGTCCCAGCTTGGATCTGAAAAATTTTTATATGCGCCGACAAAATCATATATTGTAAAATAATTTTTACCGTCAAATAATCTTGTGCCTCTTCCTATAATCTGTTTAAACTCTATCATAGACTTTACGGGACGCATCAAAACGATATTCCTTATATTTCTCGCGTCAACGCCGGTAGAAAGTTTTCTGGAAGTCGTTAATATTACTGGAATTGTTTTTTCATTATCTCTGAACTCTCTTAAAAATTGCTCTCCAATTTCATCGTCATTTGCCGTAACTCTAACGCAATAATTTATGTGCGAGTCGGTTTTAATTTGATTTATTAAATCCCTCAACAATCCCGCATGCTCTTGCGTCGCTCCAAAAACAATCGTTTTTTCTTTTTGGTTAATTTCCCGCATAAATAACTCAACACGCTTTTTTTCTCTTTCTGAAATTTCAATGTTTGTGTTAAAATCTTCCTCCACATATTCGTGTCTTTCTTTTACTTCTCCTTCGACAACATCATCATCTTTAGTGTAAATATATGTGTCTAATGTTGTTTGAAAACGCCGCACTCTAAAAGGCGTTAAAAATCCGTCGTTTATTCCCTCTTTCAAAGAGTAAGTATAGACAGGCTCTCCAAAATATTTATATGTGTCGACATTTGCATCTCTTTTGGGAGTTGCGGTAAGCCCAAGTTGATAAGCGGATGAGAAATACTCTAATATTGCCCGCCAATTGCTTTCGTCATTTGCAGCGCCTCTGTGGCATTCGTCAATAATAATAAAATCAAAAAAATCTTTTGGGTATTGTCCAAAATACGGAGTGTTATTTTCGCCGCTCATAAAAGTTTGAAATATTGTAAAAAATATACTTCCGTTTGTGGGAACTTTACCGCTTTCGCTTATTGTTTTCGGTCTAATACGCGCAAGCGCGTCATTTGGAAAATAAGAAAAATCCATAAAGGCTTGATCCGCTAAAATATTTCTATCGGCAAGGAATAAAATTCTCGGTATTCTTTGCCCGTCAAAATTTATATTCCACTTTGTTTTAAATAATTTCCAAGCTATTTGAGAAGCGATAAAAGTTTTGCCTGTTCCAGTCGCAAGAGTTAAAAGAATTCTCCGCTTTTTTTCGGCGACAGCTTTCAAAACTTTATCTATCGCTATTTCCTGATAAAATCTCGGGATTTTTGTTCCGCCTAATGTTTCAAGAGCAATGCTGTTAAATTTATTTTGCCATTCATTAGTTTGGGTGTATAAATTATTATACAACGTTTGCGGAGGAGGAAAATCTTTTATTGTTTTTTCTTTACCTGTTTGAATGTCAATTAAATATATTTCATTTCCGTTTGTGGAAATTGCATAACGAATATCAAGTTTTTTAGCGTATAATTTAGCCTGCACCACACCTTCGCTAATTGACATATCAGCCTTTTTAGCTTCAATAACAGCCAATTTAACATTATTGTAAGACAGAACATAATCGGCTTTAAGTCCGCTTTTTTGATGAGAACCTACGAGATGATTAGTTATGACAAATTCTCTAAAGATTTTACAGTTGTTTTCCGTCGTCCATCCGGCGGCATTTAATTTAGGGTCAATAAGTTCCGCCCTGGTTTCTGATTCATTCATTAAAAGCCCCCGCTAAACGCTTTATATAAAGCTGATTTTTTTAATTCTTCCAAGTTGTTTAATTTTTTTTGATAAACGCTTTCAAGTTTTTTTGTTTTCTCTGATATTTTATCAAGTTTTGCAACTATTTTTTGTTGGTCATTTATATTATTTGGATAAAATATCAGAATATTAGATATATCAGAAAGTCTTAAGGAAGGATAATTCTGATCTTGCATTAATTCTTTTGCATCTACAGTTTTCAAGAATTGAAATAAATAGCCGCTTAAAATTATACTCTCTTTAGCTTTTATAGTTGCCAAATGGCTTGACACAAAACCGTCAACATCCATAATAACTCTATGATTAAGAAACGTAGATGCCCCGCTTTTAGGAAATAAAATAGTTCCTTTTTTACAAAGCGTCATTCCTTTTATTCCATCATTGTTAAGCATGTCTGATGATTTACTTATTCTGCCAATATGGATCCTCCCAACATCAGAAGTCCTAAAAAATGGGTAAATCCCATTATCAAAAAACATTTTGTTTTGAGGAGCGGAGTTTCCAGAAGATATATTTGCGATTTCTCCAAGTCTTTTTACTTCCCAACTTTTACAGCTTGCATTTAATAGTTGTTGTCTGTCTGTCTGTCTGTCTGTCTGTCTGTCTGTCTGTCTGTCTGTCTGTCTGTCTGTCTGTCTGTCTGTCTGTCTGTCTGTCTGTCTGTCTGTCTGTCTGTCTGTCTGTCTGTCTG
>JAISQF010000006.1 GCA_031274365.1 Elusimicrobiota bacterium | reverse complement strand
TGATAATCAGAGTAATCAAATAAAAGAAGCGATAGGATTTTTGAGAAAACACAGTAATGGAATATTCATGGATGAATTTGCGAAGATATGGTTAGAGAAAAGATGGGGGGGGGGGGGGGGTATCTCCTATTTTAATTTTAATGGAGCAAAATTACCTGATATAAGTAATGATAAGCAAATGATGAGTGCAATGCCTTTTACATTTCAAGATACATTTTTGTTTTCATGTATATTAAGCGATGATTATAATAAAGCGATAGTGGGGTTATTTGACCAATGTATGACGGAAGGGCCATATGGATACAAAGACGGAAATTTTGATGTTACTGTAAAAGAAAATGATATAGTGATGGATGTGGGAGCATGGATAGGGGATTTCAGCGCTTATGCGGCATCAAAGGGAGCGGTTGTCTATGCATTTGAGCCTGTCCATAAATCATTTGAATTATTAAAAAAGACAGCTGAATTAAATGAAGGAAAGATCCATCCTGTAAATTTGGGGCTTGGCAAAAAAGAATATGAGTCAATGATATATATAAACGAAAAAAATATCAGCGGAAGCGGTATGTATTTTAACGATAGCAAAATATCGGAAAAGATAAAAATAATAACATTAGATAAATTTGTAAAAGATAACAATATAAAAAAAGTGGATTTCATAAAAGTGGATATAGAAGGAGCCGAGAGAGATTTGTTGAGAGGAGCGAGGGAAGTTTTAAGAAAGTTTGCACCTAAATTGGCGATATGCACATATCATTTTCCGGAAGATCCGGAATTGTTGGAGAAAATAATAGTAGAAGCAAATCCGAAATATAAAGTTGCGCATACAAGACAAAAATTGTTTGCGAGAGTAAATTAAAAAATTGAGTAAATTAAAAATTTATATAAGTTATATGCTTGTTGCAAATGACGGCGGATGTGACGGCAAAAAAACGGGGTGAAAGATAGATTAGTTATCATAAAAAAATATGAAAAATAAAATAAATGAAATGAATGAAACAAATGAATCTTCAATAGGCGTGGTTTATGGCAGAAATCCCGTTTTAGAACTTCTAAAATCAGACAAAAGAACAATCAATAAAATTACTATTTCTAAAACGGCAGTCGGTTCAGTAATTTCTGAAATTTTGAAACTCGCGCGGGATAGAGCTATTGCCATTCATTATGTTCCTTCGCAAAAGTTGGATAAAATATCGCCGTATTCTCAGGGAATAGCGGCTGAAGTTTCGGCTATGGAATATATTGAAATTGATTCTTTAATTAAGATGTCTAAGGAAAATCCAAAACCGTTGATTGTTTTGCTCGACTGTATATCTGATCCGCGAAACCTTGGCGCGATAATTAGAAATTGCGCCGCTTTTGGCGCCGACGGAATAATCATTCCAAAATGGAGAGCTTCGGGAGTAAACGAAACGGCTTCAAAAACTTCGGCCGGCGCGATTGAATATGTCTCAATCTCGCGCGTTTCAAATCTTAACAATGCGATTGACTTGCTTAAAAAAGAAGGATTTTGGATTGCGGGAGCGGAAACCGGCGGACAAAATTTGACGACATTGGATTTACCTTTTCCTCTGGCTGTTATTATAGGAAGCGAAGGAGAAGGCTTGCGCAAGATAGTAAAAGAAAATTGCGACTATATAATTTCAATTCCTCAAAAAAATGAAATCTCGTCGTTAAACGCTTCGTGCGCGGCGGCTATAATTTTATATGAAATATCAAAACACAGGTAAAATGAAAAATATAATTTTCATTATTTGCGCAAGCGGGCAATAAAGGTGTATAATTGAGACGTTTATATGAATTAAAATAAGTTAAAATGTTTAAATAAAACGGAGAGGAAAAAATGGCAAAAAAAATCGGCGTTATCACTTCAGGCGGAGACGCTCCAGGTATGAATGCGGCGGTAAGAGCGATAGTCAGGAGAGGAATAAGTCTCGGCTATCATATGATAGGAATAAGAAAAGGTTTTAAGGGTTTGCTTGAGGATGATTTTACAACTCTTACATCAAGGTCTGTAAGTAGAACTATAAATTTTGGAGGCACTATACTTCATACGGCAAGATGTCCTGAAACAAGAACTGTGTCGGGAATGAATCGCGCCGTAAAGACGATAAAAGATCTTGACTTAAAAGGCGTTGTGATAATCGGCGGCGACGGATCTTTAGCGGCCGGAAATGAACTTGTAAAACACGGAATTAAAGTTATAAATATTCCGGCTTCAATAGATAATGATATTTTTGGAACGGACGAGACGATAGGTTATGATACGGCGTTAAACACCGCCGTCGAAGCCATAGACAAAATAAGAGACACTGCCACGAGCCATGAAAGAATTTTTGTAGTCGAGATAATGGGCAGAGAGCATGGATTTTTAGCTATGGATGTCGGCATTGCTTCCGGCTGCGAATTTATTGTTGTGCCGGAGGTAAAAACGAATATGAATTCTATGGTTAATGAACTTAAACTTGGAAAGGAAAGAGGAAAAACGTCTCAAATAATAGCTTTTGCCGAAGGCGCGGGCTCGTCTTGGGAATTTGCAAAAAAGATAGAGGATATGACGGGTCTTGAAGTCAGAGTGAGTATTTTAGGTTATATACAGCGCGGCGGCAGACCTACGGCAAGAACAAGAATGTTAGCTTCTCAATTTGGAAATTTAGCGGTTGAATTATTGCATGCCGGGAAGTCAAATTTGTTGGTTATTTTATCCAATGGGAAAATAAGTTCGGTGCCTATTGCTAAAATTATAAACCGCGAGAAAAAGTTTGATAAAGAAAAATACACATTATTAAAAAATCTATCGATTTAATATAATTATAAGGGAAACGATTCGATGAGAGAGGACATAGAGTTAATTAAGCGCGGAACAAGCGATTTGATATCAGTTAAAGAGTTAGAGGAGAGAATTGCAAAAGGGAAAAAACTGAGAGTAAAACTCGGCGTTGATCCCACGGCGCCCGATCTGCATCTGGGGCATACGGTTATAATCAATAAACTAAAAACCTTTCAAAACTTGGGACATCAAATTATTTTTTTAATCGGAGATTTCACGGCAAGGATAGGCGATCCGTCGGGCAGATCTGAAGTCCGTCCGGTTATGACCCGAGAGCAAATTGAAAAAAATGCTAAAACATATACCGATCAGGTTTTCAAAATTTTGGACAGAGAAAAAACTATTGTCGAATATAATAGTAAATGGCTTGAAACTCTCGGCGTGGACGGATTATTAAAACTTGCGGCAAAGTCAACGGTAGCTCAGATGCTTGTCAGAGACGATTTTGAAAAAAGATATAAAAGCGATAAACCAATAAGCATAGTTGAATTTCTTTATCCTCTTTTGCAGGCTTATGATTCCGTGGCGTTGAAAGCCGACGTTGAGCTTGGCGGAAGCGATCAAAAATTTAATTTGCTTTTGGGAAGACAAATTCAAAAAGATTACGGATTAGAGCCGCAAATAGTTTTAACCGTTCCGCTTTTAGAGGGTCTCGACGGGATTAGAAAAATGTCTAAATCCTATGGAAATTATATAGCGCTAAACGATAATCCAAACGATATGTTTGGAAAAATTATGTCTATTTCAGACGAGCTGATGTTTAAGTATTACGAGCTGCTTACTCAAGCGGATCTAAAAAAAATTAAAGAAATGCATCCTAAAGAGGCAAAAGCGGCTCTTGCTTTTGAAATAACTCAAAGATATTGCGGGGAAGATGAGGCGGTTAAAGCAAAAGAGGAATTTGAAAAAGTTTTTGCAAAGAAAGATATTCCCGACGATATAAATCAACTTGAAGTCACGGGAGATTTTAAGGTGTCCGATATTCTTATAAAAGCGTCTTTTGTTTCAAGCGGGAATTCGGCGCGTCGTCTTATAAAGCAGGGAGGGGTAAAAATAAATTCAAAAAAAATAGATGCGGACACGGAGTCAAAAAACATAGGTTCGGATTTTATCTTGCAGGCAGGAAAAAGAAATTTTGTTAAAATTAAAGTTAAATCTTAAAATAGACGTCGGGCAATAAAAATATTTGTTTATAAAAAAGGAGAATAAATGGAGGAGAAAATGAAAAAAAGTATAGCGGTATTTTTTGTTTTAGGAAGTTTTCTTATTTTAAGTCTTGTATCGTGCAGCAGCTCTCCGGTAGTCACGAGAGTGGATTCCGATACTCAGATTGATTTAAGCGGCGATTGGAATGATACGGATTCTCAACTTACCGCGCAAGCTATGTTAAACGACGCTCTTAGCATGCCATGGATAACAAAATTTACAGCCACAGAAAAAAAAGAGCCTAAGATTATAGTCGGAACAGTTGTCAATAGATCTCAGGAACATATCAATACGGACACCTTTATAAAAGAACTTCAGAGAGCTATTACAAACAGCGGGCGCGCTCAATTTGTAGCTTCTGCCGGCCAGAGAGGCGAAATTCGCGCCGAAAGAGAAGATCAAAGAACTAATGCCGCCGATGCAAAAAGGCAGGGTCAGGAAACGGCTGCTGATTTTATGCTTCAGGGAACTATAAATACGATATTTGATAAAGAGGGTTCAAGAGAAGTTAAGTATTATCAGGTTGATCTTCAATTATTAAATATTGAAACGAATGTTTTAGTTTGGAGCGGAGAGAAAAAAATAAAGAAATATGTGGCAAAGAAAAAATATAAAGTATAAAAAAATGCACGTAAAAAATAAGGATAAAAATATGAAAGATACTATTATTTTGATTTCTAAAACTATGGTTAAATCTTTTATGATATGGCTGCCTTTTACGGCAGCCATATTTATGTCGGGATGCGCGTCCAATATGACCGCTTATTATGAAAATTTAAGAGGCAAAATAGATAAAGAAGATTATAAGGGCGCAGCCGAGCTGATAGATAAGTCGCAAAAAAAATACGGCAATAACAATATTTTGATGTTTTATTTAGACGCGGGAATTGTAAATCATTACGCTTTTATCTACGATATTAGCCAGAAGAATTTTGAAGAGGCAAAAAAAGTATTTGATTATTATTACACAAAAAGCGTAGGCGCAGCCGCGTTATCAATTGTCTATAACGATTCAAGTATGCCGTATTACGGAGAGGATTTTGAAAGCATACATATAACTGTTTTTAACGCGCTAAATTATATTTTAAGCGGGCAGGATAATGAAGCTGTCGTCGAGGCGCGTCAGGCCGATTATCTTTTTAGAGGCAATTATAGAAAAGTTTATAAAGACGACGGTTTTGTCAGATATTTTATGGGTTTGGTCTATGAAAACGGCGGTTATCTAAACGACGCTTATACTTCTTATAGTTTGGCTATAAGAGCTTATGAAAATGGAATAAATGGAATAAAACCTCCAAAAGATTTAATAAACGACGCTTATACGACGGCTCTAAAACTTGGAATAAGCGATTATGCCGCAAGACTTAAATCCAAATATCCAAGCGCCGCAAGAAATGATATTCTTAAAGGTTACGGTGAATGTATAGTCATAGATTATAACGGCCTGATTCCAAAGAAAGTTGAAAAAGTAATACAGATAGCGTTTTTTAGAGCTTGGGCTTATGCAAGCGCCGACAATGTGGATAGCTCGGATATGCAAGATTATGAGACGGCAAAGTCCGCGGCTCTTTCGGCTTTTGCTAATGATTATGTTAAAGCGGCTTTTCCCGCTTATGAAAGAAAACCGCACAGCGTTTATTCTTTTTCAATAGAATCGCCGAGCTTAAAAAATAAAACGTTTTCTTATGAGGCTCAGGACTTAGCGTTAATAGCGGAGAAAGTTCTTGAAAGTCAAATAGCTAAAATTTATGCAAAAACCATAGCCCGCGCGGCTATAAAATTTGCAGCCGGAAAGGCCGCTTCTCAATATGTTAAAAAAGAGCACGGCGATGGATTGGGAGCTCTTACCCAGCTTGCCGCAAATCTATACAGTTCTCTTTCTGAAAGAGCGGACACGCGCGGGTGGAATACTCTTCCCGAAAATATTTTAATGTCGAGATTTTATCTGCCCGCCGGAGAAAATAAAATAACCGTCGAGTTTAGAGATAAAAACGGCGTTATTGTTAAAACTCAGGACTTAACTGTGGATGTAAAAGAAAATAAAAAGAATTTTTTAATAGTCGGCAGTCCAAAGTAGTAAATAAATATAAGGAGACGGGGGATGAGAAATGTATAAGATTATCTCAAAACAGAAGTTAGCTTCTAACATCACAAGTTTATGGATAGAAGCGCCCGACATTGCAAAAAATGCAAAAGCGGGGCAATTTATTATTTTTAGAATTGACGATCACGGCGAAAGAGTTCCTTTGACAATAGCCGGCGTCGATGCGCAAAAAGGTTTGACGCGTATTATTTTTCAGCATGCGGGAAAAAGCACGACGGCTCTTTCTTTGTTGGAAGAAGGTCAATTGATAAAAGATTTTTTAGGACCTTTGGGACAGCCTACTGAAATTGAAAAATACGGGACTGTTTGCGTTGTTTCGGGAGGAGTGGGGACGGCTGAAATTTTGCCCGTTATAGACGCGCTAAAATCCGCGGGCAATAAAGTCATATCCATAGTCGGAGCAAGAACAAAAGAACTTCTGCTTCTTGAAGACGAAATAAGGAAAGCAAGCACGGAGTTGATAGTCGCCACAGACGACGGAAGTTATGGAATAAAAGGATTTGTGACTGATGTGTTAAAGGATGTCATAAGCAGAGAGAAAACGGATATAATTTATGCCATAGGTCCGGTTCCAATGATGAAAGCCGTTGCAAATCTTACGAGAGAAAAATCTATAAAAACTCTCGCTTCTCTAAATCCGATTATGGTTGACGGAACGGGAATGTGCGGCGCTTGCAGAGTTACGGTGGACGGCAAAACAAAGTTTGCATGCGTGGACGGTCCGGAATTTGACGCTCATAAAGTAAATTGGGACGAGCTTATTTCAAGGCTTGGAACTTTTAAGGATTTGGAAAAAATTTCTTTAGAAAAGTTTAATAATGGAGGTTGCAAATGCCGCAGAGGATGAAAATGCCCCAAAGGGATGGGCAAATAAGGAATAAGGATTTTGAGGAAGTGAACACAGGATATACTCATGAGCAGGCATTGGAAGAATCAAAACGCTGCTTAAAATGTAAGTCTCCGCGATGCGTGGCGGGCTGTCCGGTAGAGGTCAATATTCCGGGCTTTATAAAATTTTTAAGCGAAGATAATCTTGCTCAATCGATAGGAGTTCTCAAAGAAAAAAGTAATCTCCCCGCCGTTTGCGGCAGAGTTTGCCCTCAGGAAAAACAATGCGAGAAGCAGTGCATTTTGGGGATAAAGGGAGAATCTGTGGCGATAGGAAATCTTGAAAGATATGTTGCCGATTGGGGAAATGAAAATATTAAAGAAAATGCGGCGACGGTTAAAAATGGAATAAGAATTGCAGTCGTCGGCTCGGGTCCTGCGGGTTTAACTTGCGGAGGGGATTTGGCTAAACTTGGATATGAAGTCGATATTTTTGAATCTTTGCATGACAGCGGCGGCGTTTTAAGATATGGAATTCCGGAATTCAGGCTTCCTAAAGCCGTTTTGGATAAAGAAGTAAATACTCTAAAAGCGCTCGGAATCAAATTTTTCTTTAATTCTCTTATCGGCAGAACAATAACGATAGACGAATTATTTGAACAAAATTATAAAGCGATTTTTTTGGGAACGGGAGCGGGACTTCCGACTTTTATGGGAATTGAAGGAGAGAATCTTAAAAACATTTATTCGGCAAATGAATTTCTTGTAAGAGTAAATTTGATGAAAGGATTTATGTTTCCGGAATATGACACTCCTATATATAAAGGAAAGAATGTGATTGTCGTCGGGGGCGGAAACACCGCTATGGATTCCGTTAGAACTGCCAAAAGGCTCGGCGCTCAAAATGTTAAACTTGTTTATAGACGCAGCGAGGACGAAATGCCGGCAAGGCTTGAGGAGAAAATTCACGCAAAAGAGGAAGGAGTGGAATTTGTTCCTTTGACAAATCCGGTTAAATTTATCGGAGACGAAAATAATTTTGTCAAACAAGTTGAATGCATAAAAATGGAGCTTGGAGAAGCCGACGCTTCCGGCAGACATCGTCCAAAACCGGTTAAAGATTCTAACTTTATAATTGAAGCCGATACGGTTATATTAGCTTTGGGATTAAATCCAAATCCGATACTCACATCTTTAACTAAAGGTCTAAATACCGATAAAAACGGACGTATTATAGTTGATGAAAATTTAATGTCTTCCATATCGGGAATTTTTGCGGGAGGAGATGTAGCCGGCGGATCGACTGTTATCGAGGCTATGGGTATGGGCAAACAAGCCGCAAAATCCATAGTTAAATATTTAAGCGCATAAAGTAGATTTCAAAATAAAAAGGAGGAGTAAAAATGAGAAAACCTTTAATGGCTGGAAATTGGAAAATGAATAAAACCATATCGGAAGCGATTGATTTTACAAAAGCCTTGAAATCATTGGTTGCAGATGTGAGCGATGTTGAAATTTTGATTTGTCCCGCTTTTACATCTTTGTCCGCCGTGTATAATGAAATAAAAGGCGGCAATATAAAATTGGGCGCGCAGAATTTATTTTGGGAAAACAAAGGCGCTTTTACGGGAGAAGTATCTCCGGTAATGATAAAAGACAGCGGATGTTCTTATGTTCTTATAGGTCATTCCGAGCGCAGACAATATTTTGGCGAAACCGACGAAAAAGTTAATAAAAAAACAAAAGCCGCTTTTAGCGCCGGACTTATTCCCATAGTATGTGTGGGTGAAACTCTCGACGAAAGAGAAAAAAATGAAACTCTAAAAGTTATAGAAACTCAAATAAAAAACGGACTTGCGGGTTTAGACGCCGAGCAATCGAGAACTGTCGTTATAGCTTATGAGCCGGTTTGGGCTATAGGCACGGGAAAAACTGCGACGCCGGAACAAGCGCAGGAAGTCCATAATTTTGCAAGAAAAATTTATTCTCAAATGTATAAAGATTCTGCGGAAAAAATAAGAATACTTTACGGAGGGTCGGTAAAACCGGACAATATATCCACTCTTATGCAAAAACCGGATATTGACGGCGGTTTAGTCGGCGGGGCAAGTCTTGAGAGCGATTCTTTTGCCAAACTTGTTAAGTATTCAAAGTAGGGCGGGGATAATATGAACGATAAAAATAAAATTAAAAAAATTGCTTTTGGAACCGATCATGCCGCGGCCGAAGTGCGCTGGCAAGTTAAGGATTATCTTATAAGTATAGGATATGATGTCGAGGATTTCGGATATGACGGAAAGGGCAGCTGCGATTATCCCGATTATGCAAAAAAAGTAGCTCAAGCCATTTTGGATAAAAAAGCTCAAAAAGGAATTCTTATTTGCGGAACTGGAATAGGGATGTGTATTGCGGCAAATAAAGTTAAAGGGATAATAGCGGCGACAGCTTGGAATGAAGATACTGCAAAATTAGCCGCTCAGCATAATAAAGCCGATATTTTATGTCTTGGTTCAAGGACGGCGACTTTTAGAGATATTTGCAATATGGCAAGAGTTTTTCTCGACACTGAATTTGAGCAAAGACATCAGCCGAGAATTACAAAGATTAAAGAAATAGAAGAATCCCAGCTGTAGAATTTAATCGTCTAAAAGGAGAGAAAATGGATATTTCAAAATACATAGATTTCACACTATTAAAACCCAACGCTAAAGTTGAAGATTATAAAACATTGTGCTTGGAAGCTAAGAAAAATAATTTTTATTCCGTTTGCGTTCCTCCTTTTATGGTTAAGGAATGTAAAAGCAAATTAAAAGATTCTGACGTTAAAATTACGACGGTGATAGGTTTTCCTTTGGGGTATGTTACCATTGAAACAAAAGCGGACGAAACGATTGACGCTATAAAAAACGGAGCGGACGATATAGATATGGTTATAAATATATCCGAGCTAAAATCGGGAAATATTGATTATGTAAAAACGGAATTAAAAGAAATGCGCATTGCTTCAAAAGGTAAAACATTAAAAGTGATAATAGAGACTTGTTATTTGAGTAAAGACGAAATAGCGTTAGTAAGTAAACTTATTTCGGAAAGCGGAGCTGATTTTGTTAAAACTTCAACCGGTTTTGGAACGGGCGGAGCGACATTGGAAGACATTGAAATTATAAAAAAATCCATAGATCCAAAAACAAAAATCAAAGCCGCCGGCGGCATCAGGACTTACGAGGCGGCATTATCTTTTATTAAAGCGGGCGTGTCGAGAATAGGGGCGTCGTCTTTGCTTACGCCGTAAATTTTTGACGCAAGGAACAAATGTAGAGCACGGGATAAATTGATGATAGAAAAAATAATTCTTATTATTTTAGACAGCGTGGGCGCGGGAGAAATGCCGGACTCGGCCGAATACGGAGATAAAGGCGCGGATACTTTAGGACATATTTTTAAGTTTATGGGTCAAGATTATTCTCTTGCCAATATGGAAAAACTCGGCCTTTATAAAATTTTGAATTTGAAATCTTCTTTATCCAAAGACGATATTTTAGGCTGCTATGGAAAAATGGCGACAAAATCGCGCGCAAAAGACACTACAAGCGGGCATTGGGAGATGGCCGGTATAATTTTGGAAAAACCTTTTCCCGTTTTTCCAAACGGTTTTCCTGATGATTTGATTTGCGAATTTGAAAAAAGAATTGGCGTTAAAATAATCGGCAACTGCGCGGCTTCGGGAACTGAAATAATAAACAGACTCGGCGATGAACATGTAGAAACAGGTTTTCCCATAGTCTATACTTCGGCTGATTCCGTTTTTCAAATAGCCGCTCACGAAAAACTTTTCGGATTAGACAATCTTTATAAAATTTCAAAAATAGCAAGAGAACTTTTAACGGGAGATTACGGCGTCGGCAGAGTTATCGCAAGACCTTTTTTAGGAGAAAATGGAAATTATTACAGAACTCAAAATAGAAGAGATTTTTCTCTTGATCCCGTCGGGGAAACAATTCTTGACATATTAAAAGCGGCGGGCGCAAACACTGTGGCCGTCGGAAAAATAGAGGATATTTTTAATTTTAGAGGGATAACAAAATCCATTCATTCAAAAAGCAATAAAGAAGGTATGCGCGTAACTTTAGACGAGACATTGTCGGAAAAGAAAGGAAAAACTTTAATTTTTACCAACCTCGTTGATTTTGATATGTTGTGGGGGCATAGGCGCGATATAGTTTCTTATGCCAATGGATTAAAAGAATTTGACAATTATCTTCCTCAATTGTTGTCGGCGATGACTGATAAAGATATGCTTATAATCACAGCCGACCACGGCTGTGATCCGTCTTATAAAGCTCATACGGATCATACAAGAGAGTATGTTCCTCTTTTGGTTTATGGAAAAGCGTTGAAGAAAGGAGCGGATTTGGGAATAAGAGACACTCTGTCCGATATCGATCAGACAATAGCGGATATTTTTAATGTCTCAAAAATGAAAAACGGGAAATCTTTCAAAGAGGAGATTTTATGAGGGCTTACGATATAATTTATAAAAAGAGAAACGGCGAAAGTTTGTCGAGAAATGAAATTGAGTTTATGACGATGCGCTATAGCAACGGCGACATTCCAGATTATCAAATGGCCGCTTTTATTATGGCTGTTTTTATTAAAGGTATGGACAAGGAAGAAATTTATAATCTTACGGATATAATGGCTCATTCGGGCGATATAATTGACTGGTCTCTTATTTCAAATTATACGGCTGATAAACATTCTACCGGCGGAGTTGGAGACGGGACTTCTTTGATAGTTGCTCCGGTTGTAGCCGCTTGCGGCGTTTGTGTTCCGATGATGTCGGGGAGAGGACTTGGCCATACGGGAGGAACTCTTGATAAACTTGAATCTATTCCCGGATTTAGGACGAATTTGGATAATAAAGAATTTATTGAAACGGTTGAAATAGCGGGCTGCGCTTTAATAGGACAGACGCATAATATAGCGCCTGCCGATAAAAAAATCTACGCTTTAAGAGACGCTATAGCCGCTGTGGAATCCATTCCTCTTATATGCGCAAGCATAATGTCTAAAAAAATTGCGGAGGGAGCAAAAACTTTAATCCTTGATGTTAAAACGGGCAGCGGGGCTTTTATGAGTTCCTACGCTCAATCGATAGAACTTGCAAAAGAAATGATTGATACGGCAAAAAAAACAAAAATAAATTCCACGGTTTTTATCACCGATATGGACGAACCTTTGGGAGATTGCGCGGGCAATGCAAATGAAGTTAAGCAAGCTATAAATATATTAAAAGGAGAAATAAAAAACGATTTGTCATATTTATCCATAGAGCTTGCCGCCGCTATGATTTTTGGAGCAAAGAAATCTCAAAGTTTAGACGAAGCGAGAAAAATTGCTTTGCATTCGATTGAAAGCGGAACCGCTCTTGAGAAGTTTAGAGAAGTCATAAGACTTCAGGGAGGAAATACAAAAGTTATAGACGATCCCGATTCCGTTTTGTCGTTAAAAACAAAAGAACAATATTTGGTAAAAGCCGGTAGAGACGGATATATTTCTCATATGAGGACGCGCGATATGGGGATGGCCTGTTCTATCAGCGGAGCGGGCAGAGAAAAAATAGACGATAAGATAGATAATTCCGCGGGAATATATTTCTATAAAAAAACGGGGGACTATGTTAAGACAGGAGAAGTTTTGGCTTCTATAAAATCAAATAAGAAAGACTCTTTGAGACAAGCCGCTCTTATTATGGACGACGCCTATCTGATTAGCGATGATAAGCCGGCGGAAAGAAAAATAATAAAAGAAATAATTACTTAATGCGCTAAAAAGTATAAGTCAAAAATAATAAGGAAAAATCGCTTAATGGATTTTATAAAAAAGAATTGGAAATTTGTCGGGACGTCTCATAAAAACCTGCCTGAATCTATGCTTGCTTTGGGAGTAAATCCAAAAATTTTATCGTCGCTGTTTTCGAGAGGAGTGATTTCGGATAGAAAAGCGGAGATTTTTATGCGCGGGGGTTTGGAATATATCCACAGTCCTTTTTTGTTTAAGCAAATGCAAAAAGCGGTTGATAGAATAAAAAAAGCCATAAACTTAAAAGAGCATATTTTAGTTTATGGAGATAGAGACGTTGACGGAGTAACCGCCGTAAATATTATTGTCGATACGATAAAAAATTACGGAGGAGACGTGGAGTGGTATATTCCTTTTGACGAAGGTTATGGAATACATAAAGATATACTTTCAAAATACGCTTCCGATAATGTTAAAGTTTTAATTACCGTCGATTGCGGGATGTCGGCAAAAGAAGAAGTTGAATACGCAAAAGGTTTGGGCATAGACGTTATTTTAACCGATCATCACGAGCCGGTTGAGGACACAATTCCAAATCCATTTGCTCTTATAAATCCTAAAATGCAGGGAACAAAATATCCGTTTAAGAATATTGCGGGCTGTGCGGTATCTTTGAAATTGGCTCAAGCTCTTGTGATGACATACGGCAGGCAATACAATAAATATAATCTTTTGTTTAGCGCGCAAAAGAACGGAGACGATTTTAACGGCGAATTGCTTTGGTTGTCAAATGACGTTGAGCTTGAGCGCAAGTCTTTTAGCGGTATTGATGAATTAAGAAAGGAATTAAAAGTCGCGTATAGAATTTATACTTTTAGCGCGCCCGCCGCTGAGGCTTTAATTAAAAAAGATATTCTTTTGAAAGATAAAATTATAGTTTTTGACAAACCTCAAAAAGACGATATTGAATCTTTGATTACCCAAAAAGTAAAAATGGATTATAATGCCGATAGAATGAAAGATTTTTTTGAAAGCGCTCTCGACATTTGCGCTTTGGGAACGATAGCCGATTCAATGCCTTTAATAGACGAAAATAAAATTATCGTTTCCGAAGGATTAAAAATTATAGCCGCAAATCCTCATCAAAGACCCGGACTTGGACTTTTAATAGAGGACACTTTGAAGACGAAAGATTCGTATAATATAAGCGTTCAATCCGTGTCGCGCAATATTATTCCTATGTTAAACAGCGCGGGGAGAATGGGGCGCGGAGCGCTTTCCGCCCAGCTTCTTTTTGCAAGAGATAAATTTCAAGCTCAGGCTCTTTATACGGATATAATAAAGTTAAACGACGAGAGAAAAGAACTTCAATTTGAAAATATAGAACAGTTCAAAAATCTTTTAAGAGAGCAATGCGATCCGGATAATGATAAAGTGATAATTATTAAAGCCTCAAATCTTGAGTTGGGAGTGACGGGGATTATCGCTTCCGGTATGGTTAAGACATATTCTAAACCCGCTTTTTTATTGATAAGCGGAGGCGATGAAGCTGTCGGCGCGGCTCGGTCGGTTGAAGGATTTAATATTGTAAATGCGCTTGAAAGCGTAAAAGATATTCTCATCAAATACGGCGGACACAGCCAAGCGGCAGGATTTACAATTGAGGATTCAAAAATAGACGAGTTTAAGCGCAGGATTATTGATTATGCTAAAAAAAATCTTGTGGAAATAGAGCCGTTGAATAGTATAATAATTGAAAACGAATTAAAGATATCCGATATAAATATTGATTTTTATAATCAGATAGAAAGTTTAAGTCCTTTTGGAATGGGAAATCCGAGACCGATATTTTGTATCAAAGGCGTTAATGTTACGGAAGTTTATGTTTTTGGCTCTAAGAGAGAACATTTGAAATTCAAAGTTTCACAAAAAGGAAGCCGCAATGTTCAAGCTGTGTTTTGGAATAAATCGCGTTATGGCGATATAATAAGAAAAGACGATTTTTTTGATTTGGCTTTTTGTTTAGATATTGCCGATAAAAACGGTGAGGCGGTTGTGCAATTATCCGTTATCGATATAAAACCGTCTTATTAAAATTTGTCGCAATCGCTATAGAATATAAATTTTCAAAAACCTAATAAAAGAAAATTTTTGTCATAAAAAAAATAAAAAAGGAGATTAAAATGAGTAAAGATAATTTTGTAAAAATTGCATTTATCGGGGGAAGCGGACTTTATGAAATAGAAGGTATTGAAGATATTATTGAAAAGGATATTGACACTCCTTTTGGAAAACCTTCGGACAAAATTACCGTCGGAAATATTAACGGAGTTAAATGCGCTTTTTTGCCGCGGCATGGAAGAGGCCATTTGTATTTGCCGTCGGAAATAAATCAAAGAGCCAATATGTGGGCGTTAAAATCCATAGGCGTCGAGCAAATAATTTCTTTTACGGCCTGCGGTTCTCTTAAAGAAAATTTTAAGCCTAAAGATTTTGTTATTCCAGATCAGATTTTTGACAGAACAAAAAATAGAATAAACACTTTTTTTGGCGACGGAATAGTCGTTCATATTCCTATGGTCTATCCTTTTTGCGGACATTTAAGAGATATAATTCATAAATCCGTCGGGGAAATAGGATTGAATCATCATTTTGGAGGAACGTATGTTTGCATAGACGGTCCTCAATTTTCCACAAAAGCCGAGTCTTTAGTAAATAAAGGGTTGGGATTTTCCGTAGTGGGAATGACCGCCGTTCCCGAGGCGAAATTGGCAAGAGAAGCCGAAATGTGTTATGCAAATATTTCTCTTGTGACAGATTTTGACGCTTGGAAAGAGGGCGAGGAAGTTACAAATGATAAAGTCGTTGAGACGGTAAAAAGCAATATTGTAAATTCGAAAAAAATCATAAAAGACATAGTGTTAAAACTTGCGGACAATAAAGAGGATTGTCCTTGCAGACATTCTCTTGAAACTTCAATTATGACGGCAGGCGATAGAGTTTGTTCAAGTCCGCATTATAAAAAAGTAGCTTTATTTTTGGATAAATATTTCAAAAAATAGAATTCTTAAAATTAATTATTATTGAGAGATTTTTTTGTAATTATCAAATTAAAATAATACAAGAGTGCTGGTAAATCTATCGTTGCGTTTTTATATTGAAAAAAGTAATTCAAAATAGGGGGTAAGGAAATGGAAAAGAAAACATTTAAAGTGGAAGGGATGTCTTGTAATCATTGCGTCCAAGCCGTTACGAATGCCGTTAAAGAATTAAAAGGCGTAAAAAATATCAGCGTTAGCTTAAAAGAGAAAAAAGCCGACATTGAATTTGAGCCTTTGGCGACGACGATAGATGAAATAAAAAATGCAATAGAAGAACAAGGATTTGAGGCGGAAGTTTATTCTTGATAGAAAATATTTTAGAGATATATTTTTTGTGAAATTAAATAAGAATAATCGCGTTAATTTTAGTATATGTCTATATTAAAAAATAAACATTGAGTATTTGTTGTTTATAGGATGGATAAATGAATCCGGTAATCAAAATTGATTTTATTCAAACGCCTACTAATGATTCCAAAACTATTTCAGGATTAAAAAAGTATTGGGAAAGTATAGAACATCTCTTGATAAAAAGAGAAAAGCATTTTGACGACGTTTGGAAAAAAGCAAATGACGAAGAGATTTTTGCCGAGCTGGTTTTTTGTCTTTTTACTCCTCAGAGTAAAGCTGTTTTATGCTGGGCTGCCGTTAATGAATTGGCTAAAAAAGATATGATATTTAACGCCGCCGCACAGGATATTTCTTCAATTATAAGCAAGGTGAGATTTAGGAGAAATAAGGCTGGATTTGTCATTAAAGCAAGGGAACTTTTTTCAGACAAAGGCAAAATAAAAATAAAGAATAAATTAAAATCTTTTGACGATATTTATCAATTGCGCAATTGGCTTATAAAAAATGTCAAGGGTATAGGTTATAAAGAAGCGGGGCATTTTTTAAGGAATATAGGATTAGGAAAAGATTTAGCGATACTTGACAGACATATTCTTAAAAATCTTTTGTTTTTTGGAGCGATAAAAGAAATTCCAAAAAATCTTACGCATAGAGAATATGAAAGAATAGAAAAAGAAATGCGAAATTTTTCTAAAAAAACGGGAATTCCGATGGCTCATCTTGATATGATTTTATGGTGTAAAGAAAGCGGCGGAATTTTCAAATGATTTTATTTGGGACTTGTTGTCAAAGCCGTCTTTACATTCTTATCCGATTAAAGGAATTGATTTTCCGTGTAATCCTTTACGAGAAGAATTTGTTTTAGATTTTAATTTGTAATTTTGAAAAAGAGAATTTTTTTTGTTTGGCGTCAATAAAGCGATTAAGAAATTTATTTGGCAGTTATACCTATATAATAGGTATAACTGTTTTTTTATAGATAATTATTAGATAAAAAGGGGATGAAATATGTATAAAATTATTTTGAAAGCGGGGCAGAGTAAAAGAATAAAAAACGGTCATAAATGGGTGTTTTCAAATGAGATAAAAAATTTTGAAAACATATCCGATGATAATGCGGCAAATCTTGAAAATCTTAAAGAAGCGCACACGGCTTTGCTTTATGATAATGATAATAATCTCATAGGGAAAGGATTTTTTAATAAACATTCTTTGATAGCTTTTAGATTGATAAGTTCGGCGGACGAAGATTTTGATATTTCTTTTTGGACAAGGAGAATTGAAAATGCTTTCGCTTTGCGCAAAAGAATATACCCCAAAGAAAAATCTTACCGCATAATTTTTGGAGAATCTGACAATATGTCGGGCGTCGTCATTGATAAATACGAAGACTATCTTTGCGCTCAGTTTTTATCGGCGGGGGCAGACGCGTATAAAGATGAAATTCTTTGCGCCGCCAAGGAATTTTTTAAGCCTAAAGGAATTTTTTTAAGAAATGACGGATCGTTTAGAAAACTTGAAAATCTTAATTTGGAAAATCAAATTTATTTTGGAGAAATTCCCGACGATATAATAATAAAAGAAAACGGATTAAGTTTTTATGTTGATTTGAAAGAAGGTCAAAAGACTGGTTTCTTTTTTGATCAGAGAGACAATAGATTGAGATTTTCCTCTTACACCGAGGATAAAAAAGTTTTGGATTGTTTCTGTCATACCGGAGCTTTTGGGATTTATGCAAAAAGATCTCTTGCTAAAGATATTGTTTTTGTTGATTCTTCAATGCCGGCATTGGAGATGTCCGAGAAAAATTTCGGGCTTAACGGTTTTAAGAATTTCAACGGATTAAAAGCCGACGCTTTGGAATATCTGCAGTCGCAAGAAGCCAAAAAAGAAAATTTTGATATTGTAAATATAGATCCGCCGGGACTTGTTAAAAATAAAAAAGATTTTAACGCGGGGTTTAAGCATTATGTAAAAATTCACGAAGCCGCTATGAGCATATTAAAAAGCGGGGGGATTTTATCAACATCGTCTTGCTGTTATCATATTGACTGCGATTCTTTTAGAGAAATTATTTCAAGCGCCGCCGCTAATGTTAAAAGAACTGCGGTAATTTTGGAGCGTGGTTTTGCGGCTAAAGATCATCCGGTTTTAGCGGCTATGGCGGAAACTCAATATCTAAATTATGCAGTCGTTTTCATAAAATGAAAAATCTTTTTTATCATTATAATTTGATTTGCAATAAAGGAATTTATGGAACTTTCTAATCACGCTCTTTTTATGCTTGCCTTGCTTGCTTTGGCGACGGGAATAAATAAAACCGGTTTTCCGGGACTTGGTGTTTTGGTGGTAGTTTTGCTCACGACCGTAATGCCGGCGAAAGTTTCGACGGGTTATCTTTTGCCGCTTTTATGTTTTGGAGATATTGTCGCCATTTTGTATTGGCGAAATAACGCTTTGTGGAATGTGATAATTAGACTTTCTCCTTGGGTGATAGCGGGAATTGTAATTGGATTTTTTCTTATGAAATCTATTCCCGACGAATCGTATGGAATAATTTTTGGTTCTATTGTGACGGCTTTGTTTTCTTTGGATATTATTCGTAGATATTTGCATATAGATATTCCCGATGATAAGTCGATTATCGTCGGGGGTTTTGGATTATTGGCGGGTTTGATGACGATGATGATAAATGCCGCGGGTCCCGTAATGATAATTTATCTTTTATCAATGAAAATATCCAAACAAAAATTTGTCGCTACTTGCGCTTGGTCGTATTTTATTTTCAATTTAGTAAAAATTCCTTTCAGTTATGCTCAAGGATTAATTACTCCCCAATCGCTTTTATTGAATTTGAAATTTGCTCCTTTAGTGGTTGTGGGGGGAGTTATCGGAATTATTTTTATGAATAAAATTCCGACAAAAACATTTAATATAATTATCTGGATATTCGCTTTGCTTGGCGGAATTAAATTATTTTTTTAATAAAAATTTAGCTTACCGCAGCATTTATATTTATTGACAACATTTATAGATTTTTCTATTATGCTTTTAGTTTTTCAGAATAAAAGGGATACTATTTTATGATGATTAAAAATTTACAATTTTCTAATTTTTCTAAAATTTCTAATAGTTTAGACTTTTCTATGTCGTCTATTTGTTTGTCAAATTCCAGCGCAAAAAAAATTCAATTAACTTTATTAAAAAAATCAAGAATAATTTTAAGTTTTATAATATTTATAAAAAGCAAAGGATATTTTTCCTTTGCTTTTTTCTTTTATAGATTGTCGAAATTGCGCTGTGCAAGCTAAAAAAATTTCGCACGTGCGGGAATATTTCTATATTCTCTGTAAAAATAATAGAGCAGTATAATTTTCCAAAGGAGGAAAAAATGAAAAAAGTATTGGTTTTGATGTTTGCAGCTGTAATTGCTTTTAGTCTTATTGCTTGCGGCGGGTCAAAAAAAGAAACTACGGTGATTAAACTTGGTTATTCTCAAGGGGACGGGACCGTTCTTTACAAAGGACTTGCTGAATTTGCGAAATTGGTAAAAGAGCGCTCAAAGGGCAGGCTTGAAGTGCAGATTTTTACTTCCAATCAGTTGGGCAGCGACGAAGATGTCATCGAGCAGTTAACGCAAGGCGGACCCATCGCCCTTTTGACAGATTCTGCAAGAATGAGCAATTATGTCAAAGATATGGGCATTCTTATGATGGGCTATTTTGCCGATAATTATGACGAGTGTTTGGCTGTAACACAAAGCGAAAGTTTTGCCGGTTGGTCAAAAGAATTGGCTGAAAAAAATGGTATAAGAGTGCTTGCTTTTAACTTTTATGACGGTCCGCGCGACTTTTATGTAAATGAACCCGTCAATACTCCCGCTGATTTGAAAGGACAAAGAATTAGAACAATAGGCTCGCCGGTATGCACGGAAAGCATACGCGCTATGGGAGCAACTCCAATATCTATGGCTTGGGGCGATTCCTATAATGCCATACAATCCGGAGCTATTGAAGGAGTAGAGGCGCAAGCGACAGCAGCATATCCCGCGAAATTGTTTGAAGTGACAAAATATATTGTTAAGACTGATCATTTCCAACTTCTAAACGGGATAATTATCAGCGAGGAATTTTTCCAGACATTATCTCCCGAAGATCAGCAGCTCTTGATAGATGCTTGTCAAGAAGCCGGCGCCGCTAATGCAAGAGCAGTAGAGAAAGCGGGCGGAGAATTGGAAGCAAGTATGGTAAAAGCCGGCATAACAATTATAAGACCTAATCTTGCTCCTTTCAAAGCCGCTGTTGAAAGCGCATATCAAAAACTCGGCTATGATAAATTAAGAGATAAGATATATAAAGAAATAGGTAAAAAATAATCGCTTTGAGTCCCCGTCATTTTTTAATGGCGGGGATTTTTTTTGCGAGAGGGGGCGATAAGTATGATGAAAAACGTTTATAAAAATTTTTGTAAAGCGGAAGAGGCTCTTGCCGGATTTTTACTTGCATCTATTACCATTTTGGTTTTTGCTTCCGCTATGGCGCGCACAGCGGGACATCCTATAAATTGGGCTATGGATATGTCTATGCTGTTTTTTGGCTGGGAGGTGTTTTTAGGCGGCGACATTGCGATTCGTTCAAGAAAACTCGTAAATGTGGATATGTTTGTGATAAGGCTGCCGGGCATAGTTCAAAAAATTGTAGGTATTATATTTGCTTTCATTATTCTTATTTTTCTTTTTGTTTTAGTTAGATTTGGCATACCGCTTTGTCTTGAAACTACAAAGAGACTTTTTCAAACTTTGCCGATTTCTTACGCTTGGTGCACTTTGGCTGTTCCTTTATGTTCAATTTTTATGATTATATCGCAAGTTATACAGATAATAGAAGACATAGCAAAACCTGCGCAAAAATGGGGGAGGAATTGATATGGCTATTGTAATCGGTTTGTTTTTACTTTTTCTTTTGTTGGGTATGCCCATAGCTTTTGCAATCGGCATTTCGGGCTTTTCTTTTTTCTTGAGCAATCCGGAAATCCCTATGAGTATAGTAGTTCAAAAAGCGCTTTCCACCACGCAGTCTTTTACAATGCTCGCCATACCTCTTTTTATTTTTGCAGGCAATTTGATGAACAATACCGGGATAACAAAAAGGTTAATAAAACTTGCCAACGTCGTAACGGGACATATGTATGGAAATCTTGCTCAAGTTTCTTGCGTGCTCGCCACGCTTATGGGCGGAGTGTCCGGCTCCGCTACAGCTGACGCCGCTATGCAGGCAAGAATTTTAGGACCTGATATGGTCAAAAAAGGATATGCAAGAGGTTTTGCCGCCGCAATTAACGCAGTGGCTGGACTTATTGTGGCGACCATACCACCGAGCATGGGATTAATTATTTATGGTTCTGTCGGCGAAGTTTCTATAGGAAGACTTTTTGCCGCTGGGATACTTCCCGGCATTTTTATGATGATTTGCCTTATGGTTGCGGTCACTATAAGTTCCCGCAAAAACGGCTATAAACCGGAAAATGAAAAAATGTCAAGTCCGAAAGATATTTTTAAGGCTTTAATTGACGGTATCTGGGCGCTTTTATTTCCTATTTTGCTTATTTTATTTATTCGCTTTGGCATTATGACGCCGTCGGAATCAGGAGCTTTTGCAGTAATTTATGCTCTTGTCATAGGGGCTTTTATATATAGAGAACTCAACTTAAAAACTCTTATTAAATCTCTTATAGATTCAAGCAGAGACATTGCGGTCATAATGTTTATAGTAGCGTTATCCGGGATTTTTGGTTATGGAGTTGTTTATGAGCAGCTTCCTTTACAAATAGCAAACACTCTTTTAGGCATAACAAGCCAGCCGATTTTTATGCTGCTTATGATAATTTTGATTTTGGTTTTCTGCGGAATGTTTATGGAGACGACAATCATAGCCTTAATTTTGACTCCCATATTATTGCCGGTAGTAAGACAAATCGGCGTTGACCCTGTGCATTTTGGCATAATAATGATGACAGTCGTCACAACGGGCATAGTGACGCCGCCGGTAGGAGTGTCGCTATTTGCAGTGTCGTCCATATTGGAATGTCCTGTGGAAGAAACGGTAAGACATGAAATTCCATTTTTGATAGCGATTTTGCTTGTAGTTTTGGTATGCGTTTTCTTTCCGAAATTTGTTTTGTTTATACCTGATTGGATTTTTGGAGTGGCGAGGATTTAATGAAAAGAGAAAGTGAATGTCAGTCAGTATTGAAAAAAAACATAAATATTTTTGGAGCAGATAGGATTTAATAAGAAGAGAAAGATATTTTTATGTTGTAAATTTTCCTTTTTGGAAAGAGGCGTTAGTTGCGGGTTGCCGACGTGCAAAAAGTGTATAGATTATTTTATGCATGGAGGAAATTTTTAATTCTATTTTTGCATTAGCGGTTTAATTTTATTAAGATAAGGCGTTTAATTGACTTTTTAAGTCTCTTATTATACAATCAATAAGCGATTGTTGTCGCTACGACGACGACAATTTTTTTATTTGTATAAGCGCTCTTTATGAATTTTTTTAGATTGAAAAAGGGGGTGTGGCAGAGCGGTCTAATGCACCAGACTGTAAATCTGGCGGGCTTGCCCTTCGGTGGTTCAAATCCATCCGCCCCCAATTTTTATATCTAAATAAAATTTCTGATTTCGCGGGAGTAGCACAGTGGTAGTGCGCCAGCCTTCCAAGCTGGACATGCGGGTTCGATTCCCGTCTCCCGCTTTTCTATATAAAAGTCTATCTGCTGCCGAGGTGGCTCAGTGGTAGAGCACCTCCTTGGTAAGGAGGTGGTCGTGGGTTCAATTCCCATCCTCGGCTATTATAGAGGGAAAATAATAAAAATTTGGGGGAATAACAAAAATGGCAAAAGAGAAATTTGACAGGAGCAAACCGCACGTAAATGTAGGGACGATAGGGCATGTGGATCATGGCAAAACGACATTAACAGCGGCGATAACGAAGGT
>JAISQF010000017.1 GCA_031274365.1 Elusimicrobiota bacterium | reverse complement strand
GTGGGGGTGGGGGGTGGGGAAAGTTTCCGGGTTTAAACTTTAAACGTTGTTTCCCAAATGCTCTTATCTTCCATACAAAGATAAACAATAGCTTTTGATTTTTTAGATTTAATAATTTTATTCATATAATCAAACATTTCAATTCTAATATTATCAGCATATCTTAATTTATAATCTTTTCCCAAAAGAAATTCTTCATCCATAATTTTATTTTCAGGAAATCTATTTTCTATTGTTTTTTTCAGCTCGGCCGGCATCCTCAAACTGCCAAGACTTATCCATTTAATAGATTCCTGCGGAATAATATCAAAAAGCATATCCACAACTTCTTTATATCCGCCGCGCCAATTTTCATAAAAAATAATAGGGTCAAAATGAAAAGCGACGCTAAATCCCGCTTCAACAATTTTCTTTGCCGCATTTAATCTCTCAAGAATTGACGGCGTCTTGAATTCATTTTCTTTTTGCATTTGAATAGAATTTAAGCTCCATGCGCATACTATATTTTTTGTTCCTCCAGCCTCTATTAAATTTTCTATATTGACGCTTTTAGTCTTAAATTCAAAATAAATTTCTTTTTTATTTTTGAAAAATTCGACAATCTCTTTTGAAAAACCGGTGATATTATCAAAGACCAAAGAATCCGTAAATTCTCCGCTGCCGATGCGTTTATAATTAAAAAAAGTTTTGACATTTTGCAAAGACAAAATTTTTTCATCGGTTAAATAATCGTCTATATTACAAGGAATGACTATTCCTGAAATATTTTGATAACCTTGCAAAAAACAATAAGCGCATTCATAAAGACAACCCATGCCTATATTCATTATCGAGTATCCGCATCCGACGGCGTTTGAAGTGCAGGGACATTTTTTGAAAAAATCGTATTGCTCGTCTATTAAAAATAAATTTTGCAAACGTTCATTATAATTTTTTATATTAAAATTTTTCCCTTTCTGAAAACTTTTTAGCGATTCTATTTCAATAAAATTAGAAAAAGGAAATAAATTTTTTGCATTCTCAAAAGTTTTTGTCAGACGGGCTTTTGACGTGTGATATATCCGTTTTGGATAAAATTGAGAGGGGTTTGTGGCGGCTTGTAAGTTTTTATCTATTTTATATTGAGGCAGATAAAAAGACGACAAAGCGATATCGGGATAATCTCTAAAGGTTTTTGAATATCTTTTTTTAAGAAGGGCAAGTTTTGCTTTTTCGTAATCGAAATCTTTTATGGAAAGTAAAAGTTTGCAAGGAGATATTTTTTCTTTTTTTGATATTTCAAAAATCAGTCTTTCTATTTCTCTTTTTTTATTTACTCCAAATCTTGGAAAATAATCTTCAATTTTTATCAAAGAAAAACTCCGCGATAGCTTTTGCAAGTTTTTTTCTTGTGTTGCCGATGCGTTTTTTTGACGGCTCCGCGAGGTTTTTACCCAAAGGATATTTTTCAATATGATCCGAGGCATACATAAAACACGCGGCGTTTATTTTCGCAATTTTTGCGGCGCAAAAAACTATCGATGATTCCATATCCACAGCTCCTATATTTTTTTCCTTAAAGAAGTCTAAGTATTGCGGTTGCAGGATAAAAGAATTGACGCAAGCCGAGTTTGTTTTTATAAAATTTAGGTTAGGATTTTTGGCAAAAAAATTTTCATTAAATTCTTTTGAAGCGTTAGAATATTCAAAACTTCTCTCGCTTTTGCAAAGCGCCATTTTTGAAAAACTTTCCAAATTATAACTTTTCTCGACGGCAATCGGACTTCCTAAATCAATATCTCCGCATACTCCGCAGCTGCCAAATAAAATAATATTGCGGCAAGGAGTATTTTCTAAAAAAAGAACGCTGTCGCCCGCCGCAAAATTATTTCTTAATCCTATTATCGTTGCGTTTTTAATTTTTGCCGTTTTTACAAATAGTCCATTGCGCGCATTGTCGGCAAATAAAGATAAATCGCTGCTTTGGCAAATTATACAATTTTCTGAAAATTCCTCGGGACTGATTGCAAAAAACTTTTTGAAATCCATATTCATTTTTATCGTCTTAAAAAGTTATTGAAAAATATTTACCACAAAAATTTTGTCGGATTTAGCGCCACTCCGTTCTTTTTAATTGTGAAATGAAGATGAGGTCCGGTAACTCTACCGGTGGCTCCGCTGCGTCCTATGATTTGCCCAGCTTTAACTTTCTGACCGACTTTAACATTTATTTTCGAGAGGTGTCCGTAATGAGTTATATAACCGTTATGATGATCTATATAAATTGCCGTCCCATAATATCCCGCATTATAGCTTGCCAAAATTACGGTTCCGTCGGCCGCCGCGCTGACTTTAGAGCCTATGGGTGCGGCAACGTCAAGACCGCCGTGAACGCTGATTCTTCCCGTAACAGGATGCACTCTTCTTCCAAATCCGCTTGTATATCTGCCGCCCAAAGGGGAAATAAATAAATCTCTTAAAGCATATTTCTGCTGCATTTTATTATTCATTAAATCCACAGCGGGTCTTCTGCCCGGGATAAAAATATATTCGCCCTCTATAAGTCTTGCCGTTCCGAAATTGCTCGATTTAATAACAGATTCTTCGATGTCATATTTTTGAGCTACTGTTTCCCATGTATCGCCTTTTTGTATCGGATGCAGCGTTCCGCCTGTCGATGGGATAAGAATTTTTTGATTTTCATACACGTCATAAGTGGTAAACTGTGGATTGCAGCCTATAATAGTATGAACTGAATAACCGTATTTTTTTGCAATTTTCCACAAATTATCTCTCTTTTTAACCGTGTATATAAAAAAATTGACCCCCTCTACCCTGGGAGTCAAATATCTTAATCTGTCATCCACATTATTAATTAATTGAGTTTGTGTAAAAATCGGAACATTTATAATAGGAACTGTAGATAGTCTGGCTTGAGCGATTGCCGTAATGCCAAGATGCGTAAGAATTACTATTATTGTAAATATTATGAAAAAAAACATCCATCTTTGGAAAAAATTCTTTTTCATAATAATTTCATTTTTTGTCCTATGCGGCATTTTTTTAGACTGTTTTGAGTTTTCTTGTTGATTGTTCATACTTATAATCCCCTTATTATTTTTTTATCTGCTTTATACAGTTTATAAATTATAATATAACTAATAAAAAAAATCAAGTATTTGTTAGTAATATGTATTTATATATAAAAAAGCGTATTTTTATGAAAATAATATGTTATTTATATATTATTAAAATTATAATAAGTATTGTTTTTTACTATTAAGCTCAATTATTTATGAATAGTGTTTTTTGTATTGATTTTTATCTACAGTATTACAAACACACAATAACCGAATTACTAACAGCGGTCTTAAATGCTATTACGAGCGCAATTTTACTCTCCAATTTTCAACTTAAAAATAATATTATATACATATAAATATGTTAATATAATGAAAGAAATTATAAATAAAATTGCGGATTTTTGCGCGCAATGGCATACGGCATTGTATATTTATGAGGTAAATAACTAAAGCTCTTGGTGGTTATATTGTAAAAAATATTTTTGTCGGCGAAGCATATGACATTGACATTCACGAGTTAAATAACTATAATCGCCGATATGATAAATATAAATACAAAAACAATCTATGCTCAAATGAATGGACGAATGCAGAATCTTTTTTATAAAGAGATTTGTTATACGTTTAGAGTTTAGATATTTTTGAAATATATAAATATATATTTGATTATTATGATAATAAAAACCTGCGTATAACGATTACGCAGGTTTTTTTATGAGCAGGGGAAATAAAACACTTTTAATGATAACAAAAATAAGGATAAAACAATGAATAAAAAAGATATTTTTCACTTTGATTATTTACTTCTTAAATCTGGGAAAAAACTTGAAAATATAGATATTGCTTATGAAACTTACGGACAATTAAATGCGGATAAAAGTAATGCTATTTTATTAGAACATGCTTTTAGCGGAAATGCTCATGCGTCAAAGTTAAATGAAAATGACGAGCCCGGCTGGTGGGATAATATGATAGGAGAAAATAAAGCTTTTGATACGAATAAATATTTTATTATTTGTTCAAATATTCTCGGAGGCTGCGGAGGAAGCACCGGCCCAGCTTCGATAAATCCAAAAACTGGAAAAGAATACGCTCTTGCTTTTCCTGTGATAACCGTCGAGGATATAGTAGCTGCGCAAAAAAAACTAATAGATTTTTTGGGAATATCAAAACTCCTTTCAGTCGTCGGAGGATCAATGGGCGGAATGCAGGTTTTGCAGTGGATGATTTCATATCCCGACAGTATATTAAGCGCCGTGCCTATTTCCACAGCTATGAAACATTCTCCTCAGCAAATAGCTTTTAATGAAGTCGGAAGGCAGGCGATAATGTCGGACAGCGATTGGAATAATGGAAATTATTATCAAAAAAACGAGCCTAAAACCGGTCTCGCTTTGGCGCGCATGATAGGACATATTACTTATATGAGCGATAAATCTATGGAGGCAAAATTTTCGAGAAAGTTAAAAGATAAAGAATACGCTTTTAATGTCGGAACTAATCCTGAGTTTGAAGTCGAGGGTTATCTCAGATATAAAGGAAGTTCTTTTGTTAAAAGATTTGACGCAAATTCTTATCTGTATATAACAAAAGCGATGGATTATTTTGACGTTTCGGGAAAAAATTTCACAATAAAATCTAAAAATAAAAACTTAAAATCTTTAGTAATAGCTTTCAAATCGGATTGGTTATATCCTCCTTATCAGACGGAAAATATCGCGCGTCATCTCAAATTGCAAGGTTATGACGCGACATATTGCGAGATAAAATCAAGCTACGGGCACGATTCTTTTTTGCTTGAAACAGAGGATGAAACAAAACTCATAAAAGGATTTTTGAAATCTGTGGAGAAAGGAGCGTTGAAATGATTCCTTTGGAATATGAAAAAATATCGTCGATAATAAATGAAAAATCATCCGTTTTGGATTTGGGCTGCGGCAAAGGAGATTTGCTGCAATATCTTATTAAAACAAAAAATATTAACGGTCAGGGGATTGAAATAAACGAGGATGCGATTTTTTCTTGCGTGGAAAAAGGACTTACGGTTTTTCATTCTGATATAGAAAAAGGTCTCGACGCTTATCCCGATAACAGCTTTGATTACGTTATTATTTACAATACTTTACAGCAAATAAAAAATGTGGACACTATGATTGAGGAATGTTTTAGAATTGGACAAAAACTTATAATAGCTTTTCCAAATTTTGCTCAAATATCGTCGAGAAAATCTCTAATGCTGGGACATTCTCCGGTAACAAAACATTTGCCTTACACTTGGTATAATTCTCCAAATATAAGGTTTTTTACAATTGAGGATTTTGCGGATTTCTGCAAAAATAAAAGATATGAAATTTTGGATAAATTCTTTTTTGCGATAAAAAAAAGGATAACTTTTTTGCCTAATTTGTTTGCTTATACGGCTGTTTTTGTAATAAAGCGCAAATAATTTTTGACAAATTTATATGGAAAAATATTTCACACGTATATATAAAATAATCGCTTTGCTGTCGCGGCGCGAAAATAAATTTATTTTTAGTCTAAAAGATTTCCTTGAATTCCAAATATAATTTGATTTTCAATATTGCCGAGTATCCAATATACCGCTCTATTGTAATTATATTTGCTGACTGTTACCAAAGCCCAAGCGCAATATTCAGTTTTTACTTTTCCCGATAAAAATTTTTCCTGAATTATTTCAACAAAAGAATCTTTCAAATGTTCGCCACAAATATTTCTTGAGGCATTATAAATCACAGTCCCTTCTATTTTTCCATTTTCTATTTTTACATCGCCCGAGACGCCCAAAACATTTTGCTGCTGTAATCTTTTAGCCTCCTCATTTGAAATGCCTGAGATAGAAGCTTTTATATTTGTCAAAAGAAAATCATCCATATGTCTATAAAGCTCATACATTCCCATCACTAATGCGCCCGTTTTTGCTTTTTTTATATCTTTATCATTATAAGAAGCCGCAAAATAATAATTTTTATCATCTTCCCAAAAGAATATTCCTTTTTCAATATTATCAAACCACAAAGGTTTTTTACTCGGATTGGAACCGATTATATCCGAGCTTATGCATTTGTCGCCGTTATCGTCTTTTTCAATATTTTCAGAGATAGAAACAGTAATAATACCGTCTCTTTCAACGATAGAATTATCCGCAAAAGCCGGCATAAACTCAATAAAGATTAGTATAAGCGTCAAAGAAAAAAATTTTCTCATTTTTATTTTACCCTCACCTTATTAAGATTTTAACACAGGGTTATTCACGATACTAAAATATGGCATCTATTGCAAATATTACTGAAAATCTGTTATAAGATACTTCTAATTTATATTTTTTAAGGAGTAGTTATTTTGAGCGGCGATACAAGAAAAGGAGTTTTGTTCGTATTTTTATCTTATTTTATGTGGGGCTTGCTCCCTATTTATTGGAAGCTGCTTGATTCTATTCATCCATTTGAGATATTGGCAAACCGAATTATTTTTTCGGCAATTTTTGTCGCTATTCTAATTATTTGCTCGGGACAGTTTAAATCTTTTATTGCGGATTGTAAATTTATTTTTTCAAATTCAAGACGAATATTAATTTTAATAGCGGCTTCAATTTTTATTGCTATAAATTGGGGAACGTTTATTTGGGCTGTAAATACGGGACATATTCTTTTTTCAAGTATGGGATATTATATAAATCCTTTAGCGAGCGTTTTGTTAGGGATTATATTTTTGAGAGAAAAATTAAATTCATATCAAATTGCCGCCGTCATTTTTTCAGCGGCAGGCGCTGTAAGTATGCTTATTCAATTAGGAGAATTTCCTTGGATCTCGTTTGTTTTAGCTTTCTCTTTTGCTTTTTACGGATTGATGAAAAAAATGCTGCTTGTCTCGGCATTTACAACGATAATGTTAGAAAGTTTATTGCTTAGTCCCATTATGATTTTTTATGAATATTATTTAAGTATTAGCAATAATTGCGTTTATCAAAATATAAATTTAAGTAATTTTTTATTGCTTGCGGCTTCGGGTATAGCGACGGCGATTCCTTTGATATTTTTTTCAGCGGGCGCAAAAAAACTTCAACTAAAAATCGTGGGTTTTCTGCAATATATTTCTCCCACATTGAGTCTTTTTATAGGAATTTTTATTTACAAAGAGAGTTTTACCGCCGCTCATTTTATAGCTTTTGGACTTATTTGGATTGGAATTATTATCTTTAGTATTTCTCAAATAAAAGAAAACAATAATGCGCAATGATAAATTGTCCTTGACCTTGACAAAGAAAAAACAAAATAATAAATTCGTTTTATTATGAGAAAGCAAGTTGTTGTGAATTCAATTTTTTTGGCGCAAAAAGTCAATATTCAAATTGTAAAATTTGCTTTCAATAAGCCTTTTGTAGGTTGGGGGGGGGGGGGCGGCCGGGGGGGGGCGGGGCGGCG